>CAKORR010000003.1 GCA_934101595.1 uncultured Bacilli bacterium
TCCAAATAGTGAACAATATAGCAAATAAAAATGTAATAAACTTATTCATAGTATTATCCACCTCTTTTCTTAAAAAAATAAGTAATAAGTAATAACTAATACTATTATAATATATTTTACAAAATATTTAAATAATGTTATCAGTTTTTAGGTAAAATAATGACTTTTAACTATAATTTTGTTAGATTATATTTGGTGATAAATAGTGAATAAAAAAAATAAAATTATACTATCAATAATTATAATTATCTCTTTATTACTATTAATTTATTCTATTGTAAATATAGTTGTTTGGAAAAACGATTCTAATAAAACTAATAAACAAATTGAAGATATACAAGAAGAAATTAAAGTTACGGAAGTAGTTGATACAGAAAATACAGAAATAATAGAACAAGAAGAAGAAATACCAGAATTTAATCCTTACTGGGATTATATTAAAATGAATATGCTTAATGTTGATTTTTCTGAATTAAAAAAAATTAATAATAATGTTAAAGGTTGGATACAAGTAAATGGCACTAATATAAATTATCCATTTGTACAAGCAAACGATAATAAATATTATTTAACACATAGTTTTGATAAATCTTGGAATAGTGCTGGATGGTTATTTTTAGATTATAGAAATAATATAAATAATAATAAAATTCTAAATCATCATATAACTCTATTACTTTGGCATCTTTGTTGGTAATTAATTTTTTATAATTACTAGTGTTAATATCATAAGAACGATTGTTTATTTTTCTACTATCCTTTACATGATTTGAAGTATAGCTCAAACATCCTTTTGGCTTTTTAAAATCAAGCTCTGGGTGGTATATATTACCATTATAGGCAAAATCATTGGTAGTATAGACTTCCATAATATCTAATGATTTAATACCATTTAAGGGGTAATTAAAGAACTTAAAAATGTTCTCGTAGTAACACCAAGATTGCAGGAGTTTTCTACCACTTCTAAAAATGTCTCAGTGCCATGTCCACCATGTTTCCAACAATGCAGTGTTGCTCCTTCTACTTTAATAGAACCAGAATCATGATATGACTCTTTAAATAAATCAACAGTTTTTTCCTCAATACTAGATGCTAGAGTTATTATTTTGAAAATAACCTCCGAAAACGATACCTAAATATAAGAAAAAATCCTCATATAATAAGTTATACGAAGATCTAAAATGCACTTTAACTCAAATATACATATATCTTAAAATTATTTTTTTTAAAACTTGTTCTCTCTAAATCTAATATTTTAAATATTGGTAGTGACTTATCATCACTAATATGCCTAGCACCTTTTTCAATCGGAAGTATCTTTCTTAATAAATTTAGATATATTTTTAATATTAATTTATGCCTATCATTGTTTTCTTTATAAACAATAACTTCTTCTAAAAATTCATCTACAAACTCATTAACATTATTTTCATAACAAACCTGCTCTTTTATAGCTTTTTCTATAACTTTTGGGTTATCAAAGCTCTCTAACATTATAATTTTTTCTTGTTCTATTTTGCTTATTTTTGTATTAAGCATTGTTATTTCTTCATTATATTTATCATTTCTATTCTTAAATTCAAGATTATTGATACTACCATCCAAATTTAGTTCTAATAATTTTTCTTTTTTTGCTTCTATATCTTTTATTTCATTTTTAATTTTAATGATTTTATATTGATAATTATTATCAACTCTTAGATTCTTATAATAATCTAGCATTTCTTTTATAATTTCATCACTGTTAAATACTTGTCTCATTATAATTCTAAAAATATTATTCAAATCACTCTCTGCAATTATTGGACTTTCACAAGCGTCTAATCTGTATCTAATATAATTACCACAAGCCCATCTGATTTTTGTCTGTTTTCTTTTATTTGCCATTCTTTGGTATGATACATTATGATCACAGCAGAATATCTTTGATGTGTAACAATATTTTTTCTCAGCTCTTTTTGCATTTCCATTACTTGTCTTCATTAGTTTACTTCTATTATCTAATATCTCATTTGTGCGGTTCCATAATTCTTCACTAACAATAGCCGGAATTGTTTCATCCTTATAAATGATCTGCTCTTCCTTTGGTATATAAGCTCTTAGTTTAGTTCTGTAATCAATGATTTCCGTAGTATGCCCACGATAAAAGCCTTTATATTTAGGATTTTGTATTATTCTTTTTAAAGTATCTTTATCATAGATATTTCCTTTGCCATTATTTATACCCTGTTTATGAAGTTCCATAGCTAACTTAGAAAATCCATACTTTCCAGTTGAATATAATTCAAAAATTTTCTTTATTTTCTGAGCTTCTTCTGGCACAACAATCAATTTAGCATCATTTTTTTTGTAACCCGTAATTGAACTTGATCCTAAAATTCTACCCTTTTTCATTGCTTCTTTATGTCCCCATTTAACACGAGACGAAAGCCTTTTAATTTCTTCTTGTGCAACACTTCCCATCATATTAAGTATAAATTCAGAGTTTGGATCATAAGTGTTTATTCCGTTAGATTGAAAATACACACCAACATCATTAGAAAGTAATTCTTGTGTATATTTAATACTGTCTGATAAGTTTCTCGAAAATCTAGAAACTTCTTTCGTAACAATCAAATCAAAAAAACCGGATTTGGCGTCTTCAATCATTTGTAAAAACCTTTTCCTCTTTTTTACAGTACTACCACTAATTCCTTCATCAATATAACCATCTACATAAATCCAGTTTTTATTTGACTTAATATAATTTTCAAAAAATGTTATTTGATTATCTAAGGAATTCAATTGTTCATCACTTTCAGTAGAAACACGAGCATAAAATGTAACTCTTAAAGGTAAATCAGCAATATTTTTGCCTTTTAAGACTTCTTCTCGAGCTTTATAAAAATTCATAGTTTTTCTCCATATCAATTTTTTATTTCTTTGCTACAGCAACTAATTTTTTTGTAAATCATCTTACAAACTTCCTCATATTGTTGTTCGGTTATAATGCCTTTATCATATAATTTTTTATTAATTATCAATTCATACTCAAGGGCGGTTATTCTCGGGGTTTTAATCATATAAAAACACCTCCACTAATGGAAGTGTATGATTTCAAAATAAATCTGATTACTGATTATATTTATAAGACATTTCTAAAGTATTTTAAAAATACGTTTTTCTTAATTTCTTTGACAATTTTTCATCATCAACTGAATGTATTGAATGATTTCCTAGTTTACAAAAATTTCTTACTTCTTGCTTAATTTCTCTTACTTTATTTTCTGTTGAAAAAACATAAAAAAATTTCACAGAATTAATTTTACTATCAAAGCAAGAATTCATTTTATATTTTATCCCTTCCCAGTTATTGTTATCATTACCTATCCAAGATTCACCTTGGTATAAGGTATAAATTAATCTAAACTTTTCCTCACTATTTAACTCTTTTTGCTTTTCATCAATGATTATTATGTTTTCTTTTAATATATCTTCAACAAATTTCCAGTTATCAAAACAAACAGGAAATAAAACCAACATGTAATGTTGCATATTTTTACTATTGTATAATCTCAATAATTTCAGCTGGAGATATATTTTCAATCCCCGTTACTGATTGAATTGCCATTTGATGAAAAACAAAAATAATACATTCATAATTATTATACTTATCAATTACAGTTTGAACTCTTTTTTTCAAGTGTTCCTTTGATTCCCAATTTACTATCCTATTCACTGGTGGTATACCATCGTTTTTAATATAATCTTTATAATATTCTTTCATCTCTTTAGCTTTATATTGATAGGTTTTATCTGGCTCCCACTCTCTCAAATCAGGTTCTATTTTTATATCTAATCCTGTTTCCTTTGATATAATTGCCGCCGTTTGCAATGCTCTTGTGTATGGTGATGAAACAATAAGTGTTGCTTCTTTCAAGCGTGAATCTTTAGCTGTTTTTACTACATCTTCAATATATTCCTCATTTAATTTAGCCAAATCATGTCCATGACCAATAAAATTATGAGCATCGCCATAACTATAATCAGCTTTACCATGCCTTATCATAAAAATTTTCATACCATTTATCACATCCAATATAAATATTTAATTAAAACCTTTGGCAAAAAAATATTCTATAATTTATATACAATTTATATATATTTTTGTCAACTGACATTTAAGCAAAAATATATGTATATAATATATTTGATATAATCCAAAAGAATTTCATTTAATATTACATATTGTTTTCGGATGCTACAATATTAAAAGTACTTCCTGGTTCATAAGTCATCCATATTGGAAGATTTCTATTTATAGTATCAGTACTATAGTTTTTATAATTATTGCTATCAAAATCTGGTCTACTTGCCATAGCATATATTTCACCAGTTTTAGGATTCATAACAATAGCTGTAGCATGTTCCGCATTATATTTTGTAATAACATTTGATAACTCATTTTCTACAGCAAGTTGAATATCCAAATCAATGGTTGTTTGAAGTCTTATTCCAGATGTTGGAGCAACATAAACTTCCGAAAGATTTATTCTATTACCCTGACCATCCGAAAAATATTTTATGGCACCATTTTCACCAGTTAAATATTTATCATAATAAAGTTCTAACCCTGATAATCCTTGGTTATCTATACCAACATATCCCAAGACATGAGAAAGTAAATTACCATATGGGTAGTGTCTTTTACTCTCTTTAACTAAGTAAACGCCATCATAATTAAGAAAGCTAATTTTTTCAGCAACTTCATAACTTAACTGTCTTCCCTCCGGATGAACCCTTTCTATACTAGTTTTTTTACTTACATGACGTAATATTTCATCTTTTGAAACATTTAAAATTTTTGCAATATCAGTTGCAACCTTTTCTTTATTTTTAATTTGTCTGGGAACAAATACTAAACTTGTTGTAGTAATGTTACTTGCAAGCTCTCTTCCTTTTCGATCGGTAATAATTCCTCGATCAGCGCCAATTGGTAGTTCCCTACTCCATAAACTTTCAGCTAAGTTTTTAAGCTTATCATACTGAAATACTTGAATATAAAATACTTTAAAAATAATTATTATGAAAAGACAAATTATTACTAAAAAAACATATCTTATACGAGTATGTATATCATTAAAAAACATATAATCACCAATTAATTATATGTTTATATTCTATTTTTTAATTGTAAAGTCGGTAGGTTTGCTGCTTTTTTCAAATCTAGAGTATATATCTCATCACTTGCTTCTCTAAGATATATATCTTTTTTTGAATCAATAATACTTTTAGCAATTTCACTTATTCTATTATACATACTTACGATTTTTTCATATAAAGGATCTTTCTGAGATTTTAAAACGTTTATACATTCTAAAATTCTGATATCTAGAAATCTGAAATAATCGTTGGTAATAATACCACTTGCTAAAAATTCATTTCCATAGTTTTCAGTATACCTCATTGCTTTTACATCATCGCTAATTAAAAAGTCTACTCTATATGGTTTTCTTGGATCATACTCCCACTCATCACGATATAAGTCTTTAAGATCTGTTTTAGCAAGAGAAATGTAATCCACTCCATTAGCGCACGCAGGATCACTTCTTCTTTCTATTGTTTCTTTATCAAGCACTTTTCCTTGGACTTCGTATAATTTTCTTTTAGACAAAAGTCCATTTAATAAAACAAAAGAAGCACTATCGTAAGAGCGGTTATGATGATAATATAAATCCAAATCATAACTATTTTTTTTAGTCATCAAATAATTAATTTGCTCTTCAATACATAAAAGTACTTCTCTTTTTGTTACAATCATATCCATAATTTCACCCCCCAATATTGACAAGATTATAGCACTTTTTTTAACATTTGTCAAATTTGTGTAAATATTAGTAAGCCTTTCTTCTTACATATATTAAATTATCACTATTTTCTATAGTTTCTTTTAGTAAAACTTCTTTTGCATATTCAATAATTTCTTCCATATGAGGCTTAAATCTTGGTGGAAACTTTTCATAAAGCTTATCTAATAAATTGGTTTCTTGTAACACCATCAAATTAGAAGTAAAACTTATGTTCTTTAAAAAATGATACAATACCCACCAATGAGCCGTAATAAAGGTAAAATCATCTCGACTTTGCAACGTCTTTAAATCAATATCATCACCATTATAAATTGCTCTTTTTATATCATCAGCCACAAAAAACTTTTCATCTGGAATTTTTTTGACTGGTATTTTTATTTCATCATTTAATAAAGTATCCTTTTTACTAATCTTATTGTATTCTAATATATCATCAACTGAAACACCCCATGCTAAAGCAAGGTTATCTAATCCATTTTTGTTCTTTTTTAAAATCCATTCTCTTTCTAGAGGAATATCTCCGGTCAGTCTTTGATAAATAATATCTAGCATATCAACATCTTTTACCATTTGAGTTAATAAAGCCACTATTAATTTTTCAGATTCATTTAAATCAAGACTTCCCGTTAATAAATCTTCAACGTCTAAGTTATTAAAACTATCATCTATTTTACTGGCAAGATATCCTTTTAAGTACTGATCCTGATGATGAAGTACTGCAAGATAGACAATTGGTAAATGCTTTAAATCGCCACCCAAATTTACGAATTCGCCATCATTTAAAATCTTGGCGCCAAATTCAGCATGATTATGAAATTCTTTATCTTTAAAAGCGTAACTATCTATAAAAGTATCCGAAAATAAGACTTGAGCAAACCTACCTATATCATGTAAAAGAGCCGTTGTCTTAACTATTTTAGTAAAATCAACAGAAAGATTCATTTTTTCGCTCATACTTATTATATTTTTAACCACTCTTTTAGTATGCTCTATTTTATTATTAATCATCTCTAAACGATGTTTTTTAATTAATGTGATAAATTCATCATCCTCTATATCACTAGCTAAAATATAATTTCTTGAAAGAGATATTTCATCAATTGTAAAATGTTTATTTAAAATTGTTTCGATACAAGTATTAATATATTTATCATAGTTATCAGATATTACATTGTAATCCATTTCTAAATCCCCCTTTTTTAATTATATGAATAATTTTTATGATTATCAAGTTGGTTTACATTTTATGTATATATATGGTAAAATTAACATGGTGAAAATAATGAAATTTGTAACAGATATTAGTGAAAAAGAATATGTTGAGTTTGAAGAAAATCATGTCAAAGCTCATTTTCTAGAAAGCTATGCATGGGGGTGCTTTGCTAAAAAAGGCAAAAAACAAGATCCTATATTTGTCGGACTTAAAGACGATAACAACAAACTATTATGTGCAGCTTTATTTTTAAAAAAATCATTGCCTTTTAAATATAGTTATATATACTCTCCACGAGGTTATGTAATAGATTTTAAAAACAAAGAACTTTTAAAGACTTTTACCGAAGAAATAAAAAAATATATGAAAGCCAATAAAATTATTTATGTTAAAATTGATCCCGATATAAAATATCAAACAATTGATGAAAACGCTAAAAAAATTGATGGTGAAAATAATTACGATTTATATGATTATTTATTAAGTTTGGGATATAAACACAAAGGATTTAATAAACTATATGAAGGCAATCAACCAAGATATACTTTTAGAATTAATTTAGAAAACAAAACCAAAGAAGATTTAGATAACATATTTAACAAAAGCTTTTTAAAAAGTGTAAAAAGAAGTTATAACTATGATTTAAGAATAGATAATAATAAATGTGTACATGATTTTTATAATTTAATTCAATATAATAGTAACAAAGATGGTTTTCATTCGTATAGCGAAGAATATTATAAAGCTTTTACCGAGGAATTTTCTAAATACAACAATGTTAAATATTTTAATGCCTATTTAAATCCTAAAAAGGTCTATGATAAATTAACAAAGGAAGAACAAGAGTTAATTTCAAAAATTGAAAAAGATAAAAAACATGCCGCAGATTTAAAAAATCAATTAGAAAGAAAGCAAAAAGAAAAAGAAATATTTAACAAAAATGAAGATAAAGATATTTTAGTTTGTTCTCTAATTTGTGTTTACACAAAGAAAAAAGCCTGGTCCCTTTATATCGGAAATAATGAACTTGGTAATTTCACTTTTGCAGTATCAAGATGTTATTATGATTCAATAATAGATGCTTTAAATAACGGTTATCTATTTTATGATTTATTTGGTACAGTCGGAGATCCTAAAACCAAGTATAAAAATCTAGCTCATCTTCATGACTTTAAAAGAAAATTTGGCGATGAATATATTGAATTTATTGGTGAATTTGATCTTGTAAATAATAAAATTCTTTATAAATTATTACCAATTATGTTAAAAATATATAGAAAGATTAAAAGATAATGAAATTAATAACTTTAGACAAAAAAGAATTTGATAAATTTAGTCATCAAAACGAATTAACAAGTATTTATGAATTATCAGCGTGGGGTGATTTAAAGAAAAAAACCGGATGGTATTCACACTATGTTGGCTTTAAGGATAAAGAAAATATCATATGTGCTACTCTCCTTTTAGAGAAAAGAACGCCTTTAAAAAAATCTTTATTTTATTCTCCTCGTGGTTTCTTATTGGATGCTAAAAACTATAAATTACTAAGTGATTTCACAGAAGAAATAAAAAAATATATTAAAAAGAATAATGGATTTATGCTTAAAGTTGATCCTAATATTATTTATAAAATTAATGATGAAGTGATTGGAAATCAAGAATATCAAAACTATGTTAAATGCGGATTTAAACATTTTGGCTTCAACGAAAACTTTGAAACTTTACAACCAAGAATACTATGTCGTTTCAATCTTCTTGAGGACTATGAAAAAACTGAAAGCAATTTTCAAAAAAGCACTAGAAAAAACATTCATAAATCCTCTAACATGGGTGTTGTAACTCGTCCAATAAAAGATGATGAGTTTAATGAGTTTATGCGGATACTTGGCATTTGTGCAGATAAAAATCATTTTATAATCCGCCCTAATTGGTACTATGAAACATTAAGAAAGCTTTTTAAAGATGAAGTAACCTATTACATAACTTATATTGATGTTGAAAAATATTTTTCTTATTTAAACAGTGAATTAGCTTCTTTAAATAAAGAAGAAGAAGAATTAAAAATAAAGTTGGAAAAATATAATGTTGGCGAAAAATTAAAAAATGAAAAAAAACAATTAATAATAAGAAAAGAAAAACTAACCGAAAAAATAAAAAATGAAAAAGAAAGATTTAAAAATAAAAAATATGTTTATATCGGGGCATTAATGTCAATCTTTTTAAATAAAGAAGGCATTACATTTATGAGTGGAACTGACCCTCTTTACAAAGATTTCTATCCAAAATATTCTTATTATGCTAAGCATATAAAAGATTCTATAGATAAGGGTGAAAAATATTGTAACTTTTATGGTATTTCTAAAGATTTTAACCCTAAAGGTAAATATTATGGAATTTATGAAATAAAAAAAGGTTTTAATCCTGATATAATTGAACTATTAGGTGAATTTGATTTGGTCACAAACAGATTTATTTATATTATTTACAACCTGGCTTTAAAAGCGTATAAATTAGCAAAAAAAATAAAACATTAACTTGTTTTATTTTTTTAATAGTTTTTTAAAGAAATCCTTACCTAGCATTTCATTTATTATCTTTTTGTTTAATAAATAATAACTAAATACAAACAAAATTCCAACAACCCCAACAATTAAAATTAAATAAAATCTGTTTACCACTGTTGCAAAAAGTCTTGAAATCAAAAAGCAAATAGATAATATTAATCCAGTTTTAAGAAATTGCCATGGCATTTTTTTAAAAGTATCGCTATAATTTAAGTTGTCTAACTTATGAAGAGAAATTAATACATACATTAATGATAGTGAATATCCAATTAATGTTGCGGTAATTGCTCCATAGAATGGATATATATGAAGTTTATCAAACAAATATATAAGTGGTATATCTAAAATGGCATTTAAACCAAGGCCAATTAAAACAGATGTATAAATAACTCCTCTTTTGTTCATTCCCTGTAAAGCAGAACAAGTCATTGTGAATGAAGCATCAAAAAACGCCACAACAAATAAATATCTCATAACTATTGGCCCAAATTTATTTGCCCCATAAAAAATCGTCCATATTTCTCTGGCAAAAACACTTGCAAAACAAGAAATTGGTAAAATTATAAAAAACAATATTTGTAAAGCTTTATTAAATTCAGTGTTTACTTTATCATGATCTTTTTTTACATAAGAACTAACTATTGATGGTAAAAGGCTCATTATTACCCCTGTTCCTAAAGCTGTTACAATACTTACCAATTTATTACCCCAAGTTGTAAAAATACTACTAATATTTTCAATGTCCTGAGCATTATAGCCAATATTATTTAATCCTCGTATAAGAAGAATCATATCTGTTGAATTATATAAACTTCCACTAACACTAATCATTATAAATGGTAATATATAAGATATAACCTTTTTTATTACTTCTTTTTTCTTATTCTTATTTAATTCATGAGCCTTATCATATTTCTCTAACCCACGTGATTTAGTAAGTAAGTAAAAATAAGCACATAATGCACCAATACAAGCACCAAAAACCGCTACCCCAACCGCTGTTGTGATTTTTAAATGAAATACCTTTAGACAAAGAAAGCTACCGCCTAAGATAACCGCTACCCTTGATACTTGCTCAACTACTTGGCTTATACTTGATGCGGCTATGTATTTATGTCCTTGTAAGTACCCTCTCATAATACTTAAACTAGGTACAACTAATAATGCGAATGAAACACACCTAATAACAAATTGTACATCCTGAATAGTATTTCCACCACTAATATCACCTATTATTAAATGAGCTAATGGTTTAGCAAAAATAAAACAAAGTAAAAATGATAATAACGAGAAAATTCTAATAGATTTGCTCGCAATATGATAAAGATATGTCTTTTCTTTTTCCTTTTTAAGAGTATTGTATTCGCTTGTTATTTTGCTTATTGCAAGTGGGATACCTGCCGTCGAAACAATTAAAAAAACATTATAAATATTATAAGCATATCCATATAAGGCTCCGCCTTGTTCACCTATAATACTATAAAAAGGAATTACATACAAAACTCCAATTATTTTTGTGAGGATAATAGCAAAGCTAGCTATTACAGCACCTTCCATAAAATTACTTTTTTTCATGTTTCTCACTCCATTACCTAATTATACAAAAAATAAGTATTAATTACAATTAGCACTTATTTTAAGAAGGTTCCAAATTTACTACTACCTCAGTATTTTCATTTATAATGTCTCCATTATTAATATTGTATGATTTAACAAATCCATACCCGTTTAAAGTATATTTAATACCTAGAAATTTGCAAAGAGTAATGACATCGTTACTACTCCAATTAGTTAAATCAGGAATTTTTAGATTATCACCATTTGTTTTAACAAATACTTTATTATCATAGACTATCTCTGTATTATACGGATATTGTTTAACGATTGTATCTCCATCTCCAAGAATCACTGTATTAAGATTATTTTTATCACTAAAACTTTTGAACTCATCAACACTTTTAGATACATAGTTAGGCACGTTAATAATTTTGCTTAAATCCAAGTCACTTTCAACAGTGGTAATTTTAGCATATTTTGCGATTTCTTCGATAGCTTTTTTTAATACAGTACCCATATCACCAGCTGAACCAACTAACTGTTTAACTGAAAAATAAACTATATATTTAGGATTATCCTTAGGAAACATACCAGCGAAGCTTTTAATTGTATCATATTTCCCAGTCATGTAACCACCCTTTTCGGATGCTATTTGAGCTGTACCAGTTTTACCAATCAAAACCACATTATCTGTTTTATATGCTGTAGAAAGACCATTATAAACCACATTATACATCAGTTCCTTCATTTTATCAGTTGTTTCTTTTTTTACAATTTGGCCAAGTTCAGTTCTTTCATTTTTTAATGTCACTTTACCATTTGCATCAACAATCTTATCTATAATATATGGCTTTAACATTACTCCGTCATTAGCAATCATTGATAAAGCTTGTAAATTTTGAATTGGAGTTGTTGTAATACCTTGACCAAAAGAAGCGTTTGCAAGCTCACTTTTGTATTTAAAATTAACTACGCCGGCTACTTCTCCTGGCAATTCAATTCCTGTTTTCTTTCCAAAGCCAAATTTAGTGTAATACTCTTTTAAGTTTTTGACGCCCAATTCTAGAGCTAGCGTCGTAGATGCTGTATTAGAGGAATAAATAAATCCCGTATCAAAAGGAATATCTCCCCAACCAACTTTGTTAAAGTCACTTATAATGACATCCGCAACTTTAATTGAGCCAGAATGATATTTTTTTTCACCATCATAAATTCCCTTTTCCATAGCAGTCATAAATGAATAAATTTTCATTGTACTACCAGGTTCATATTGATAAGCTACTAAAGGATTTAGATAAGATTCAAGAGTATTTAGATTGTTCAAGTCAAATGTTGGACTACTAGCACTAGCAACTATGGCACCCGTTTCTGCATCCATTACACTTAAGGTAGCCCATGTAAATTCTTTTCTAGCCTTTAAATCAGTAAGAGCATTTTCAACAATTATTTGGATATTATTATCAATAGTTAAATAAACATCATTACCTTTTTCGGCTTTTTCGTATAAATATGGGGTGTTAGGCATTTGATATCCGTACGCATCTTTTTGGTATATTTTTTTACCATCTTTTCCTTCTAATTCATCATTCAAGGATTTTTCAATTCCCATTTCACCTTCAATTTTTCCAGAATCATCCTTCTTTGCATAGCCAATTATGTAGGAAGCAAATTGTCCCATTTTATAATATCTTTGAGAAGATTCAATAAAATCAATTCCTGGAAGTTCCAAAGACTCTATTGCTTTTTTTTCGATTTCTGTTAAATTTTTTGCGTTTTTACCGAATTCAACTTGATAAGCGTCTTTTTCTAAATACTTCATTATTTCATCAACACTTGTATTAATAAGTGGTGAAAGTTTTTCAGCGGTCATACGTTTATCAACTACGTGTTTCGGATTATTACTATCAGTTGTTCTTTTTTCTGATAGATAGGCAATCAATGTATAGGAATTAACTTGTTGAGCTAAAATATCACCTTTCACATCAAAAATAGTACCTCTTTGAGCATATAATGTTTTTTCAACAGTATTTCTACTATTAGCAAAAGAAGTTAAATTTATTCCATCAACGTTTTTTGATAAAGCTACATAACTCATTTTAGCAATAATTCCCACAAATAAAAAAGTAACGCACACTAAAACTATTTTATATAATTTTATCGTTACTTTTCTTTGCATTCATATCACCTTATTTGTTCATGTTTTTTATATTTTCGTTATTATATGAAAGACCATACTTATCAGCAACAGCTTTTATGTTTTCCAAGGAAGCCAATTCATTAATTTGCATATCTAAGCTTTCGTTGCTTTTTTCCTGTAAGGCAATTTTATTTTTTATCTTTTCAGATTCTATATTGGTCTTTGAAAGTAATGCTTTAGTAAGGACATTACAAACAGGAATAGCTAATAATAAAATACCAAGCAAAAAATACATAAGTTTTTCACCTTTTAACAATTTTATTTTTGTCTTTTTCCTTGCCACACTAATCATATCCTTTCAACTATTCTTAATTTTGCACTTTTACTACGTGAATTTTTTTCGAGTTCATCTTTTGAAGCTACTATTGGCTTTTTATTGATTAATTTAATAAGAGGTTTATATTCATCAGGAATCTCTGGCAAGCCTCTAACCATTTCATCAACCTGAGAATATTTATTAAATATTTGCTTAACAATTCTATCTTCAAGAGAATGAAAAGTTATAACCGCAAGTCTACCACCCTTTTTAAGTAAGTTTATGGCATCAGGGATAGCTTTTTCAATAGATGATAATTCTTTATTAACTTCAATTCTAATTGCTTGAAAGATTTGCCTTTCCGGATGATGTAAGCTAAAATACTTTTTACCAACCGCATCACTAATAACACTAACTAATTCTTTAGTAGTAGATATCTCTTTTTTCTCTCTTTCATTAACTATTCTTTTAGCAATAACTTTCGATAGTTTTTCTTCGCCATACTTAAAGAAAATATTAATTAGTTCTTCGTATGTGTAGCTATTAACTACATCTTTAGCAGTTAAACCACTTATTTTATCCATACGCATATCCAATATGGCATCCTTCATAAAAGAGAAACCTCTTTCGGCATTATCAATTTGCGGGCTACTTACCCCTAAATCAAAAACTATGCCGTCAACAGAAGTAATTGATAATGAATTAAGACATTCTTTCATATTACTAAAGTTAGAATGAATAATTTTAAAGTTAGAAGATATTTCACTTAAACGCTTATTCGAAAACTTTATTGCTTCCTCATCTGCGTCAAAGGCGAATAGAAAACCCCTTTTCGTTCGCTTTAATATTTCTTCGCTATGGCCACCATAGCCAACAGTAGCATCTACATATACGCCATCATTTTTTATGCTTAACGCATCTATAGCTTCAGTTAATAAAACACTATAATGCATTAAACACCTACGTTAGTGAATAAATTTTCTGCTATATCTTCTAACTTAGAATTGTTATCCAAGAAGAAATTATCCCATTCATCCTGGCTCCAGATTTCTACACGATCATTAGCTCCGATTACAACACAATCTTTTACAAGATTTGAATATTTAACTAATGGTCCAGCAATATTTATTCTACCCTGTTTATCTAATTCACAAAATGATGCACCTGAGAAAAATGATCTAATAAATGTTCGAGCGTCTTTTTTTGTAAAAGGAAGTTCATTCAATTTGTCGACTATTTTTTGCCATTCTTTTTCAGAATATATATAAAGGCATTTTTCTATTCCCCTAGTAATAATAAATCTTTCTCCTAATTCACCACGAAACCTATTGGGAATTACGATACGATTTTTCTCATCTATACTGTGATGATATTCGCCCATGAACATATTATCACCCACTTTCCCCCACAGTCTACCACTGCCTACCATTATATTACTCTAAATATTAAAAAAAGTAAATAGCAAGCTATCTACTTTTTCACCATTTACATTTTTTTACATTTTTTATTCTGCTCGCAAAGCTACCACAGGATCTTTTTTCGAAGCAATTTTAGCAGGGATTAATCCTGCGATAACCGTTAAAAATACGCTAATTGTTACTAATGCTACAGCTTCAACGAAAGGTAAACTGGCATTAACGGTTGTATCAGTTAATTCAAATATTAATTTATTAATAAATACGTTTAAAATCGCTGTTAAAGATACACCTAAAATTCCAGAAGCAAGCCCTATAATAAATGTTTCGGCATTAAAGACTCTGGAAACATCTTTTTTCCTAGCTCCTAAAGATCTTAATATGCCAATCTCTTTTGTTCTTTCAAGAACTGATATATAAGTAATAATTCCTATCATTATCGATGAAACTATTAATGATATTGAAGTAAAAGCAATCAAAACATATTTTACAACATCAACTATGCTAGTAACTCCGCTCATCAAAAGTCCAACATAATCAGTATATTTTATTTTATCATCATCACCGGCCTTATTATTATATTCATCAATTAAATTCAGAATTTTCTCTTTGGCCGCAAAATCTTTAGGATAAATATTAATTTCACTAGGATCATTTTTATCAGATACACCAATCAATTTTAGATTTTCATTATAACCATTTTGGCTAGTAAAAGCCTTTTTAGTTAACACATTAATACTTTTATTTTTTTCTTGATCACGTGCTATTTTAGAAGCATTAATTTTTTCAATAGCATGATATTCAAGTTCTTTTAAATAACCAATTCTACCTTCGCTGTTGTTAGTATTTTCCTTTTTTTCTTTAATAACACCAACTATTTTTACAGTTTCTTTATTATCAATATTCTTTTTTAAAAATGTTATGTCATCTTTCTTGTAAATCCACATTCCCTTTTCATTTTCAAAGTAATCACTATTTACCAATAATTTAAATTCTTTATCCAAAAATTCACTATACTCATAGATGTCTTTGTCAGATGATTCTATTTTCTCATTATTCTTAATTCTTTCAAGATTCTTTATTAATTCACTTTGTTTTTTTATATTTAAAGCATACAATAAATAATCACTTACTTCATTTTTGCTGTCTAATATTAAAACAATTTCATTATATTTTTCAGGATATTTACCAGCAAGCAACTCATAGTCAATAGAAAGCTCATTCTTATCACTACTAATCTTTCTTAAAATAGACATCTCACCCATAGAAAAATTATCACTAACAAAATTATTCATTATATTTGTAGGGTTAACTTTTACTATACTATTTTTATTATGAGCATCATAAAGATCAAGAGATACATTATAAGAATAATCTATTTCTCTTGCATAATCCTTTACTTCATCATTTTTATCCAAATACTCTTTTAATTTACTAAGATTATTTTTATGAGTGGTATTTTTTAATTGATTTACCATATTATTTATTTCACTACTCGCATAAACTTTATCATTTTCATGAGTGCTAGTCTTTTTAACTTCCATATTAAATATATTAGCATCTACGTGTTCTTTTTTTATAGTTAAAGGATAACTATCTAACGTTTCTCTTTCCGTTTTATTTATATAATTATCAACGCCATTTGATAAAGAAAGAATTAAAGCAATACCAATGATTCCAATTGAACCTGCAAATGAAGTTAATAGAGTTCTTCCCTTTTTAGTAAGCAAATTATTAAAGCTTAACGACAAGGCTCTAATAAAATTCATACTTGTTTTCTTCTTTTTAATTTTACTTTTTTTCTCAACCTTATTTTCATAAGGGTTAGTATCTTTAATAATTTTACCATCTACAATATTTACGATTCGGCTCGAATATTTTTCAGCCAATTCTGGATTATGAGTTACCATCACTACTAGTTTAGTTTGGGATATTTCTTTTAATATCTCCATAATCTGTATACTGGTTAAACTATCCAATGCGCCGGTCGGTTCATCAGCAAGAATTATATCGGGATTATTAACTATCGCTCTTGCTATGGCAACTCTTTGCATTTGACCACCGGATAACTCATTGGGGTGCTTTTTTAAATGCCTACTAAGGCCAACTTTTGCTAAAGCTTCTTTGGCTCTTCTTTCTCTTTCCTTTTTACCTACTCCACCTAGAGTTAAAGCAAGTTCAACATTTTTTAAAACCGTTTGATGAGCTATCAAATTGTAGCTTTGAAAAACAAAACCAACTCTGTGATTTCGATAAGTATCCCAATCACTATCCTTAAAATCTTTGGTCGAAACGCCATCTACGATCATATCTCCACTAGTATATTTATCAAGGCCACCAATAATATTTAATAATGTTGTTTTGCCACTACCACTTGGACCCAATATAGATAAAAATTCACATTTTCTAAAACTTATCTTTATGTTACTAAGTGCAGTTTGACTAATACTTTTTGTTTTATATACTTTACTAATATTTTTTAATTCTAGCATATTCTTTCCTTTTCTAATATTTATCGATAATATGGGTATGGCGGATAACTATAGTTATAATTATAGCTGTATCCGTATCCAAAAGGATATGGTTGTGGATATGGATATGAATTGTTTTGTGGCGCTACATTATATATCGGTCTTGGTCTAGTTAATCCGATTGCAGCTCCCCCAGTTAACGCTCCCACTAAAAAGGGAAAAGCAAATTGCCTATCTCCATATTCTGGATAAATATATGGATTATTATTTCTATACATACTTAGCCTCCTTTATGATAAAGTATGCCATTTAACCATATAAAGTTGTTATAATAACCCAAGCAGGATTAATATTATCATATTTTATTAAATAAAACAAATTACAAAAAAAGAATTATTAGTTGAATTTTCCAACAAAATAATTCTTTTTGCCTTTCTTAATAAGCAACACTTGACCATCGATAGCTTCTTCTTTAGATATTGTATATTCCAAAGTATCAACTTTTTTATTATTAATAGAAATTGCTCCGCATGAGATAAATTCACGAGCTTCTCTTTTGCTCTTACAAATACCACTTTCAGTAGCCATATCAACGATATTTTCTCCCTCAGAAACAGTAAATGTAGGAACATCTTTCATATTATTTAATATATCTTGAGCACTTAATTCATTAATCTTATCTGTAAATAACGACTCACTAATTTTTAAAGCTTTTTTATATTCTTCTTCACCATGTATATCAGTAATAATTTCCCTTGCAAGGGCTTTATGTGCTTCTCTTAATTCTGGGGCCTTTTTGTGTTTTTCTTCTAACTTCTCGATTTGTTCTTTACTTAGGAAAGTAAATACTTTCAAATAATCTATAACAAGAGAGTCATCTGTGTTAACTAAGTATTGGTATAATTGATATGAAGTTGTTTTGTTTTTGTCTAACCATAATGCATTTCCTTCACTTTTTCCAAATTTTTTACCAGTTTTATCTAATATAAGTGGCATAGTAAAACCATAAGCTTCTTTGTCTTCTAGTTTCCTAATTAGTTCAATACCAGTTGTAATATTTCCCCATTGATCACTACCTGCAACTTGCATTAGGCAATTTTTTTCTCTTAACAAATGTAAGAAATCATATCCTTGAATCAAAGTATAAGAAAATTCGGCATAAGTAATTCCACTATCAAGTCTTCTACTAACAATATCTTTATTTAAAATATAATTAACGTTTATATATTTTCCAATGTCCCTCAAGAAATCAAGAAAATTGTAATTCTTCATCCAATCATAATTATTTACTAAAGTCGCATTAGGAACTAACCTCGTAACTTGATTTTTAATACCAACAAAGTATTTGTCTAAAGTTTCCTTGGAAATAATTTCTCTTTCACCACTAGGCCTTGGATCTCCAATTAATCCTGTAGCTCCCCCAACTAGTAAAATAGGTTTATGGCCATAATTAGCAAGACGTTTTGCCATAACTAATGAAACATAGTGGCCAAGATGTAAACTATCCGCAGTTGGGTCAGTTCCCCAATAAAAAGTAAGTGTACTGTTATTTAATTTGTCAACTAAATCTGGACTTGAAAAATCTTTAATAAGTCCTCTCCATTTTAAATCTTCATATAAATTCATAATTTCCTCCTATAATATATTTATTAATTCTTCAACATTCTTTATGGTTATTATGTTTTTATGTTTCTTTTTAGATACATATATAGGTGTAATTCCTAGTTTTTGAGGAGCTATACAGTCATACTCCAAATTATCTCCAACCATAAAACAATCCTTTGGATTACAATTTCCACAAGCTAATAGGTAAGCTTTCTTGTTTGGCTTCATTATTTCATCTCCGCCATATATTTCTTTGAAATATTTTAAAATGCCAAATTTTTCTAACCTCTTAACTTGAACAATTTTAAATGAATTACTTAAAACAACCAAATCATAGTTCTTTTGTAAGTACTTTAACGTTTTTTTAATTTCATCACTAGCAACAGTATAAACGCAGTCTTCCAACCATTTAAGGATTAGCAAAAAGTATTCATCATTAATTTCTACTTTCGAAATTTCGCTTAAATACTTACAAAACTCTTCTTTGTTCCACGAATCATGCGTTTTTTCATATTTATCTATACCCTTTAATACTTTATAAAATCTATAGAAACCAAGTTTGATTCCATTCTCTTTTAAAATCTTTCTAAGTTCTTTATAATAAGTCATCTCCCAAGGTATCAAAGTATCATCTACATCAAATATTATCCTTTTTTTCATGAATCACCTTTCTAAAAAGCAAAAAACCCACAAACTAAGGACGAGCAAACCCGCGGTACCACCTTAATTTATGAGTTAACATACACTTTTAGCTATAACGTTGCTACCTATTTAGCTCCGGAGTCGTAAATTCCCTCAACGCTAAACATTTGAATTATAACTTATATTTTATTAATCTTCAAGCTTTTTTGCCATTTTTTTAAGAATTTCAGCTGTTTTATCTTTTACATCTCTAGCTGCCTTTTCAAGAACTGGAGTCCCTTTTTCTTTTGCTAATTCTACTAATTCTTCAGCCTTCTTACTTATTTCTTTAGCTTTTTTCTTTGCGATTGATGCAACTTTTTCCTTATCTAAGCTTGCCAATTCTTCTTGTAACTCGGCAACTCTTACTTTAATAGATTCTTTTACATCCTCTTTGTCTATTTCCTTAACTTTATTTAATAAGTCTTCAATTTTTTTAGCTAAATCCTTACGAAGTTCCTCCCCCTTTTTTGGAGCAAAAGCCATTCCAATACCTGCCCCTATAATTCCACCTAGCAAAAATTTTCCAAATCCACCTTTTTTACTCATCTATATCATCTTCCTCTCTTTTTTTTCTTTTATTAAATAGTCTTCCCACAAAACCGCTAATACATTCAACAACTTTGTCAGAAATACTAGAAATTTTATCAGTTGTAAAATCAATTATCTGAAATACTCCATTTAATGATTCAACTTTGTCATTAACATCATCAATAACCTTATTAACCTTATTCATTGCTTTAATAGATTGAATTCCAAGAATAACACAAATAACTAATACGGTTATTAATAACAAGTATATTATTATTGGCAAAAAAGTTAACCAGAAATCCATTTTTTATTCCCCCTTTCTATCATCATACATTGAATCAATAAGTTCAAATAAATCTTGTTCTAAATCATCATCTTTTTTTTCGGTATCATTAAAGGAAGTAGTTTTAGGCTTTGTTTCTTCCTCGTTTAGTTTGTCTAATTCTTCTTCAATATCATCAATTGTAGTTTCATTATCATCCGCAACTACAATTTCCTCATGAGCACTATCTCTTAGTAACTCCTCAATATCTTTTTTGTAAGTTGGTACTTCTTCCACCACTTCAGGTATCTCTAATTCTTTTGGCTCAACTTTAGCATGTTTTCCAACTTCAATTTCTTCCAAACCTTCCTCAACATTTTGAAAAAAGTCATCCTTAGGAGTTGTAATAGTCTTTTCTATCTCGTCTTCTAAAGTTCCAAAAGCTTTTTTACGAACGGCATCAATTGATAATTCGCCTTTTCTTTGAATATCATTATCCTTTTTCTTTGGCATAATATCTTCTTTTACATAATCTTTATCTAAAATACCATAAACAGGCGATATAATTGGTGATGGTTTAAATTTCTTTTTTTCTTCTGGCTTATCATGTCTTAAATAAACTGATGATTGAGTAGCCCTTTTAACAGGATCTTTTGGTTTTTCATAAGTTTTCTTTTCTGGCTCTTTAGGAATGGATGTGCTTACTCTACTTTTAGGCACAAAGCTTTCAAACTCTTCTTCATCAAACATTGGAAAACTAAAAGAGCTTTCTCTTTTTGGAGTTTCAATAGTATTTAAATCCTCACTTTTTTTAGGGCTTTCCTTTTTAATATCGAAATCATCGTCACTTGAAAAACTAAAAATATTTGCTTTCTTTTCTTCTGGTTGTTTAATAGTCTTATTCTCTATCTTTTCAGAGCTTTCCTTTTTGGTAGTTGGTGATTCAACAACTTCCTCTTCTTCAAATAATATATTTTTTATTTTACTAATAAAACTCATATGTTACACCTTCCTAATTTACTAAATCTGGATCAAATTTTTCTTCTTCTTCTGTTTCTTTTTCAAATATTTCTAATACGTCATTTTCTGAGTTGGCTTTTTCAAACATATTGAACTCTTCCTCAGAAAATTTCAAAACATTTTTTCCCATCAAATTCTTAATTATATTGTCATTATACGTAATAGAAGACAAAATGGTAATAGCATTATCTAGCGCCACATTTATATCACTTTCATCTACTATCACTTCTATTTTAGCATAATTATACATAATTTCAATTAAATATTTGTCGTTTTCACGCTTGATAACTTTTAAATAACCATATTTATCAGCAAATTTATACTCTTTAAAGTAATAACTATCCTTATTATTAGTTGCATATAAAGGTGTTTTATTAAAATAACTTACTAAATCAACATACAAGTAATAATCATACTTTTCTCCAGTCAATAAATCGTTTAGTCCCTCATTTTTAGTTACTCTTAAAGATCTAGGAGCATAATATGAGTAGCCCTTTTTTTTGACATTGCTTCTTTTTTTACTACTTTCAATTTTGTTTGCTATGATATCATCATATTTTTCTTTTCGTATATCACTGCATCCAACCGCAAATGTAATAATGAATAAGAAAATAATTATTTTTTTCATATCTTCACCTACAATCTAAATTATATCAAAAAAAAATAAATTTTTAAATCTATTTTTTATATCTTTTTAAAGCTAATCAATATACCGAGTTTATTTTTTCTTCCTCTGTTAATAGAGATCTTTTTTCTAGAAATTCTGATAAACTCATTTTATTTATTACTTTAGGATTATTTACTCTTTTAAAATCCTCTTTTCTCATAATAATATTTCTAGAGGCATCATAAACGCCTCATAAGAAAAACCATATCTTTTTAAGAACCATGCATAGTAATTTAGATTATTATCATCTATTCCATACAATAAAAAATCGTATAATGTTTCATAATTATATCCAGATTTTCTATTAACTATATCCAATAGGTTATTAGCTTTCTTTAAATGCTTTTTTTGTTCTTTTAAATCTCTTACCTGTAATAAATCTATAACCCGCCTATTTCTTTTTGGCATCTAAATAATTGATTTTAAATCCTTTCATTGTGAACTTTTCCTCATACTCAGTTACTGGTGATTCAATTAAAGTATTATGTAAATCTAGAGAAACCTCATTAAAAACATAGCCATAATTACTTAATGAAACAATACTGTAGGAAAAAAGATCTATATTATCTGTTTTTAAAATTATATGTCCTTTACTTTTGAATACTTTATCATACTCTTTTAAAAACTGAAAAGATGTAAGTCTTCTTTTAGCATGTCTTTTTTTTGGCCAAGGATCGGAAAAATTAAGATAAATTGTATCTATTTCTTTTGAAAAAATCTCGCTTAAATTTTTAGCATCATAATTAAAAATATACAAATTACTTAATGGTTTATCAATTTTTTTTATTGCCTTTGTTATAACACTATCATACTTTTCAAGTCCAAGAAAATTAATATTGGGATTATTTAATGCCATATTATAAATAAAGTTTCCTTTTCCCATTCCAATTTCTAAATTAATAGGATTATCATTTTTAAATAGTTCCTTAAATTTCCCCTTATATTTAGCTGGATCTTTAATTAAATATGGGCATGTTGACAATATCTCTTCTTTATTTTTACTGTTTCTAATCCGCATGTTATCACTACTTTCTAATAATTACATATACTAGTTATGTAAGGAGGAAAACCCATGAAAAAAGACCGTAATACTTTTTTTCAAGAGGCTCAATCAAGTTCTTTAAATTATTTTCCAAATCAAGTTCAAATGATGCCTAGTGCCAATATGCCAACTCAGGCTAGTCAATCAACGCAATCATTTTATGCTGGACCAAGTCCTATTTTTCCCCAAAATAATTACAACGATTATGAAGCTAGACTTGCAAAATTAGAGCGCAATATGAGCAGACTTGAAAATCGTATCTCAAGATTAGAAAGTCAAAATTCATATTCAAGTGATGATATTAATGACTCAACCAATATGTATATGATATAAGCTTACTTTATGTAAGTTTTTTTTCTTCATACATAATAAGAGCACTAAAACAATACAATTGCTCTTCACCACATACTCCAATGGCACTGTTGAACTTGATGTCTATTATATCACAATTCGTTTCTTTAATAAAAGTATTTATGCTCTTTTCTAAATCTTTTTCATGTGCTTCATCAATAACCTTAACTTTCATTTTATCACCCCAAAAATAATAGCACACTTAAAAAAAATATTTTGACAAAATATGAAATATTGTTATAATAAAACTCATGGAAATATTTAGAGTTGGAAATAGGACAATCTTGTATAAAGATGGTGATAAAATTATCAAGGAGTATCGTGGCTTTATACCAAGTAAACTTGAAAAACAAATAATATTTAATCAAAGCATTAAAGATAGTTATAACTGTATTTTACCAACTTCAGTCATAAATGATAAGACAGTTAAATACACTATGCCTTATATTGCCGGATTAAATCTTTTAGAGCTTTTAAAAACTTATGATATTGATAGTAAAAAAAAGGAAGTATTAATTGGTGATTTAACTAATGCTTTAAATAGTATTCATAAATACTTAATTGTTGGTGATATTAATATTGAAAACATATTGCTTACTGGTGAAGCTGGATATCTTTTAGATTTTGATTTTGCCACTTTAATTGGCGAAAAAGAAGAACCAATTTGCAAATTTGGTATTACAAATGAGAAATTATATCCTTTAAAAGAAACTATAAATACTGATAAATTTAAATTGTACATAGAAATATTATGTTTACTTTATCATTTAAATATCGAAAAATATGCTATCTATGACAAATGTAATAGTCCTTTCTTGGTTCTTGAAAACTTATTTGCCAAAATTAATCATTCTGATTACGTAGTAAGTTACCTAAACCATTGTAAAGAAAATATAGAAAATAAAAAAGAACTAGATGATTTCGATATAAAAAAATGTGATATAGAAAAAGAAAGTACTCTAATAAGGGAAAAAATAGCTAATGAACTTAAAAATTAGCTATTTTTTAATGCATGACATAAATCATTTTTATAAAGCACAACCAATTCATGAAGAGGCCTTGTGAGAGCTACATATAAAAGCTTCAAATCAATTGTACTATTAGAATTATATACATTTTCACTAGCGTCATTAATAATTACAGCATCAAACTCTAGGCCTTTTGCTAACTGATTAGTTATTAAAATCACCTTACTGTCTATATTATTTAAGTCCTCATCTCCTTTAATGGAACTAAAATTTAGTTTAGACTTTAATTTTTTGCTAGTACAAAGTAGATCATCTTCATTTTTACATATAATAGCAACTGTGTTATATCCCTTATTTTTAAAATAACTAATTCTATCACATATGTAATCTTCTTTTTTAATACCATTAAAATCTTTATATAATACTTCACTTCCCTTTCTTATTACCATTTCCGATTTACTCATATTTAAACCTAAGGCAACTTTATCAGCTTCGGACATTATTTCTCTTGTCGTACGATAACTCTTATTAAAGTTTATGACATGTGCAAAATCATTAAAAATCATTTTATTTAATAGGCCCCAATCCACAATTTTTCGATATTCATATATCGATTGAGCCATATCACCATAAATGCTAAATGAAGCATTAGGAAATATCTTTTTTAAAACATAATAATCAAACATACCATAATCTTGGGCTTCATCCAAAACAACTTGGCGCATAGATTCACAAGATTTATTATCGCCAGTTTTATATTTTATATAAATAAGAGATGCTAAATCCTCATAAAGAAAATACCCTTTATTTAAATAATCTAAAGTATTAATTTTTAATTCTTCTAATTTTTTAAAATCATGTATATTATAATTTAAGATATTTAAAATAAAATCTTTATAAAGTTTTGTAGTTGTTTTTTCAATACTTTTAAAATGCTTAGAAATTACTTTTTTACACCCGGATGATATTTCTTTTTTTATTGCAATTAATTCTTGTTTTTTTTCGTCATTAAAATTGTTCTTAAAAGAATAATCAACAAAATGAACTAATATTTTATTTTTGTGATCACTTACATATTTAATAAGTCGTTTCTTCAAATTTGATACTGCTACTGATATATTATCTTGAAATCTCTTTAAAGCCTCATTTAATTCATTTTTAATAATTTCTTTGTCTATTACTTTAAAGCCATTTATAGATATATCTGAGTCATAAAATGTCTCGTAGTAATCATGTATATATTTGTCTAACATATTTTTATATTCCATAGATAACTTAAATGATAATAAGCTTTCTGGAACCTCGTTTTTTATATATCTAGAAAGTGTATCACTAGGACTTTTTACTTTTATTTTTTCATTTAAATAAGTTTTTACAAAATCAGGGTACGTATATTCTTTAACACTCTGTACATCCAAATCGGGTAAAACCGATTCAATGTATTTCAAAAAAACTTTATTAGGTCCTATAACTAAATATTTATCCTCACTAATGACATTTTTATAATTATATACAAGATACGCAATACGGTGTAATGCCACTGTTGTTTTCCCCGATCCGGCAACACCCTGAACTATAATATTTTTATTAAATGGCATTCTAATAACTGCATTTTGCTCTTTTTGAATAGTTGATACTATACTTTTTAATCTTGAATCATTGTTTTCGTTTAAATATTTTTGAAGCAAACTATCATTAGATACTAAATCAACATCATAATAATTAATAAGACTTCCATTTTCAATCTCAAACTGTCTTTTTAATAATAAATTAACAAGAAACGTTCTATCAGGAGCAACATAATTAGAAATACCGATTTCACTGTCATAATATAAAGAACTTACCGGAGCTCTCCAATCAGTTATGATAATATTATCACTTTTTCTAAAGCCATTTTTACCAATATAAAGTATTTCTTTTTTACATTCCTCATCAACAAAGTCAAGCCTAGCAAAATATGGTTTTTCTTTACTTGCTAAAATAGTTTTTAAATGAAATTCCTTTTTATAAATTGCATTTAATTTTTCTTCTTTGCTTCCATAAAAATTGGTTTTAAGCTCCTCAAGTTCCTTTTTGTTCTCGCAAAATTCTTCCTCCAAAAAATCAAGAACATTTTTTAGTTTTTCTTTTTCTTCCTGAAAAATCAAAAAAATCCCTCCTATCCATCCAGAAGGAATCTCCTAGGAAATTAAAATAAGCATTAAGTTAAACAATAAATAAATGTTACCATATATGAAATAAATATGCAAGCGTTTTATATATAAATTTCTCATTTGTCAATTAATTATTTTTTAAAACTCTACGATTTTCTTTTTCCTTTAAACGATTTTTTATCGAAATATAAATAAATCTCCAAAATCTATCATATTCATAATCACTCAAAACAAACCCATTATACCTTTTATAAACAATGTTCCTATCGCTTTTAGATAAACATGACAATATTTCATTTATATCAAATTCATTATAATCTGCAAAGTCTTCATAAATAGAATCTACCCAAGGACTTTTTGGACAGGCTTTTTGGGCTTCAATTAATTCCAATGATTTTTCAGGGTTATCCATATAAATTGCAAAGTCTTTAATTCCGGCAATATTTCTAAGTCTATTTAAACCGTTATCATGAATTTGCTTAATTCTTTCACTGCTAAGATTATATATTTTACCAATTTTGCTAAAGCTCATAGGAGGAAGACCTGTTAAGCCATAGCATAATTTAATTATTTCTTTGTTTCTCTCACTTAAATTTACTCTCATAAATAATTTTTCAACTTCATCTTTTTGTAAATGACGAGTAACCTTGTCCTCTAGGGGAAGACTTTCATCTGGTAAAGTATCTAATAACTTATCTTCGTCTTCCAACATATAATCCAAACTATATATCGTTTCAAAATCATTTAGATATTTTTTTATTTTTTTTACTTTGATTGGTGAAATATTCATTTTTGCGGCTAATTCTTCTATTGTTGGCTCACGATTTAAAAGTTTTTCTAATTCATCACTATACCTTTTATATCTTCTTCCCCATTCCTCTAAATGAACTGGAACACGAATAGTTCTAGCTTGATCTGCTAAAGTTCTTGTTATTGCCTGCCTAATCCACAATGTAGCATATGTTGAAAATTTATATCCTTTGCCATAATCAAAATTATCGACAGCTTTCATAAGTCCTATATTTCCTTCTTGGATCAAATCCAATAAAGGTAAACCTGTCCACAAATATTTATAGGCAATTATAACAACATAACGAAGATTAGACTCTATCAATTTTTTTCGGGCTAATACATCATGATTTTTTAGCCTTGCCCCAAGAAAATGTTCTTCCTCCATAGTCAATAAAGGAATTTTATTAATCTCTCTAATATATAATTTTAAGCTATTTGTTATATCAGCATTTTCCCCATCTAATTTATCTAGATCATTCTTTATCTCAATATTATTACTATATAAAAATACTTTAATTGCTAAGATCATAATGCTATTTTCAGTAATATTTTCAAGTCTTCCCGAAAGAATTATTTCTTTATATTTTTTATAAATTAGAATAACTGCCTTTTTAAAGTATGGATTTTCGTCTAAAAAATTAAGTAAATCATCCGGCGTTATAAAAATATTTACTTTTGTAATATACTCATTAAAAGCATCAAAGCAATTTAAAGCCTGGGCAAAAGATTGAACTTTGTTAAAATGTTTCGCAATCAATTCTTTTTTATCTAGTGCTTTTTTCACAAAATCACTTCCCCTTAAATAAGATTCTATATATTATAGCATTACTCAACTTATTTTCAAGTAAAAAGAGCCTAATGGCTCTAATAATATATACTATTTTTATCTTTTACGTCTTCCCATTTCCAATTTACTACTTCATCAATATCTCTACCATACTCTCTAATAAACTCTTTATGATGAATAAGCATATTTTCACAATAGTTTATGGCTTCTATTCTTTTGTCACCAAGAGCTGGTAAATGTTTTAGGGCAAGAATTGTTAAACTATATCTATCTATTTTATTTTGAACTCTCATGTCAAAAGGTGTAGTAATTGTTCCCTCTTCTTGATATCCACGAACATGCAAGTTTTTATTATGGCGCTTATAAGTTAACTCGTGAATTAGATTTGGATAACCATGGAAAGCAAAAACAATTGGCTTGTCTTTGGTAAATAACATATCATAATCTTCATCACTAAGGCCATGTGGATGAGTATCTTCAGGTTGTAAACGCATTAAATCAACAACATTTACAAATCTTATTTTTAAATCCTTAAAGAATTTTCTCAAAATAGTAGTTGCCGCAAGAGCCTCCAATGTAGGTACATCTCCAGCTGCAGCAATAACTATATCTGGTTCTTTAAAGCGATCTGTACAAGCAAATGGCCATATACCTAATCCTTTTGTACAATGAATTATTGCTTCATCCATATTTAACCATTGTGGATGTGGATGTTTAGAAGCAACTATAACATTTAAGTAATTTTTGCTTTTAGTAACATGCTCATAACAAGATATTAAGCAGTTAGCATCTGGAGGCAAATAAGCCCTTACAACACTTGCCTTTTTTGTTACTACATGATTTAAGAATCCAGGATCTTGATGTGTATACCCATTATGATCTTGCTGCCATACATGGCTTGCTAAAATGAAATTTAAACTTGAAATATCTTGACGCCACGGAATATCTTGACAAACTTTCAACCATTTAGCGTGTTGAGAAGCCATTGAATCAACTATTCTTATAAATGCTTCATATGAATGAAATACGCCATGTCTTCCTGTTAATAAATAGCCTTCTAATAAGCCCTCACATGCATGTTCAGACAATACCGAGTCGATAACCGAACCATCAATAGCTAAAAATTCATCGTTTTTCAAAATCTTACTATTCCATTGTCTATTAGTTTTTAAGAATACATCATTTAATCTATTAGATAATGCTTCATCCGGGCCAAATATACGATAATTTCGTGGATTAGAGTTTAAAGCCACTACATCTTTCATGTATTTACCAAGTATAGTCATATCTTGGGCAAGTAATTCCCCACGTTTTTCAAATTTTACACCATATTCTCTAAAATTTGGCATGTTTAATTCTTCTAAAAGTAATCCTCCATTAGCATGAGGATTAGCTCCCATTCTTCTATTCCCCTGAGGAGCAACATCTTTTATATCGGGATTAATCTCGCCTAGTTCATTAAATATCTCTTCAGGTTTATAACTACGTAACCAATCCTCTAATCTTTTTAAAGACTCCGGATGTTTATCATTAACTTCAATAGGTACTTGATGGGCTCTAAATGATCCTTCAATAGCTTTGCCATCTATTTCTTTAGGCCCTGTCCATCCCTTTAAAGAGCGGAAGATAATCATTGGCCACTTAACATTATCAGGGTTGCTTTTAATTCTTATTATGTCCCTAACAACTCTTTCCATAGCATCAGCCATAAGATTATTAGCTTCATCCATACTTTTATCAGTAACATCAACAAAATATGGTTTATAAGATAATCCTTTAAAAAGCATCTCTAAATCTTCGTTACTCATACGTGAATAAATAGTCGGATTAGCAATTTTATAGCCATTTAAATGTAATATAGGTACTACCACACCATCAGATAAAGGATTAATTATTTTGTTTAATACCCAACTTCCTGATAAAGGCCCTGTCTCAGCTTCTCCATCACCAACAACACATGCAACAATCAGATTAGGATTATCTAAAACTGCTCCAAAAGAATGTGACAAGCTATAACCAAGCTCTCCACCCTCATGAATCGATCCTGGAGTTTCTGGAGCGACGTGACTTGAGACACCTCCCGGAAAGCTAAATTGTTTAAATAACTTTTTTAAACCATCTTTATCTAAAGTAATGGAAGGGTAAAATTCCGTATATGTTCCATCAAGGTAATTATTGGCAATCATACCATTACCGCCATGACCAGGACCAGATACATAAATCATATTTAAATCATATTTACGAATAATGCGATTCAAATGCATGTATATAAAATTTTGCCCTGGCACAGTTCCCCAGTGACCTACCAATTTACTTTTTACATCACTAAATTCTAAAGGCCTCGACAAAATTGGATTATCTTTCAAATAAATTTGCGCTGCCGATAGATAATTTGCAGCATTAAAATACAAACCTAATTTTCTTAATTCTTCCTTATCTAACATACTAGTCACCCTTTATATTATTAAGTATAACACAACTCAAAATTTTTTTATATAATTCTTTACTTTTTTACATAAAAAAACGAGTAATTACTCGTAATTATAAATTCCATGAATCTTCTCTAAATCTTGTTCAGTAGGTTGATCCACTGTCCATTTGCCATCTTCTTTTTTTACATTAAATGTAATTGTATAGGAAACTTCTTCATTAGTATCTTTCATTTTATCAAGCTTATAGTCTATGTACTTGGAATTATCAAATGTTTTATTATTATCATAAAACTCTTCCATGTGACTTTTCATATAATCTTCCGCAGCTTTTTGAACTTTATATAAATCATATACAGTTATTTTAGCAGTAACTTTAGCATTATCACCATCATACTCTTCATTAACTATTTCATATTTTAAATCTTGATATTGCTTACGCATTATTTTTTGATATAACTCTTTTTGGGTATTACTTAAATTTTGCTTTTCAGTTAAATCATCCAATGATGTTGCAACATTATTACTTAAATTACGATATTGATTTAAATAATTTTTTACCGCATCACTAGCTTTGTTTCCCATACATCCTACTAATAAAAATAAAGACGCAAATACTAATACTATTTTTTTCATATATTCTCCTTCTAGTACTATTATGGCGTCAATAAATATATTTATTCCTTAAACTTTACTATGCGATAAATTAATTATTTCATAAACTTTTATTTCTCTATCTGATATTTTATCATTTAAAGCATCTTTCATACGATTATACATTAAAGTTGGATCACTTTCTGTTTCTCTAAACCATTCTAAATACAAATACTTTAACTTATTAATGTCCTTTTTAGTTAAAAGATTTTTTATTTCTTCTTCGATTATATTTTTGATTCTTTTTTCTTCTCTAAGTTCATTTACACTTTCAACAAGATTAAGTGTTTCATAATCAATTCTTTTACGATTCATGCTATAAGCAAGCTCCAAAATATTTAAGTCATCTAAAAGCAATAAATCACTTCTTTTAATACTTAATCCTGATGTATCAAACTCTATAGCTATTGCACTTTTTTCATCAGTAAATATAACCGCATAATCAACAGCTTTCAAAAAGGCTGAATCTTTTAAAGAAGCCGTTGCTTTAATACTTTCTAAAAAATCTTGGGATACTTTAATCATATAGTTTTTTATGGTAACAAAATCTCTATGTGATACTTTACAGACTCCTATTTTTTCAAAAGACTCTATTGAGTCACTTCTATTCCACTCATAAAAAGGTATAAACTTTTCAGCTAAATTTAAACTAACATCATAAATATAATTCATATTTTTTTCCTTTCTATACTTTTTCTTATAAGAAATATTCCAACCGGAAAAAAGTAACATTCTACTCTTACAATAATAAATTTAACAAAATCTATAAAACTATACCCAAGATTAAACAAGTTTAAGTACATTATAAAAAAAGATAAACCTAAACTAGATAAAAAGATCCCCAGAAAAAACAATACTAATCTTTTCATAACTCACCTATTTAAATATTATTATTATTTTTTTATTTTAGTATATAATTTACTGGGTGATAAATTTGAAATACATTATATATATAATATTAGGCCTCATTCAAGGTATAACCGAACCTCTACCGGTTTCTAGTAGTGGCCATTTAAGTTTATTTATGAATATTTTTAATATTGGAAAGATAGATACTAGTTTCTTAATCATTTCAAACTTTGCTTCATTTTTAGCTATTTTATTTATTTTTAGAAAAGATATTATTAAACTCATAAAAGATTTTTTATTTTATATTTTAAAAAAAGATAATAAAATTTATAAACCAAGTTTTAAGTATGTAATGTGTATTATTATAGCAACCATTCCCATTTCTATTAGTGGCTTATTATTTAAAAGTAAATTAGAAAATTTAACAAATCCCAAAATTTTAGCCATATCTTTTATGCTTACGGCCGTATTTTTATTTGTAGTAAAAAATATTAAGGGTGTAAAAAAAGATAATGATATAACTTATAAAGATGCACTTTTTATTGGATTTATTGAAATGTTTACTATTATTCCTGGCTTATCTAGAAGTGGGACTGTTTTAGTCGCATGTTTATTGCGAAATTTAAAGAAAGAAACCGCATTAAAATTTACATTCATGCTTTATTTTCCTGTAAGTATTGCGTCCTTTATTCTTGAAGTGTTTTTATTATTTAATAATGGCATAAGTAGGTTTCTTATTTTTCCTTATTTAATAGGATTTTTAGTTACGACAATTACCACCTATTATTCTTATCTTTGGCTATCTAAAATAGTTAAAGATGGTAAATTAATTAAATTTTCCATTTATACTTTACTACTTGCCATTTTTATATTTATATATTTTCGATAATTATTTACATAAAATTTTTTATAAGATATACTTAAATTAGGTGATATTATGGTTGCTAGAAAAAAAAGGGTTAAAAAGAAAGTTTTATTTATTACACTTTTACTAATTCTATTTATTGGGGCTTCCATAGCCGGTGTTTCCATTTATAAAAACAAGAAGCCAGCTAAAAAGCCAGCCAAAGATACCCAAGGTGTAATAAAAAAAGAAGAAGAAAAAGAAAAAGTTTATACGGCTAAATTTATTGCCGCGGGTGATGCTCTTATTCATAATGCGGTACGTTATAGTGCCTTACAAAGTGATGGAACATTCGACTTTAATAGTGAGTTTGACATGATAAGAGACATTATAAGTGGTTATGATATAAAATTTTATAATCAAGAGTCCATGATAAATGGTAATGATTCTTCTTATCCTTCGGGAGGTGGCTTATATTTTAATACTCCAACAGCATATGGTACGGCTGCTTTAAACGCAGGATTCAATTTAGTTTCACTTGCTAATAATCATAGTATGGACACTGGTGTAAATGGAGTCTTAGGAAGTGTAAACTACTGGAAAAGTAAAGATGGTATAATTTTTGACGGTATGACTGATAGCGAGGAAATGCGTAACGATTATACAAGATTAATTGGAGAGGTTAATAATATTAAATATGGCTTTTTAGCATATACAACTTCAACAAATGGTAATCCAGTTCCCCAAAATAAATCATATCTTGTAAATACTTATAATGAAGAAAAAGTAAAAAAGGATATTGAGGCATTAAGAGATAAAGTTGATGTATTAATAGTTTCAATGCATTGGGGAATTGAATACATTCTTGAACCAAATGCTGAAGAAAAGAAAATCGCTAATTTCTTAGCTGATAATAATGTTGATATAGTAATTGGTAATCATGCTCATTGCATTCAGCCAATCGAAAAAATTAAAAATACAGTTGTTTATTATGCACTCGGAAATTTAATGAGTAATCAAGGTTATTTAACTAGCAAGTTTCCTAATAAATATGGTCAAAAAGTTACTATTGGTGCTCTAGGAAATTTGACTATAACCAAAAAAGTTAAAAAAACTGGAGAAACAGAGATTAATTTATCTGACATTGGAGCAGAACTCTTATATACTTACTCTACTACACCTGGAAGTAATTTAAGAAAAGATCGGGAATATATAACCATTCCATTTAGTAAAATGACCAATGAATATTTGACTATTACAACAAGCGAATATAAAAATAATTTACCAAAATTATATGAAGATTATAAAGCAGTATTGCAAAAGTATGATAGTACCATCAATGTTGCTCCACTAAATAAAGATATATAAAAAATGCTTTTTAAAAAGCATTTTTTTATATATTATTATCTATCATTATATATGGTTTTAATATATTATCCTTGGCATTAAATATAGCCAATTCTTTTCCTTTATAATATAAAATGACATATCCATCCTTAACTTTTTTTCTTAAATTTCCACCATTTTTAGCTATTTTTAATTCTTTATCAGCGAGATCTATTCTTGGAAAAGAAAATATATCTTGTAAATTTTTTAAAGTATATTTTCCTTTTTCTACATCATCTAAAGTATAACTATCAGATATAGAAAAATTACCCTGTTTAGTTCTTTCTAAATCAACCATTACTGCACAAGTATTAAGCTTATGAGCAATATCTCTAATTAAGCTTCTTATATATGTGCCTTTTTTTACGTTTACTTTAAACTTTAGTATACCATCTAGATAAGAAAGTACTTCAATTTGATATATTTCTATTTCTTGCTTAGGCAACTCTACAAATTCATTACTACGAGCATAATCATATAATTTTTTGCCTCTAACTTTTTTGGCTGAGTAAAGAGGAACTTCTTGCATACTTTTACCCAAAAAGCTATTTAAGACACTTTTCACTTCATTTAAATCAGGAATATAATCACATTCTTTTATAGTTTTTCCAGTAACATCAAGAGTATCCGTTTCATATCCAAATTTCATAGTCGCAATATACTCTTTATTTAGAGCAGTTAAAAGATTTACTAATTTTGTGTATCTATTAATACAAATAACTAAAACACCGGTAGCTAAAGGATCTAGAGTACCGGTGTGTCCAATTCTTTTTGTATTTAAAATCTTATTAAGTTTGTTTACTACATCTCTACTAGTATAATCTTTTTCTTTATTAATTACTAATACGCCATTCATTATAAATCGTTCTCTGTAAATGGGTATGGACATAGTTCACTTACGCTATACTCTTTTACATCTGTTTCATTGTATAAATAAACTTTAGCATCTAAAGAAAAGAATTCAATAATTAATTGACGACATATAAAACAAGGCGTTGATAATTTATCCCCAGAAACCATAATAGATATACTTTTAAAGTCTCCTTTTTTATATCCCATAGAAATTGCCGTTGTAATAGCATTACGTTCCGCACATATTGTTGCTCCATAAGAGGCATTTTCAACGTTTACACCCGGAATAATTTTATTATCATTAGTTTCTATGATTGCAGCAACCTTGAAATTGGAATAAGGAGCATAAGCATTATTTAACAAGCGTTTTAGTTTATCCCTCATTTTTATCCTCCTTGTGGATTTCTTTTATAATCTTTTCGATTTTATTTCCATACTCAATAGATTCATCAAATATAAATCTTATTTCTGGAGTATGTCTAAGTTCAATTCTTTTGGAAACCTCTCCTCTAACATAATGAGAAGCCTCATTTAATTCTTTTTCGAGCTCATCCTTTGTTAAAGTAGATAAACTTGTAAAATAAACTTTAGCAAAACTTAGATCATTTGTTACTTCACAGCCAGTTATAGTTATTGTTTTAAGTAATTCATCACTGGCCTCATTAGCAAGTATATCGCTAATTACTTCGACCATCATAGATGCAATTCTTTTTGTTTTATAACTAGGCATTATCTTTTTACCTCAACTAATTCGAAAGATTCAATAATATCTTTTTCTTTAATATCATTAAAATTAACTAACGTAATTCCACATTCGAAGCCTTTTTTAACTTCTTTTACAGTATCTTTTTCCCTTTGAACACTAGCTATTTCAGTTTCACCAATAACAATTCCATCACGTATAACACGACATTTACTGCCATTTTTTATAATACCATCTGTAACATAACTACCAGCAATATTACCGATTTTTGAGAATTTAAATATTTTTCTAATCTCAGCTGTGCCAAGAATTTTTTCTTCAAATTCAGGATCTAGCATACCCTTCATGGCTAATTCCATTTCTTCAACAACTTTATAAATAATAGTATATAATCTAATATCAACACTATATTCTTTAGCCATTTCCTTAGTAATTGCACTTGGTGATACATTAAATCCTATAATGATTGCATTAGATGCATTTGCTAAGACAACATCAGATTCAGTAATTGTTCCAATGCCACTGCGAATTACCTTAACTCTTACATCTTCAACGGCAATTTTTTCTAATGCATTCTTAACTGCTTCTTCTGATCCTCTAACATCGGCTTTTAAAACAACATTAACTTCTTTTTGACCTTCATTAATCTTTGCAAATAAATCATCTAAAGAAACAATATCTTTTTTATATTTGCTTTCTTTACTTTGATTTAAACGTTTTGCCGCTACGCTCTTAGCCTCTGCTTCAGTTTCGAAAGCCATAAATTTATCACCAGCAGATGGATTATCATTTAAACCTGTTATCTCAACTGGAGTGGATGGTCCAGCCTCAACAATATTTTCGCCCAAATCATTTTTCATAGTTCTTACTCTTCCATGAGTTGTTCCAACTACAATTGGATCTCCTAATCTAAGAGTACCATTTAAAATTAATAAGCTTGCAATACCACCAATATTTTTATCAACTTTGGATTCAATTACAGAACCAATTGCATATCTATTTGGATTAGCTTTTAATTCATTTACTTCACTAATCGTTTGAATTGTCTCTAAAAGTAAATCAATTCCTTCGCCCGTTTTTGCTGAAATATTAATAAATGGAATGTCACCGCCCCATGATTCAGGAGTAATATTAATTTCAGCCATTTCTGTATATACTCTTTCAATATTAGCATCTGGCATATCAATTTTATTTACAGCAACAATTATTGGTACATTTGCGCTTAAAGCATGATCAACAGCTTCTTTTGTTTGAGGCATTACCCCATCATTAGCTGCTACTATAATAATAACTATATCAGTAACACTTGCTCCTCTTGCCCTCATCTCTGTAAATGCCGCATGCCCTGGGGTATCAATAAATGTAATTTTGTCATCTTTATATTTTATTTGGTAAGCTCCTATGTGTTGAGTTATCCCACCAAATTCTTTATCAACTACATGACTATTACGTATATAATCTAATAAGGTTGTTTTGCCATGATCAACATGCCCCATAATTGTTACGATTGGAGGCCTTTTAACCAAATCTTCTTCATTATCTATGACTTCAAATTCTTCGAAATTAGCAACATCTTGTGTTTCTTCTTTTTTCAAAGTCTTATTATAATCTAAAACTACTATTTCAGCTGTTTCATAATCAATACTTTGATTTAGATTTAACATCATCCCTAAAGACATTAATTTTTTTATTATTTCAGCACCATTTATATCTAGTGCCGCAGCTAAATCATTAACCGTCATATTTTCTTTATATAATACAATATCTTTTTTTACTTCATTTGATTTTAGCTTTTCTTTGTGCTTATACATTTCCTTCTTTAAATTTTTAAACTCTTTAGCACTATCTGATTTATTTTGCTTTTTTAATTTTTGCTTTTTAGTATGAGTATCCATGTGTTTTTCAATATTACCGCTTTCGATAATAGTTTCAACAACATCATCAATTTCATCTGCCTCATCAAATGTTACATCATCATCAGTACTAATAAGATTAATTGTATTATCAAGTAAAATAATATCATCATCAGTTAAAACGTCAGTTGCATCTTTTACCTCAATACCTAACTCTTGGCATTTTTTTAATATTTCAGCTGGTGTTAAATTCACATCAATCGCATATTCTTTAACAGTCATATTTTCACCCTTTCTTTATTGTAATATATTTTTTAAATTTTCATAAAACTCATCGGGAACTTCGATATCCAAAGCTCTATCTAAAGCCTTAGATTTTTTTAGTTTCTCAATTATCGTTATATCTTTTTTTATATATGCCCCTTTACCATTTTTTTTGCCAGTTTCATCAACTAAAATTTCTTTATCCGGAGTTCTAACAATCCTTAATAAATCACGCTTTTCAAGCTTTTCTTTGGTAACGATGCATGTTCTTAACGGAATCTTTTTCATGCGCCCTCCAAGTTTTATTTATTTCCTTCTTCATTAATTTGTTTTAATGTTTTTACAGAAATCTTATATTTAGTAAGTTTGCTAGCTAACACAACATTTGAGCCTTTTTTCCCAATAGCTAAGCTTAAATTATCATCACTTACAATTGCTAGCGCTTCTTTCTTTACTGGATCAGTAATACTTACAATCGCATCTTTAGCTGGGGAAAGAGCGTTCTTTATGAATTCTTCAGGAACTTCACTATATAGTACTAGATCTACTTTTTCACCATTTAATTCTTTTAAAATACTTCCTATTCTTGATCCACGTTCACCAATACATGCTCCGATTGGATCAATTTTTTCATTGTTTGAAAATACTGCAACTTTACTACGAACACCAGCTTCTCTAGCTACAGCATATAATTCAATTGTTCCATCTTGCAATTCTGGTATTTCAACTTCAAAAAGTCTTTTAACGAATCCATAATGTTTACGTGATAAAAGAATAACTGGTCCCTTAGGTCCATTTTCAACTTTTGTTATATAAACTCTAATATTAGAACCCATTTTAATTTCTTCACCAGGAATTATTTCTGATTTTGGAAGAATTCCTCTTGTTCTACCTAAATCGATATAATAATTACGAGCATCTTCCATAGCTACCAACCCAAGCATCATTTCAAATTCTTTATCTTGAAATTCATTAATAATACTTTCTTTTTCAGCTTCTCTAATTTTTTGAGTAACTACTTGTTTAGCGGTTGCGGCTGCTACTCTACCAAAATCTTCAGGAGTTACTTCTTTTTCAATTGTTTCTCCAACCTTTATTCCTGGAACCATTTCCTCAGCTTGTTCTAATATAATTTGAGCATCTGGATTTATTTTAGGAGGAATTTTAACAACATTTCCTTCCTCGTCTACTTCTTCTGTTCCAAAATCAACATCATCAACAACAATTAAATAAGAATATACTTTAATTTCACCAGTTTCTCTATTAATGTCTACTCTAACATTGGTCTTAGAATCAAAATTCTTTTTATAAGCCGTTTGAAGAGCTAATTCTAACGCTTCAAAAATGACATCTTTACTAATATTTTTTTCTTCAGCTAAATTATTTAAAGCTTTAATTAATTCTTTACTATTCATATTATCCTCTTTCCTTACTTATAACGTCCAAAATATAACTATCCTTAGTAGTTACTTCTTTATCCACTATAGGATTTATTATGTGGGTTGCATCTACAATAGTATCTATATCAATACCATTTACCTTGTCTAATTCCACTGTTAGAAAGTTATATTTACCATTTTTCTTGTATGTTACACTACATACGATAATATTCTTATCTTTTAGTGCCTCTGCTATTTTTTCTTTTAAACTATCTAAATTCATACCTCACCTCATTTAGTTAATAATAAAAGTGGGTTTTTGCCCACTTAAATCTGTCATGAATACATTATATCATAATAAACACTTAAATAAAAGACTTTTTTAATCTAAGTTTTTTAATGCCTTTATAGTTCCTTCTAAAGTAGAAACTTTTATTACTTTTAACTTCTTATTTCCATTAAGAGCTTTAATCGCATCATCATAGTTTTCTTCCGGACATAAAAATACATCCGCATGTTTTTTTATAGCTCCTAAAACCTTATATTTAACTCCACCTATTTCTCCGACATTACCAGATGCATCTATAGTTCCAGTCCCAGCAATAATTTTACCTTTTGTTATATCTTCTTTAGTTAATTTATTATAAATACTTAAAGCCATCATTAATCCTCCACTTGGACCTGATTCACTTTCTTTAGTTTTTATCTTTACTTCTGGATTTGTCACATAATCATATGTTGTTATAACTGAGACACCTATTTTTAGTTCATTATCAACTTTAAATACTTTACTCGTTGTTAAAACTTCTTTTTTTCCTCTTTTAACTAAAATATTTAAAACATCATTTTCTTTATGAGAATTAATTATTTTTTTCATTTCCGCAAGACTTTTAATCTCAATATCATCAATTGATATTATTTCATCATAATCTTTAATAGTAGTCTCTGCATCTTTAAGAACATATATTACATGATTATGATATCCTGTAATATCCAGCTTATGATCCGTTAATTTATAACTAGATATAATAGCATTATCTATAGATTCCTGAGTTTGAATCCGATCCTTTTTTAAAGTTTCTGAAACACTATCACCATCATAAGTTACATTTTCACTTTTTTCTAAGTCCCAATTAGGCATAATATATGATAACAACACAAATGGTATTTTTCCTTTAAGCATCGAAACATAACACATACCTATTTTTCCTTTTGTTTCATAGCCATTCTTAACATTTATACGATTATTTAAATTAACTAGCCCACCTGGTTTATAAATAACAAAAGGAAGCTCTATTGAAAATAAAGCCACTAAAACAGCTATTATTATTAATTCCTTTAAATTATTCTTGATAAATTCTTTTATTTTTTCATATATATTAGTAAACAATATCATCACCATAACAATTATAGCAAAAAATGGAGAGAATATGAAAAAGAATTATAAAGATTACTTAATAATCATTGGAAGTTTACTATTTTTATACTTTTCACTAACTAATAATAAATTAATTAATTCATCAATTATTAATAGTATTAGTCTTTTTATAAAGAAAGTGTTTCCCTCTTTGTTTCCCATGATAATGATAAACAATATTTTATTAGATTATAACTTTTCTTATTATATTTCTAAAATATTTAAAGAAAAAGGTATCAAATATTACACTATGTTATTAAGTATAATAAGTGGCTCCCCAAGTAACGCCATTATAATAAAAGAACTTTATAAAAATAAGACAATCGATAATGTTATGGCAAATAATTTACTAACCTTCACATATTTTGCAAGTCCCATATTTCTAATTACTATGTTATCTACGATCTTTAATTATAAAACAACCATTAAATTAATATTAATAACTTACATATCTAATTTTATTATAAGTATTTTTATACCCTTTAATAAAATTAATCCCAATTTAAAAAAGAATGAAAACCCATCCCTTTCAATATCTATTTCTAAATGTATGAATACTTTATTAATGATTTTAGGAACCATCACTTTTTTCATTCTTTTATCAACATTTTTAATAAATATATTTAACTTAGACCCAATTAATCAAGTATTCATAAAGGGATTTTTAGAACTAACACAAGGTTTAAATGCATTAACAATAATTAACAATATTAAATTAAAAGAGATAATAGCAGTTATGTTTATTTCCTTTGGTGGTTTATCAATACACATGCAAATAAAAAGTATCTTAAAAGATACTAATTTATCATATAAATACTTTTTATTTGGCAGGCTATTATCAATGATTATTAGTGTATTAATAACTATAACTAGATCTAGCCTTTTCTAAAGCAGTTCTGAAGTCGCTTGAATCACAGTTATTTTCGGGAATTATATCATAAATTCCATTTTTATCACAATTTTCCTTAAGTCGATATAATGGTTCACTGCCTAACGTATATTGCTCTTCACAAGTACCACCGTAAACTATGGCTTTGATGCTTGAAATTCTAAATGGAATTTCAATCACACCAGCAATTTGGCTGTCTTTATTTATAATATAATATTTTCTAATGATTTGAATATCATTATTATTTTCTCGAATCGCTGAACTGCATCCCATAATTTTTTTTGTATTTTCAAACTTCCAAGTGTTCATTGTAGAAGTAGAATCTGTAGAAATATGATCATACCCATTTCTTTCATAAATATAATGATCACTAATATGAGCATTTTTCAATTGGATTATGCCACTATTATATGTTTTAATAATTATTCCATTACAATCTAATCTATCGCATTTATCCTTTATTAACAAAGGGCTCTGTTCAGATTTAGGCTCATGAATCCCATATGCAAATGCATCTTCTATCCGTCTATTTTCAATTGTGCTGCCGCCAAAGCCTTCTGCAAGTACTACGGAAGCATTTCCGCCATTTTTAGAAAGAGCATTTATTTTGTTGATATAATCAGTAACCGTGTATTCTATTTCTTGAATTTTCATATAATTTGAGTACTTTGTATCTATTTTTTTCTTTTGAAATTTAACATCACTGATCAATCTATACATAAAAACCATAACACCAGTTAAAAGAACAACTGAGACAAGTAATTCGACTAATGTCATTCCTTTATTATTTACTTTATTCAACGGATGAACAGCCTCCATTCCCTCTAACTTTAATTGCATAAGGTGATGATTTAGAACCGTTTCCCGAACATAGTACAACATCTTCTTTCAAATTAATTACTGGCCTTACACCATATGATAAATCCCCAGCAACAATCTTAAGTTCACCATTATTAGTTACTGCAAAATAATATGGTGCCATTTTTGTTCCACCGCCACTAAGTTTCGAGTCCTTTGTTTCAACAAATCCGGCTAAAAACTTATGTGCTGTTGTGTCATTAAAACCATTCATATCTGCCATCCCCTGCGTCATTGTCCAAAAACTATCTTGTGTTGTTATATTATCGCTAATTTTCTTCTCAGCATTAAATAGATAGAATTCTTTGTTAGCTTTTCCCGCAACTGCACCAGCCATAGCAACTTCGTCAGCTGATATTGTTCCCACTGGGTATTTTAATGATTTGTTTCCTTTATTGGTTGTAGCATTTTTGAATTCATTATCGTCAGTAATATTATTGGTATTGCTTCCATATGAATAACAACTTAAATTATAAATTGAGTTTTCTTTAAAAATTGCAGCATCTGCGGAGCTCTCACATTTAAGAGTTGGTTTTACAATACTAGAACCATTATTATTGTTATAATATAATAATCTACCAATGCCTTTATAATACCTTTGACCCCACTTAAATACGGCTAATTCATATTTTCTTTGTAGTTTCTTAAAAAAACTATCTTCATCCACATTTGAAATAAAATTTCCAAGCTCAAAATCATCGTTCTTACATCCATTATCAGCAGCTTTATCACACTCGTTAATAATGTTTTTATCTCCAACGAATAAGCTTCCCTCTTTTACGAAATCTTTCGGAGAATATGTTTCACCATTGGATAGCACAAAATTTCCTTTTATTACTCTTTCATAAAAACGATCAGCCTTATTCTTAACTAAAGAATCATGATTATTAAGATATTTATTAATTCCAAAATTATTTCCCAAATCTCCTTTACCTTTTGCATACATGTAACCCATTTTAGAAGGATTCATATTAGTAAAATCATCTAAATATGTTGTGTAACAAGCATAACTATTGCAAATACTTGTATCGTACCCTTCTAATATATCTTTTGAATATAATGAAGTGTTTAATATGATTCTTATGCTACCGTCTCCATTTATTCTTATAATACGCCATAATCTTCCAGCAAAAACAACATAATTATCATCTTCAGCTCCACGATAATAGTAACTATTCCCAAGATCATCTACAGCCATAAACATTCCTTCCTCTGTTGTGGCCACCTCTAAAAAATCAGGCTTTTCTCTTTTGTTTAAAGCTTTTTTTATTTCTTCGATATCAAAGCTAACATCTTTAAATGTATCTCCGTATTTTGAATTACCAGTTTTATATTCCTTATACTCAGCTTTTAAAAGACAATCTTTGAGAGTATCACCAACAGTGCAGTCGTACGCCATTGGATCTGGTATATTTGCAGTGTACCTCTTTTTCAAATAATATTTATTAGTTAATGACATAAGTGTTGCTATCATTAATAGAATAAATACTATAAAAAAACTATATATCATTGAAGTTGAAATAAATCCATTTTTTTTCATGACTCACCTCATTTATTATTTTTTTGGACACTCTAAAGTAGCCATTGTTTCTGTACCAGTAATTTTTTCTTTAAAATATGCAATAAACAAATAACGTTCTTTATCAGAGCAGCTTTTTATTTCGTCTTTATAACCATATTGATTTTTACATGTAATTACTTTTAAAGATTCTAGATTATTTATATTTTTAATTGTCGGATCAAGATTGATTGTTCCTTCTTTATTGTGCCACTCATTTCCTATAGGACCAGTTTTATTATATGTTTTAGTTATTAATTTCTTACCTAAATATGTCCCCTCGCCATATTCGCAACTAAAACCATCTACGTTTTCAAAAAGGTAATTTCTAATATTAATTATTTTTATTTCATCACTAACACCTGTACTGTCTAATCTTCGTTCTTGAACGCCAATAGATGAAGTATATCCTTTATAAACCGAAAGCAATCCAATCATTAAAATTGCACACATTACAATAGTTTCAACAAAAGAAAAGCCCTTTTTACTCAGCATTAACACACATCTCCTCCCGCTGCATTAAAAGCTTTTGCACTTCTTGCACCTGTGATTTTATTAATTGATAAAACAATCCTTATACGCAAATATTCATTTGTTATTGGATTTTTAAATTCCTCACATTCACATTTATGTATTTGACTTTTAGTATCCCACGTATATGCACTTTTTTGAGCTATTAAATTACATATACTCATAACATCATTATTCAAAAAGTTTATACTAGGTTTATAAAAAAAAGTTATGTCATAGGTTGTTTCTTCTGAATTACTTCCAGATGTTGGTGAGATATCATAAAATGCCTTTGGATTTTCATTCGCATATTCAATAGCTTTTTGTTCTATATATGCTACTTTTCTTTTGCATTCTCTAACTTTGTTGTCTTTAATAACCTTAGAGTAAGATACTACCGCTATAGAAGAAATAATACCTAATACAGCTATTACAGCTAATAATTCAACTAAAGTAAAGCCCTTCTTCATTTTACTCCTACTTTCCTAATATAACTTTAACATATTAATACTATTTTGTCCATTTAAAAAAGCCTATAAATAGGCTTATCAAATATACAAAAAAACATTTTATACATAATTTATAATAGGTGACTAAGATGAGACTAAGAGGTTGTAATAATGGTGGCTTTTTCACCATAGCAGGAATACTTTTCCTAAGTGTATTAATATTTTATCAAACACTTATAACTTTAATCTTTCCGTTTAGATTTAATATATTTATTTTATTAATTGAAGTGAGTTTATTATTCTTCCTCTTCTTTAGAATAATATGGCCTCACTAATTCTTCTGTCTTAAATATATAGTCTAAATCGCATCTAATATTTTTACAATTTATAAAAACACTATCTTTAAACTCAATCTTGGGTGGTAGAGATATAACTATGAAAAATAGTTTTAATTCTGCCTCTGAAAGAGGATACTTTTTTAAGTATTCTTTTAGCAAAACAGAAAAATCATAATTAAAATATTCTTTCTTATAGAAATTTACTATATCTAGAATGGGAGTGTCTATTCTAGATTTATCCCAACTAATTAGATAATCTTTTTCACCTTTAATAAAATGATCTGTTTCTAGATTATTATGAATTAAGCTTACCCTCTGCTTAGTTTCATCTTTCACCAAATCATACCAGTCATCTAAATTGTCTTGGCAAAACTTTAAAGCCAAAAATATTTTATAAGCATTTCTCATGAATAAGTACTTATCTGGACTTAGAGTACTTTCCATAAATAATGCTTCGTATGTATTATTATAATATTCATTTAAATAATTAATGTTACTAATAATATTCTCATAAATTTCTTGATACTTGTCTTTGCTTACTTCTTTAAAATAACTGGTCTTATTATGTAGTAAGCTAACAACATCTATTAAATCACTTGCTTTTTGTTCTCTAGGCATATCAGTATCTTTTATATATTCAAATACATTCACACTTCTTCTTGAATGGTCTATTAACTTTGGAAAATAATTAAAATTTCTACTTTCTAAATATGAATACAATTCTTTTAAATCTTTTGTCTTTTCTTTTAAAACAAAGTCACCACTAGTCGTTTCAAGAATAGTAGCGTGACCTTTTATTGTATATTTAAGGGGCTTATAAATATCTTTTAGAACATCGAGACTTTTAGTCATCTTCTAATATTATTAATTTATCTCCTGGCATTATTTTACTTAAATCATTATACTCACTGATATTATCCTTACTACATTTGTAAAGTTCACATATAGTATCAATGGTTTCAGTATCTTTTACAATATGAACATGAAAAGTTTTATAGCTATCGGTAGCTTTACTAATTGTTTCATTTACTATGACTTCATTTATATTGTCCCTTTTTAATTCATCTGGGAATTGTTCTTCTTTAGAGTCATTTTCATCTGCTTTTTCTTCAACTATATCTTCTTCAACAGGTTCATTTTCACGCATTACAATCTCATTTTCAATAGTGGGGTCTTCCTCCGGCTTTACAAAAATTTCCTCCTTTTTTTCTTCTTCTTGAGCAGTTACTGTAAACTCTATCATTACTTTTAAAACATTTTCATTTAGTATTTCATAAGAAAAATCAGTTATATTAAATTTAATAGAGTCCTTTACTAAATTTTCTGGTATGTCTATAGAAAATGGCAAAGTATAATCGAATTTTTCTTTATTAACGCTAAGCTCATGAGTTTTATATTCTCCACTTACTAAGAAATTACCAAGTATTTCAGTATCATTTATGCTAAGTTCATGTTCCAAAGAAATGCTTGTAATTTCTTTTATTTTACTATCAAATTTAATTTCTTTAGTATAAGGTATTACACAATTCATAAAATCAATCCTCCTAATAAAAGCTATGTTAAAAAGATTTTTTTATGAAGAAAAAATAAAAAAACCAGTTTTTTAAAAACTGGTCACTTTTTTAATTCCCTACTGTGGCAAGGGTATTCCAACTTTTTTGAGACACTATGTCTCATTAATATTATAATACTCATATAATGTATCACAATAATTAAAATATGTAGAGATTAATCTAAATGATACTTTGAAAATCTTGCATAAATTCCGCAAGGAAGAATAAGCTCACTTTCCTTTTCTTTGATTCCCAACTCATCACTATCTAAAAAGCCTTTTTTGCTTTTCATTACCGTTAATCTTAAAATATCTTCCAACACTGTTTTAGATAAACCAGTTGTATAAGAATTAATTATAAATAGTAATGGATCATCAGATAAAAGTTCATTGCACAATTTAACTAAATTAAATAGTTCTTTTTCGAGAGTCCAAACTTCATTTTTTGCTCCTCTTCCAAAACTTGGAGGATCCATTAAAATAATATCGTATTTATTGCCTCTTCTAATTTCCCTTTTTACAAATTTAACACAATCATCTACAATAAACCTAATATTTTTATCACTAACCTTACTAGACAAAGTGTTTTCTTTAGCCCAATCTATCATTCCCCGAGAAGAATCAACATGAACTACTGAGGCATTTTCCATTAAAGCTGCAACCGAAGCAGCACCAGTATAAGCAAACAAATTTAAAACTTTTACTGGGCGATTGGCTAACTTTATAGTTTTTCTTATTATATTCCAATTATATGCTTGTTCTGGAAACAAACCTGTGTGTTTAAAGTTCATTAATTTTAAATTAAAAGTCATATCTTGGTATTTTATTTGCCAGTTTCTTAAATTAGGATTTAATACTTCCCAGTGCCCTCCACCTGTATTACTACGATGATAAATAGCATCTACCTTATTCCATAATTCAGGATGTCTTTTTTCATTCCATATAATTTGAGGATCAGGTCTAAGCAAAATATATTTATTCCATTTTTCAAGCTTTTCACCATCGGCCATATCAAGTATTGTATAATCTTCAAAATCATTTACGATTTTCATTTAAATTCTCCAAATATAATATTAATGGATCAACTAATTCAAGTATACCATTTATAAAAAAGAAATAGCCAAATACTAACACTTTTATTTCTGATGTATAATATAAATTAAGCGATGATAATAACCCTGCTAATACAAAGATTGATAGTGTAGCCATTTGGATTATCCACGCTTTATTCTTTCGATCATGATAATAATCAGCTTTTTTAAGTCTAACAAATGATAATAATGCCACAAATAACATTAATACAAGCGCTGAATTAATACTCTTTTTAAAGTTTAAAAAGATTGATAATATAGCTACTAATGTACAAGCTATAAAAGTATACAAGCTTTCTAAATCTTTATCTTTATGAGTATATATAAAACATACTAAGTTAAATATACCAATTGTTAAAAATGATAAAAAAATTGTTCTTTTAAAATTTACTAGCTTTAAAATTGGGAGAGAAATTATAACTATTCCAATTATCATTGATAATATTGCTAAAATTATTGATATTTTTTGCTTTCTTTTCATTTTTATCCTTCCTTTATTCCACCGAATCTTCTTTCTCGATCATTATATATTTCTAAAGCTTTGTCAAAATCTTCATTTTGAAAAGCTGGAAAATATGTTTTAGGAAAATAAAACTCAGCATAAGATGCTTGATATAACATAAAGCCACTTAATCTATATTCACCACTTGTTCTAATAAGTAAATCAATTGGTGGTAGATTTTGATAAAGATATTTATTAAATAAATCTTCATTAATAAGATCCTTATCTAATTTTTTATCTAAAACATCATTTACTATTCTTTTAGTCGCATCTACTATTTCTTTTCGACCATCATAATTTATACAAATATTAAAAATACCCTTTTCATTATCTTTGGTTTCCTCTTCGACTTCTTCCATTATTTTTATAACTCTTTCTGGAAGAGGATAATCTTTTATTCCTGAAAAAACTATTTTTATGTTTTCTCTTTTTAATTCTTTACTATATTTTTTAAAGCCTTTAACAAACAATTCCATCAAAAATGATACTTCTTCTTTGCTTCTTTTAAAGTTTTCACAAGAAAATGCATAAACACTAAATACTTTTACACCTTTATTAATTATATATTTACATAAATCATGTAATCTTGAAAATCCAGCCCTATGTCCTTCACTTCTTGTTAATCCTTTTTCTTTGGCCCATCTACCATTACCATCAAGTATAAACGCTACATGCTTTGGTATTTCCATTATTTCACCACTTTCACATTATAATTATACTATACATAATTATTTTATGGTATAATTTTTTTATAGGATGGTGAAATATGAAAATACTCGTAACAGGTGGAGCTGGATATATTGGTTCTCATACCTGTGTAGAATTACTAAACAATAATTATGAGGTTGTGGTTTTAGACAATTTTTCAAACAGTTTACCAAGTGCTATTGAAAATGTTGAAAAAATAACCAGTAAAAAGATTAAGCTTTATGAAGGAAATATGTTAGACGAAAACCTCTTAAGAAATATTTTCAAGGAAGAAAAAATAGATGCAGTTATTGATTTTGCGGCATTTAAGGCTGTTGGTGAATCTGTTGAAAAACCAGTAATGTATTATATAAATAATGTTTCAACAATACTTAATTTGCTTAAAGTTATGGCGGATTTTAATGTTAAAAAATTAGTTTTTTCTTCAAGTGCTACTGTATATGGAAATCCTAAAGTTATTCCAATAACAGAAGACTCTGAAACTGGTGGAACCACTAATCCTTATGGAACTAGTAAACTAATGGTAGAGAAAATATTGAAGGACTTATATATTTCAGATAATACTTGGGATATTGCAATTTTAAGATATTTTAACCCTGTCGGAGCTCATGAGAGTGGTTTGATTGGTGAAAGTCCTAAAGGAAAGCCAAACAATTTAATGCCATTTATTTCAAAGGTTGCTAAAGGAACACTTAAGGAACTACAAGTTTTTGGTGATGATTATGACACTAAAGATGGTACTGGTGTTAGAGACTATATTCATGTTGTGGATTTAGCGAAAGGTCATATAAAAGCTTTAGAAAAACTAAATAAAGAAAATAAAGGATTATTTATTTACAACTTAGGTACTGGTGTTGGTTATAGCGTTCTTGATATGATTAAAGCCTTTGAAAAAGCTAATAATGTTAAAATTAATTATAAAATAGTAGAAAGAAGAAAAGGCGACATCGCCACATGTTATTCAGATACAACTAAGAGCAAAAAAGAACTTAATTTCTATACTGAAAAAAGCCTAGAAGACATGTGCAAAGATGCTTGGAACTTTGAAAAAAATTACAAAGAATAAAAAAAATCAATAGTTTAAAACTATTGATTTTTTTTCTTTAAGGACAAGTTTTAGTACTTGGAAGCCAATTTAAATCATTTTCATTAGTTCCATAGTCAGGAAATCTTACCGACAATTTACAATTATCATCATATTTTTCCTTGTTAATATTAAGCGTTGTGCCGTTGATTTTACCATAGATTTCTTTAACCGTAGATGGTAATGAAACTGTTGCACTATATTGGTTATCAAACTTTATATTATTGATACGTTCAATACCTTCTTCAACGATTACGTTTTTAACTGGAAAGTCAAAATTAAAATTAACTGTGCCAGCCTGGTTGACGTCACCCACAACACCTCTACCAACATTACCAGCTTTAATATATAAGTTCTCTACAACGCCATCATGTCCACTAGATGAATCAATTTTAGTAAATGCTTGTTCATCAACAATACTAAATGGATATAAAGTTAAATTAGTAGCTTTTAAGCCAGAAAAAGCAAATTTCTTAATCTTAAAATACAAATTGTTAAAACTAAACTTAACATCATCAAGCCCTGTATGACCTGAACTTCCAGCTATAGTTGAAAATGCTTCAGATTCAATGACCAATTGACTTTTTACGTTTGAAAAGTCAACTTTACTTACTTTTAATGATTCAATATCTTTTAAGGTTCCTAATATTACTGTATCTTTTTGACCACGACTCTCTGTACCATTTGTAAAATCTATAGAACCATCGCTATTAAATTTATACGCATAATAATCATAAAAATCCGGTAAATTACTGTCTGTAATCAAATAAAATTTACGAGTTGGATATGTACTTTTCAATTCTGCTAATTTATTGAAATAGTTCTGATTTACTATTACGCAAGTTGCTGTATTAGTATTGTTCGTACAACCAACATCAGCAACATAGGTGACATTTTTAAAAGCATCTTGACCAATTGTTTTTACTACTTTGCCATTTATAGTATTAGGTATTACTACATTTGTTCCACAAGTTGCATCATATCCATAAATTTTTCCATCATCTGTCATTTGGAAGCATTCTTCCCTAGTTGCCTGTGCGTACTCTTCATTCTGATTAGGAAGGCTTGTTATTGTTACTCTACTAGTAAACGCTTTACCTTGTTCTTCAACTGAAGCGTTTTCATCAATCCACATTTGTATTTTGTGAGTTATAACACTTTTTTGTGAATCAGTAGATCCAGGAATGGTTTCTTCTTTCAATTCAAATTGAAATCCATAAATTCCACCTTCACCGCCCCAATCATTTACAAGGTATCCATCCTCCTTAAAATAGTCGTTTAATGTTCCTATTACTCCGCCATCCAATGCTAATTTTATTGATTTACCAGACAATACACCTGGTGCATTTTCTCCATACACATCATATAAGTCTTGATATAAAAATCTTAAACCTATTAAATACGAAACATCTTTTGAACAATTATTAGTTATTGAAAATGTGTAAACCGGTGCATTTTGAAGTCCATCCTCATCACTTGTTGGCCAAGCATTTGATATTGAAAGGCCAGTATCATCACTAGACAAATTAATATCTAAGCACATTGCTACAATATCATTTGTATCTGATTGACTTTTTGATACTTGCCAAAAAGCATATGTTGATATAGCTACAACTGTAGCAATAATTCCTATTATTACGCAAGTTATTATTATTGCTTTTTTCTTATTTTTCTTTTCCATTTGATCACCTACTCTGTGTAATTCCATGTTACAGATTTAAACTCTGATTCTGTTAAACCTGTTATTGTTCTTTGTGGACCATACATATATAATTCAACAGTTGATTTATTCTCAATATAGTAATTTGTACCAGTTATATTTGTAACTGTAGATGGAATATATATTTTCTTAGTAGTTAAGCCATCTTTAATAAAGTTTAAAGTTGTTAAACCTGTATCATTTCCTATCTTCAAATTATTTATAGTACCAGCGAATGATAATTCACTTGCTTTTGCGTTAATTGTTAGATTTTCTATATTAACATATTCAAAAGCTCCGGCAAAAGTAGTTACTGTTTCAGGAATTGTTAAATTACGTATCATAAAATCATACATAATAGAGCCTCCTTCGATTTCAGTAACACTTGGGGAAAATTCAATTGTATCCGCAAAAAGCGGAAGCATTCCAGAGCTTAGTGAAGTTATACCATCTTCTAACACCACTTTATTTATATTGACAGCCAAGCATTTATCATAAATACTTTTAGCTAAAGTTGGATTTGATGATGCATTTATCATTTCAGCAACTTGAGCTTTAGCTGTTTCAGCAGTTAACGAATCATCTCCCATCGCAGTTTTCCATTCATCATCATTTAAATTATTAACATATGATGCGAATAAAATTAATTGCATTAAACTTGCACTTTCGTTTGTGTCATTGTATGCCTTTTCTTCATCTGTTAAACCAACAAGTGGAAAATATATTTTTTCCAAGAATGTGAGATTATCAGTAACAACAACTTTTCCTTCACCACTATATACTAGTGTACCACTATCATATACAGTGTATGTTACACTACTACTACTATCTCTTGAAACATCACCACTCGCTAGTTCTGCACCATAATTAGTTATTTTCTTTTGATTATCTGCTTGAGTTGCTGTTATATAGATTTTTCCTTTAAATGATTTAGCGTTTTGATCAACTGGTGTATTAAAATCGATCCATGCTCTTAATGTATGAGTATTAGCTGCATTTGCTTTAACCTTTGCAACTGATAACTTTTTACTTGCTCTTACACCATCCCTTACTACATCTTCTAATGCAGCATAATTAGATTTAGCGTTATCATCAAGCTTTACATCAACATATTTAAAATCCATATAATTATTATTAGTTGATTCTAGAGCATCTAAACCTATTGTATATTTTATATCATAAGAACATTTATTAGTTACTTTGAATGTATATCCTGTTAAGAGTGCTGCTTCAGCATCAGTTATAGGTATAGCACTTTGTAACTTTATTCCTTCTGTTTCACTTGTTAAATCTAAGTCTAAGCAAGCTGAAATCATCGTATTTTTATCTTGTTGGGTTTTTGTCACTTGCCAGTAAGCATACGATATACTAACTGCCACAATTGCTACGATTACAAGACCTATAGTAACTCCTATTATCTTGTTTCGTTTTTTAGCCTTTTCATTTGTATTCTCTTCCATTTCTTCCTCCTATTATATAAAAATAGTATAGCACAGCCAGTTTTTTCTTGTCCATTAAATTTAAAAAAATGTGAATTAAACTTCACATTTTTACATTTCTTTATATTAATCACCTGTTGCATATGCGGCCAAACCAACAATTGCTTCGAACTTTTTATTCATAGCGTCGTTACTAGCATCACCATTAACCCATAATTTAAGTTCATATGAAACTGATTCTTCTGGGTTTAATAAACCATTAGCAAGTAAATAACTAGTATTTATCTGTGAGCTCTTTTTAATAGCTTCTTCATTTAGAACATTATTAAGAGCTATTTTATCTAAGTCCGTAAGAATCTTCTTAGAAAAGCTTGTATTAGTAGTGGTATTAGTTAAATCACTTTTTATATCTTGATCTAATAGAGTATTACTAACTAAAGTATTTAATGATAACTCATAATAAGCTTTTATAGAACATGTATTTGTTATTGTTACTTTATATGGTTTTAAATTTGTTACTTTATCATCCGTTAATGGATAAGCATTTTTAAGATTTATACTAGTACTTACATTGTTTTCTGTATCAACAAATGACAAACTAAAACATCCTGATTTGATAACATTAGTACTACTTTGGCTAACTTCTGTAACCCATATAGCGTAGCTAGAGCCAATAGTTGTTGTAATAGCAAGTAAAATAGCTATTACTAATAAAGACAATTTGTATTTCAACTTCATACTCTAGCCTCCTTATCATAATAATTATAATCTATTTTTTTTCATTTGAAAAGTATTAATTATACAAGCATACTGACAATTTTTTAAAGTTTTTTCCCTATCTCCACAATCTAATTCTTCATATGCAACTTTTAAATTTTATGAACTTTATTACAGCCATTTATCTCTTTTAATATCAAAGTAAGCATTATATTATAAAGATGAAACTCAAAGTCCATATCATTTGCTTAATTTTTAGTAAATTCATTTTCTTTTGTGAAATGTACTTCACATGCGTTTCATATAAACTTATAATAAAAAGAAGAAAAGCAAAGTATCTTCTATTCATTCACTATATGGCCATCAAGGCTAAAACTTTTAGCTTCATCAATATGACATAAAATGATATTGCCAATAGTTTCTTTAGGTGCTAACACATTAACTAGTTTCATATCTTCTGTATAACCATAAACTTTATCGCTTTTTTTCTCACTAACACCTAAAACTAAAACTTTTACATCCTTATTAACAAGTCGTTGATTATGTAAATTAGAATACTTATTAATTTTTTCATTTAATCTTTGCAAACGATCTTCTTTTTCTTCTAGTGAAACCTTATCAACCATCTTACTAGCTGGAGTACCTTCTCTTTTTGAATATATAAAAGTATATGCTCCATCAAATTGACATTCATCAACAACATCCAAAGTTCCTTTAAAATCTTCTTCAGTTTCATTTGGGAAGCCAACTATTATATCCGTGGTAATAGCTACATTTTTTATTCTTTCTTTTATCTTTTTAAATAAAGTTAGATATTCTTCCTTAGTATATCGTCTACCCATTAATTTAAGTATTTTCGAAGATCCTGACTGTAGGGGTAAATGGATATAAGGCATTATATTATCATACTTAGCGATTACATCAATCATCTCATCAGTAAAATCCCAAGGATGAGATGTAACAAATCTAATACGTTCAATTCCTGTATTAGCTACACTTTCTAAAAGACTTGCAAAATCATCTTCATCACATAAATCTTTTCCATAAGCATTAACATTTTGGCCTAGTAAAGTAATCTCTTTATAGCCATTATTTTTTAAATCATTAATTTCTTTTAATATATCTTCTTTACGACGACTTCTTTGTTTACCTCTTGTATATGGCACTATACAATAAGTACAAAACTTATCACAACCATACATTATATTAACCCAAGCGGTTATACGAGAATCTCTACTATAGGGCATATTTTCATAAACATTTCCTTCATTTGAGTAAACTTCAATTTCTTGACTATGTTCTTTTTTTAATATTAATTCTGGAAGTTCATGAATATTATGAGTACCAAATACTAAATCTATATAAGGATGATTTTTAATAATTTCATTAACAACTCCTTCTTCTTGAGCCATGCATCCACATATAGCGATGATTAAATCACTTTTTTCTTTCTTTAAATGTTTACATCTACCCAAAAAGCCAAAAACTTTGTCATGAGCATTTTCTCTTATGGCACAAGTATTCAATATAATTATATCACTATTTTCCATGTTGTCTGTTTCTTTAGCTCCTAATTGTAGAAGGTAAGCACGAATAGCTTCTGAGTCATGAACATTCATTTGGCATCCATAAGTTTTTAAAAAGAATTTTTTGTCATCAAAGACTTTTTTTACATCATCTTTTAAATATACAAACGAAACTTCTTCTTTATTCCTTTTTTTAGCTTCTAAATAATTTGGTAAACGCATACAATCACTTCCTCATATAACAAAAAAGATTATAACATTTTGTAAAAAAAAAAGAAAGAACTAATTCTTTCCTAATTATTAAAATTTATGACCACACATGAAGCACATAGCGTCACTTGCATTTACCTTTGTTCCACATTGTGGGCAAAACTTTGTAGCTTCGGTATTAACTGGCTCGTTTGAAACTGGCGCTTCAACACTTTGGGTATTAACTACCGGCGTAGGATTATCCTCTACTGGAGTTTCAATAGGCATCACACTTGGTGCTTGATTTTCTAATGCAGGTTGGTTAACATTCTCATTATTATTAGCCGGAAGAGAGTTTCCAACAGTACCACTGAAATTATTTGGTGTTACGCTACCACTAAAGTTGTTAGGTGTAACATTAAAACCAGATTCATTGTTAGTATTCATGCCAGGTGCATTTAAATTATCACTTGATAATTCTGGTGCTGCAACACTAGCCCCAACTCCAGCGTTCACTTCATTAACTACTCCATTATTTAGGCCATTTTCATTTGTGACAACATTTGAAGTATTAACAGTATTAGCATTAGTTGTATTAGCTACATTATTAACGTTGTTAGCATTTATATCACTATCCGAAAGATTACTATTATAAGTTGCTTTACCAAATGCTAATATTGGGTACATTACATAAGGGAACAATAACATTAAGATAGCCCCTTCAATGCCTTTTCCGAATTTTTTATTCAACTCTATAATTGATTTTATTAAAGGATATATTTGTACTATTGGCACAAAACAAAGAATAAACATTCCAATACTCAAACCAGATATTTGTGTAACTAAAATATACAAATTATAAACTGGGACAATTGCTTTCCAACCATCTTGATTAGCCTTAGTGAAAATCTTCCATAAACAAACAACCATAAATACCGCTACAGCAACGCTAAATATCATCATACCACCTAGTGCAGCAAAAGATGTCCCTAATGCTGTACTAGCAGCGCCATAATCATAATCCATTCCATACATATATCATCACTCCTATAAATACATTTTTACAAGGATAATAATTGCGATTATTGCTAATATAAACAATATTATCCTTGCCATATTAAATTTAGGATTAACATTGATAAACTCACTTACTTCTTTAACTTCTTTATTTTCTTCATTAATCCTTTTAATTCTTTCATTTAATGAAACATTTAAAGACTCATCTATTATTTTTTGTTCTTTTTTTACGTTCTTTTTTTCTTTTTTCGGTTTTGCTTCTTTATGATTTTTTCCCTTAGGCGTATTTGTCTCAGTAACATTAGGTAAAACTTCTAATGTATCTATTTTTTCTTCTGGTAAAGAAGTTTTAGGAATTACTTCTTTCTCTTCCTCTTTTAAATTATTTTCTTCTTCTTTTTTTTCAATTAAGATTTCTTCTTCTGGTGCCTTTAGCGGTTTATCAATTTTATTCTCAACACTACGTCTAGGAATAAAGAAACGTGGCTTTTTTTCTTCACTCATATGGCACCTCCATTATTTATTCAACTTTTGTTCCGCATTCACCACAGAATTTGCCACTAACTGGTTTTCCACAGTTTGTACAAAATTTAGGTTTTACTTCGGTATCACCAGATACTTGAGCAGCTACAACCGTAGCATTTTCCATTGCTCCTTCTGCACTTGGTGTTACAGGAGTTTCTGATTGCATATTGCTTACAGTATTTAGCATACTATTTCCTTGCATTTGGCTCATGCCCATTCCCATGAATCCCATCATAGCTCCATTTGGATTTCCAGCAGCACTTTTCATAGCTTCAGCACTAGCAGCAGCCATAGTTCCAGCCATGTTATTACTGTATGCTTGACCCATACGAGTAGTTTTAGCTATATCAGCATCCATTTCTTGAATTAATTTTCTTGATGCTTCTGATGCATTTATTCTTAAAGCAACATCTGCTACAACAATACCATATTTTTTGTACCAATCTTCATTTAAAAGTTCATTCATTTGATCAGTTACATCTGACTTATATGCTTGAATTCTGTTAAATGAAATATTGTTTTTAAGCATAATATTAGAAATACCTTCACTAATCTTTTGAGCAAATCTGCTTTTTAAAATATTTTGACTACCTTCAGTTGTAAAAATATCATCAAATGTTAGTGTATCATCAGGATGAGCTCCAACCATTTCATTTATTAAAATAACTGGATCCTCAACTTTGATACTAAATTCACCATTATAAGTTATTTCAACGCTTCCATACATAGGATCAAAAACAGTTTCAGGTTGACTTGATCCGAATGTACATGCAGGTATAGTTTTGATATTAACATAATATACTCTTTGATCCTTTGCTGTTTGTCCTCCAAAAGTTATACGTGAACCAATGGTTTTAATTGTATCAATTATGCCTTTTCCTAATCCACCAGTAAAGATACTAGGTTCTGATGAAGTATCCCAAGTGAATGTTCCTGGCTCAGCAGTAAATTCTACAATTTTACCATTATCAACAATCATCATAGCCATACCTTGAGGAACAGCTATTGTACTTCCATTAGAAATTACGCCTTCCGTAGCGTGCTTATTTCCTTCCCCATGATTTACAACTCCACGTTGAATAATCACGTTATTTTCAACTTGTGGACATTCCACAAACTCTTTAAATTGATCTCCAAATCCAGAAGATATTGAATTTAGAGCAGCTTTAATTAATCCCATATTTTCCTCTTTCTTTCTAATAATCTTTTATATTATTTAATGTCCAAACTCTATCAACTAGTTCAGTAATTCCTGTTCCACAATATGTGCAATATTTTGCTCCCAATGTTTTAACAGGGGCTCCACAGTTCGGACAATTAAGCCCAAGACTTTTTACATCATCAGACACTTTATCTACATCTATAACATAAATAAATTCAACTTTGTATCTATCTTGTACTTTTTCACCGATTCCACCATTTTTTTCTAGCATATACTCTAAACTACTAGAAAACACAATCGTAGCTACTACACCATTTTTAGAATAGCCACTAAGTGATGTTTGATGAAATTTTATAGAATTAAAGTGCACATTGTCTTTTTTATTTTTTTTAATCTTGCTGTTAATCCAAGCAATAATTTTGTAATTATAATCTAATCCTTCTGTAGAATTATCTTCTATCGCTTTTAAACTATCAATAATTAATCTCTCAGCTTCTTTTCTAAAGTAATTTATGTTTGTATCTGGAAAATCACGTGCTAGTTTTTCTTTTAATATTGGCTCCATACTAGAAATAGATTTGGGAGTCTCACTAGCTGTAATTTCACTTTTTTTAATTGCTTCTTTTAAATCACCCGTATTGAAATACTTTTGCAAAAAATTTTTAAACTTATACTTAAAGTAAAAGAAAAAGAAAACAATTATTATGATAACCATTATCAATAGTATCAATAAATTTTCCATTCAAATACTATTTAACTACCTCCCGTCTTAATAGACACATGCATATTATTCTATAAAAAATTATATCATATATTTCGTATAATTTAAAAAAATTATTAAAAAAAGTGTAAACTAAAAAAGATTAGTTAACACATTAACTAACCTAAAAATTATTAAGCATAATCTTTTATGAAAGCTTTTTTAAATATAATCCATTTTTTGTGTCATTTGCTAACGATTCAATATATTCATTATAAAAATCAATATATTCCTTTATTATAGATCTATATGCTGGAAGATATAGAAGATATATATCATCTAAAACATGATACTCTTTTAGTAATTTATAATTTGCCAAGAAATTTAAATTGCTTAGGATTGAATATATTTCTGTAACTAAGGCCATTATAAAATTATAATCATCCCGAGATTTAATAACATTTAAATCTATCTTTTCTAAATTAAATATTCTAGTTTTGATATCTTCTGGAATTACAAATTTTTCAACTGGAATTCTATTTCTCGGAATATTTATATAAAGATTTTTACATAAATCGCATGTAGAATTAACATCTTTAATATCACTTTTCCTTACTCCCCAATATTGAGCAGTTTTTTCTAAGCCCATATTTTTAACTTTCATATTAGTTTCGTAAGGAGCCACCTCACCTTTTTTTCTTTCAATCAGATGGTCAACTTTATCCACATCCCTTAAAAGCTGCAACGTTACCGAAATAATCTTTTTTTCAAATTCATTAAACGTATAGCTACCAGTTAATACTTTTAATGGATCACAATAAACAAAATTACTATCCATATGAAATTGATATTCTCTTGTATTATTGCTATCATTATGCTTTTTTATACAATCATATAAAAGCGGTCTAATATTTTCATCAATTAGAAAATAATCAAACCCACCATTTTTTAGCATTTCTGCCCCTATTTCGCTATGGTTATTATATATATCTAAAAAAGAACTATTGCTAAGAGCTTGGTTAAATCTTCCTAAATCATGTAAAAGAGCCACAATTTTAAAAATCTCTACAAAATTAACTGACATATTCATCTCATTAGCTAATTTTTTTATACTTTTAACAGTTCTAAGAGAATGGCGATATTTTTCACTAATCATTGATAGTTTTTTACTATACTCACGCATATTATCTAAATTACCATTTTTTTGTAATTCATCAAAATTTATATTTAAATCACTACGTAATTTTTCTTCACAAGTCCAAAAAAATTCATTAAATTTACTTTCTGTTTCTTTATAAATTGTCATTTTAATCCCCTAAAAATTGTATCATAAAGAATATGTTTTGTCACTTATTTAATCCACCCATTACTTACATACTTTGTATCATTAACAATGATAAAGGCATTTTTATCGTATTTAATTATAATATTTTTTAGCTTTTCTAAATAATCTGATTTTGTTTGAATGTATAACATTTTTTTATCGTCACCAGTTAATTTTATTTCTGATACACCAAAATTATGCTTTTTGATATTCTTAATTAATTCTTTAGTATCTTTTGTTGTAATTATTTCAATGCCTACTATTCCTTTAATAAAATGATCTGATAAAATCATGCCAATATATGACCCTGTTGCGTAACCTAAAGAATATGAAATAGGTATTAATATTGTATTTACGTTTGTTGTTAATGCGGTTCTTGCCGCAAAAAACCATATAAAAACTTCAATAAAAGCCAATATCGCATTAATAATTTTTTCACCTCGAACCATTATCATAGTTCTAAAGGTACTAATAGAAACATCCAATATTCGTGCACTGAATATTTTAAGGCATAATAAAGCCATAATAATCACCTGTATTATTATGGCTTTTATTCTTATAAATATTTACTTATTCGATTTTCTAACGCCTTCAATAATTTCTTGATAAGCCTCAGTATCAATAATCTTTATTTTTTTATTAATTCAAAATATAGTTTTCATTAATTATTAGTATCTACTCAATCCACCAATTCTTAAACTCATATTTTCAGTAATGCCACTTGCATATTGAAAATCGATAATTCCTTCTGAAACATAATAATTTGCTATATCTTTATTAAAATCTCTTACTTGCTCATAGCATCTGTTTAACATTTCTATACTTTCTAGAGCCTTTTCTTTTTCTATTACTGGTTGGACTATTATCTCCGCACCAGTTTCAAATTTTTTGCTAAGCATTGACTCAGCATATTTAAAACCAGTATTAGATATATATTTTATGTTATCAAATGCTGGATCACTTAATAATTCTGATAATTTAGCATCAGAATCTAAATCATGCCATTTTGACTTTTCTAAATCAGCAAACAAAATTGCTAATTCTTCTGGTTTTTTTCCGCCAATACTTAAATCAAAATTTAAATAATTATTTTTTAAATACCCCTTGTAAGCTAAACATAATTCATCACTATATTTATAATCAATTCCATTTAATACATCATTAATAGTTTTATTATATATTTCTTCTACCATTTTTTCATTATTCATAACTTTCCTCCTTTAACTAGTTATTACTTTTAACCCGCTAACTATTTTATCAAGATTAGATAAATTTCCCCCTATCGCTTCATCAAAAGCTGGCCCTAACTTGTTTGCAAAAAAATTTGGGACTGTGATTTTATCTATGGGATTTGAAATGAGTGATATATCATTATTGATGTATGCACACTTAATTGTTTCGATGTCTAAACCCTCTATATTCATATTTAAAATTTGCTTCAATCTTCTTACTGCTGGTGTATAACCACAAAATTCTTTAGTTGGATAGGCTTTTCCCATTGCTAATTCATTTAAAAGTTCTGTAACAGTCTCATTTATGCCTGTGTTACTAATTGAACGACCATTTGAATCACAAATAATCACTCTTAATCCAGCCCTTATGTATGTAATTCCAGTAGACGGGTCAGTATAAGCCCGTCTTGCAGAAAGCTGATGTAAACTTTCATGCGATATGGTACTTTTTATAATTTTATCCGAATAAGCTAAACTCATTACACTTTCTCTACCATTATTGAAAGCCATCCATCTAGGGTTAGCAGTTGATTTAGCAAATTCTTCAGGTTCTAAAAATATAAACGTACCTTTAAGGTCAGAAAGATCCGATTCACTAGCTAAAGATGAAAACATCTTTCTAAAGTTATTTATCATAACTGTTTCTGCCCAATCATTAAGGCCCACCGCTCTTGGGGATAAATAAAATTTTTTAATGCTTTGCATTCTTTCTTGCACTCTGTTAAGTTTAAAATAATATCCATTACTTTTCATCATATCGTCAATTTGCTTTAAGCCATTTGCTATTTCATTTTTCGATAAACCTTGAAACAATGTATTCATATTATTCTTAAAATCATATGCAAATGCGTTAAAAATTGATTCTGATTGTATGAGATTTAATAAATATGCTGTAGAAACTTTTTTAGATGCATCACTCCTTCTTAATTTAACATCAACTGTTTCTTTTAATCCTCTAACGTATTTTCCTGATAGTATCAATTGTTCTATTTCTAAATTATTTACTATGTTATGATAAGTAACACTGTCAATACTTTTATTTGATAATATCTTATTAAGTTGCTCCACATCTAAATTACTTGTTACTATACCCATATTAGCACTATCTAATTTGCTAATAGCATTAACAAGGGTAGTTTCATCGGCATTGCCAATAATTAATTTTAAATTATCACTATTGTATACATACGTTATTAATTTTTCTAAAGTACTAGCATCCATACTTTTTAATGAACTAATAAGCTCATTTTTTTTCAACGATATTACTTCATCGAAATTAACGCCTGGATTATTTTTTCTTATTGTGACCAATTCTTCAAGGCTATATTTATTAACATAAAGTGTTTCACCTTCTTTTAATCTTATTGCCTCAATTTCTTTAATTCTTTGTGATTTAGCATTATTTGTTCCTGTTTTTTCAACAACTTTAGATTTTTGAGGAGCATTATTTGCACCAACTTTATCAACAATTTTAGAGTTTGGTTGGATACCGCTAGCACGTTTTCCTTTAACACTTGCTATTCCGCCCATTGCAGCACTAGCTACTGTTGAAGTTGCTTTATTATATCCATTTAAAACAAGAGTCGAAACTAGTGTTTGAGCAAAAGTATCTCCCATCTCCTCTTTTATATTATTAAATGCTTCGGTGTCTCCCTCAACAAGTGCTTTATAACCTTTATCCAAAAACAACTGCAATTCTTCTTCGGTTATTTCATTTACAACATTACCAAATAAGCCAAATTTTTGTTCAATAACTGAGAATCCAACACCTGATAAAAATAGTGATGTAACAGATTCGGATGCCGTTGAGAATACTGCATATTTAAATGCACCATCAAGGCTTTTACCTTCTTCTAAAGATTGATCAAAAGTGTTACCTAGTATTGAAGCACTCATAGCCACGTTACCAACTATACCACCAATTTTATTATTCTTTGTAAGTGCCGTTACAACAGTTGACAACGTTGCCGGAATTAACATATTACCAATGGATGAGGCAGTACTATATGTGAAATCCAAGCCAACTTTGTAATCGTCACTCGATAGTGCTTCAATTATGTACATGTTTTCATAATCATCAACATCAACTACAGAATCAGCAAATACTAAATTATAGTAACCACTTAAGAAATTTTGCAAACCATTTTTTACACCCTCACCAGCTGTTCTAACATAATCAACATTATTATTCTTAAGGCTGTTTAAAAATTCTAAAGCATTAGCTTCTCCTTCTCTTCGATTTAATTCGTCCTCCAAAAATGATAGATAATCGTCAGCGGCGTCAACTGATACTACTTTGTGTAAATAATTATACATAGCAATTTCGTCAGGTTCCATGAATAATTTTTGCTTGTCACTTAGATAATCTAGACTTCCATATTTTTCAATACGCCATTCATTACCCTTTTCAATCAAAAATTGTTCAACACACGCCTCTTGATTAAAAGCTTTCCATGTTTCGTATGATAACTTGCTTCCAGAATTTTTATAAACGTTTTCCATGTATTCGCTTATTTCAGCTTCTGTATAATTAAAGCCTTCCAATGCACTTAGGCTATATGTTGCTGATTTTGAAGAAAAATTAATTTGCTTTAATTGACCCATATATTCAGCTTTAAATGTTACATATGCATCGCGTTTTTTTTCTAAATCGCTTATTTTTGCGGAAAGGCTTTGCATTTCTGCAAATCTTTTATCATCTTGGTTATTTACTTTGTTTTCAAGCATCTTAACCAGTGGCATGGTATCATCATTATTCGCATCATTTTGCTCATTTAGCAATTGTTCATACTGTTCTTTTAACTTTTTAATTTCACTGTTTAACTCATTTCCTCTAGAATCAATTTCTTTCATGACCTCTTCAATTGTATCATTTATAAATTTATTTCTTTCTTCAGAAAGAGTTTGTATTTTATTTTGAAGCTTATTTAGTTTCGCCCTAGTTTCTTCGTCAATATTATCAGATGCCAAAGCAAAATTGCCGCCTAAATTATTAAATTCATCTAGTAAATTAAGAAGATCTTCATCATATTTTTCATATTTAGAACGAGTATCATCATCAATTAATTGCCAATCATCTACTCCCAACTCTTTTAAAGTTTTTTCAAATTCTGGCATATTTTGAAAAACTGCAGTATTAACTGAGTTTTCATAAACTTGTGAATTTCTATCAGAAATATCATTAATTCCTTTAGCAAATTCACTTTTGATATAATCTACATTTTCGCTTTTAGCCATAATTTTGTTTAATAAATCTAACAATTTTCCCTGAAGCCAATTAATTATTCGATCCATAAAACTTGAATTCTCATCAGAAAGCTCTTTAGTTTCATTGGCACCAGTCTTGCTGTTATCTACACTATCAACTTTTAAGATATTGTCTGCAACAGTTACAAGATCATTAGTTTCTACAGCTTTTGTTGTTTCTTCAGTTTTAGAAACTTGGTTTGAAGAAGATGTATCAGTTGGCTTAACTGTTTCAATATTTGTAGTTTTATCTATTTCTTTTGTGGCTTTACTTACATTCTCTACTTTAACATCATTAGTAGTGTTTTCCTTTTTTACATCAACACTACTTTTTTCTTCTGGCTCACTAGTAGTATCACCTAAGTATTCAATATTATCAGCCTTATTACTACTTCTCGTGTTAGTTTTTGTTGGTCTATTACTATTCGTATCACGAACGATGCCTCTAATAGAGTTAACATTTCCTTTTTCGATACCGCCAATAATACTTATAGCGTCACTTATAGATTTGCTAGCTTCACTACTAATTCTTTGAACTTCTTTATATTTTTCTAAAATATTATTTATGTCACTAGAAAAATCACTAGAAAAAGAATTTCTAGATAAGAAATTTATAATTGCTTGGATTATATTACCAGCTAATCTTAAATCTGAGGATATAATCTCTTTTAATTTTGACAAATCCACATTAATCATAAAATCACATATTCCTAGCTTTCTGCGTTATAATACTCATACTTTAATTGTTCAATTCTATTTCTATCATAAGTTATAGTGTTATTATTAGATGATATTTTATTATTAATTTTAGTTATAAGATTATTTGTATCATTCACAGCATCATTAATAATAGAAATACTATCTGAAACTTTACCCTTATCAGCACTAGATCCATTTATAATATTATTGGAGAGTTTGTCATTAGCTTCAGTAAAATCATCTATGGCATCCTTGCTTTTATTAAGAATAGTATTTAACATAGTTACATTACGTCCTAATTTATTGTTTTCCCTATTAAGACTATAGATTTCTTTTTGAAGGCGACTAATTTCATTAAAAATTTCCGATCTTGTCATAATGTCTCCACATCAATACTTTTAGCTATTTCGTTAAATTCTTCATCCATGTATCCCTTATAAAAAACTTTATCAATATCTTCACTATTAAACAAAAGATAACTTCTATCGACAGTTATCCCTTCTGGATATTTACAACCGACATAATCGTATTCTTTATCGGTGTTTTTATCTTTTACGCTATATCCAGTAATCATTATTTTTTTACTAGCATTTTTTAAAATAACCACACTGCCAATTGGTAAAAACAACATATAACCACCTCTAGATATTCTTTTTTAATATTTACAAAAGCACGGTTCCATCGAATGATAGAACCCTGATTTCATAACTATTAAACAATTTTTGATGCTGCAGCGTTTTCGATATCTTCGTATCCTTTTTTTACTACATCAATCAAATATTTTCTACAATCATCAATTGCTTCTTTAAATGATTGGAAAGATCTTTGCATGTTTGCATGTGCATCATGCATTTCTTTAGCAGCTGGTGAATCGTATATAGAATCAACACGATTCATAATTCCTGCTAGTTCACTATTAATTATTTGATCTAATCTAGTAGATGAACTATTCAACTCTTCAGCTGCTCTATCACATTCTGCTGAACTAAATTTCATTATTTTATTCCTTTCTATTATTCATTTTCAAAGTTTTGATAAGCTGAGCCTGTAGCTTTAATAAGCTCACCAAAGTTCTTTAAGTTTTCACCAAAATCTTCAAATTCTTTACGGCAATTATCCATTTTTGATTTAAAGTTTTGACTCTTTGTACCTGTCCAACTATTAGATAATTGATCTAATACTTGATATATTTTAGCTATTTGAGTACTATAGTCTTCTGCCTTATTAACAACTTCACCACCTAATTGTTGTAATGTTGCAGGATCGTCGCATCTAATATTCATAACTTCACCTCCCTTATACTATCTAATAAAATAATAACAAATACAAATAAAAATAGCAATTTATTTGCTATTTTTTTACGAAATAGTGTAACTGCAGGCGAAAAAAATTATGCCTTTTATTTACAAGTAAATCCTACACTTTCTAATTCTTTTTGAAAATCTCTAACATTATTTTGATAAGAACTTATATCCAAATCAATAAAATCTTCCGTTAATGAGAAATTATTTTCTTTGAAATTATAAGTGAGAACATAGCTATTATTATTAAGCTTAGCTTTTACTACCTCATTAAATTTATTCTTTGTTTTAAGGCCTTCAAGCATTGTATTATATAAATCTTTAAATTCTTTCTTATTACTGTCCTTTAATTTGTTTTTAGTAATGTATGTAAATTCTTTTAAATTATCCTCATCATATTTCATTTTTACTATAATTGTATATAAAGAATTATTTGTTTTATTTTCACTTTTGCAAGTAATTGTATGAGACTCTTTATTAATAAGAACTATTAACAAAAGAGCTACTAAAACCATTAGAACATATATATATATTATTTTGTCTATTTTTTTAATTTTCTTTATTAATTTTTTTAATTCTTTTTTTTCTTCATGAAATTCAATAATTGGTTCTTTTTTTTCTTCTTTTACAGTATTTACTTTTTTAGTGCTTTTAATTGCTGTCTTTGTGGAAACCTTTTTAGTATCAGCCTTTTTAGTTTCATTAGTAATATCTTGTGAAGTTTTCTTTTTAGTGTTAGCAGTTTTCTTTCTAACAATTAATTTGGCATTACAAAATTCGCAAGTTTTTGCCCCAGCTTTATTTTCCTTTTTGCATTTTGGACATTTCATATAACCACTCCATACTCTTTACTTTAAGTAGTATAACATTAATTTGTACAAATTGCAATTTTTTAAAACTATAGCCCACTCTAGTAGGTATTTTTATCATACCATATTCTAGGAGGTAAATATGTTATTTGATGGTGATGACTTTAATGTAATTTCCTTTATGGAAATTCCTGGTAGTGATTTTAATAGAAAGATTACTACTGTAAAAGAAGGCTTTATGAGAGGAAATATGTTCAACAATGAATATAAACCTTATAAAAATTATAAAGTTAAAGAATTAGTTGCAACTAATGATAAAGAAGAACAACTTTTTAGAATTATGGCACTATCCTTTGCTATTAATGATTTAAATTTATTACTTGATCTAAATCCTAACGATAGAGAAAATTTTAATACTTTTAAATCATTAATTAAAGAAAAAAATGCCTTAGAGCAAAAATATATTGAAAAATACGGACCATTAACGCTTGAAGAAACAACTAAAAATAGTTTTGATTGGGTATCAACATTCCCATGGGAAAATGAAGGAGGTAGCAAATATGTTTAGTTATATAAAACACACTAACTATCCAATTAACATCAAGAAAAAAGATTTAAGAATGGCAAAATATTTAATTACTCAATTTGGAGGACCAAATGGAGAATTAGGAGCCGCTATGCGTTATTTTTCACAAAAATTTTCAATGCCAGATGATATAGGAAGAGCTTTACTTAATGATATTGCTACTGAAGAACTTGGCCACTGTGAAATGATTTGTACAATGGTACGTCAATTAACTAAAAACGCTACTGTAAAAGAAATGGAAGAAGCTGGTTTAAGTAGCTTATATGTTGAACATAACAAAGGAATTTATCCAATGGATTCAAATGGAATTCCATTTAATGCCGCTGCTTTCGCATCAACTGGAAATCCTATTGTAGATTTAAGTGAAGATATGGCTGCTGAACAAAAAGCTCGTGCTACATACGAAAATTTAATTGACATTGCTAAAGATGAAGACGTAATACAAGTATTATTGTTTTTAAGGCAAAGAGAAATTATTCATTATAATCGCTTTAAAGAGTTATTCGATTATTATTTAGAAAAAGGTTATTATTAAATTGTAGGCTTGCCTACTTTTTATTTTTGCAATATTCTCTATTTTAAGATATAATTGTTATGGTGATAATATGGCAAAACGTAAAAAAACAAAAGATTCAGAAAGTAAAGTCTCAGGATACAGTGTTGAACTCACCGGACTGATTTTAATATTAATTGGATTTATTGGCCTAGGATTTGGTATTGTCGGATCAATCATTAAAAAATTTGCTATGTTTTTAACAGGGATATGGTGGATGATTCTTCTTATATTTTTAATGTTTATAGGTCTATATATGCTTATTAAAAGAAAAACTCCCAAATTCATTTCCGCAAAGCTTATAGGTTTGTATGTCGTATTTGCAGTTATTTTAGTTGCTAGCCATTATGGCTTTATAAACAATTGCAAAGACGCTAAAGAAATTATAACAACTACTTTAAATCAATATATGGAAAGAATTTCAACTATAGGAAATAACACAGCTTTATTAACAAGTGGAACAACCTCTATAGAGATTGGTGGTGGAATGATCGGAGCACTATTATCCGCAGGATTATTCTTCTTATTTGGAGACGTCGGAACAAAAGTCGTTACCATAATAATGTTAATATTTGGCTTTATCTTACTATTTGATATTAACTTTGAAAAAATTATTAATAGTTGGAAAAACAAAATTGCTAATCTTAAACATTCTAATAAAGGAAATGTCCTAAAAGAAAAAGAATTTAATACCGATACTTTAACTTATGAGGAAGAGAAAAAACCTAAAAATGACCGCATTGTAATAACAAGTGTAGAAGAATTGAAAATCAAAGATAATAAAGAAACTTTAGATGACGACCATCCTAAAACTCGTCAAGATCTTGAAGAATATGTACTTCCCCCACTGTCATTACTTGAAAATCCTATTGTAAATAAAAGTAAAACATCAAATGATTTTACAAAAACAAATAAAGAAATTCTAGAAAATGTTTTAGCCGACTTTCAAATTAGTGGTAAAGTTGTTGCTATTCATATTGGACCTGCTGTTACTCAATATGAAGTTGTGGTTCCAAGTGGTACAAAAGTAAGTCGCATTTTAAGTATTAATAAAGAAATTGCTCTGGCTTTAGCTGCTAAAGATGTAAGAATTCAAGCTCCAATTCCAGGAAAAAGCACTATCGGAGTTGAAATACCTAATCCAGAAATTAGTATGGTTAAAGTTAAAGAGATATTAGGCGCTGATTTTAAAGGAAAAGATGGAAAAATCGTAGCTGCCTTAGGTAAAGATATTATGGGTAATCCTAAAGTTATGGACATTGCTAAAACACCTCACTTATTAATTGCTGGTGCTACTGGTAGTGGTAAATCAGTATGTATTAACACAATATTAGCTTCAATATTAATGAGATATAGGCCAAATGAAGTCAAGCTTGTTTTAGTAGATCCTAAAAAGGTTGAACTTTCAAATTATAATGGAGTACCTCATTTACTAACTCCGGTAGTTACAGATCCTAAAAAAGCCTCGATTGCATTGCAAAAAATTGTAAGTGAAATGGAAAAAAGATATGATCAATTTGAAGAAGCTGGTGCAAAAAATATTACTTCTTATAACGAAATTATTATGAAAAACAATAAAAAACACCCTGATAGAATTGATCCTATCATGCCGTATATTGTTGTTATTATTGATGAACTTGCAGATTTAATGCTAGTAGCTTCTAAGGAAGTTGAAGATTCTATAATGCGTATTACTCAAATGGCAAGAGCTGCTGGTATTCACTTAATTGTTGCCACTCAAAGGCCATCAACGGATGTAATTACAGGTGTTGTAAAAAGTAACATTCCTTCTCGTATAAGCTTTGCGGTTTCATCAAACATTGATTCCAGAACTATTCTAGATATGAGTGGTGCCGAGAAATTATTAGGTAAAGGTGATATGTTATACTTGCCAATGGGCGAAAATACACCAATACGTATTCAAGGATGCTATATTTCCGATGATGAAATAAAACGTATTATCGACTATTGCGTCAACGCTCAAAAAGCTCAATATGATGAAACTATGTTCCAATTAGATAGTAATTCTTTAAAAAGTGATAATAATGATGATAAAGAAGAATATGATGATCCAATGTATAATGAAGTTGTCGAATTTGCTATTCAAACCGGAAAAATAAGTGCTTCACTTCTTCAAAGAAGATTCAGATTCGGATATAATAGAGCCGCTAGAATTGTTGATTTGTTAGAAGAACGAGGTATAATCGGTCCAGCTACAGGTACTAGTAAGCCAAGAGAAGTATTAGTTAAACTAAAAGAAGAAGATTAATTATTTATAATAAAATCTTCTTCTTTTAATTTGTCTAAATCAATAATTTCTTTATCTAATATATTACTTTCTTTTTCTTCTCTTATAAAACCTACACTACTTTTATTATTTGTACTATCCATAAAAATGAGGATGCTATTATTAAAATAAATATTTTCACCAGCCATATTTTTAAAACTACCATTCTTTATAATATTATTAAAAATAGCTTTTACTTTTTCGCTTGCTTCATCATAATTATCAATGATTATTACGGAAAAAGTATTGTTTAGTAAGGGTTTAAATAAATAATCAATTGAATAAATATTACCCCCAAATAACTTTTCTTCAAAAAGACTTGGTGATAAGTCTTTTATATCAATCATAAAAGTATTATATTTACTTTTATAGCATTTGATAAGGTTTTCTTTTATTTTAGCCTTTTCTTCTTTATCACCCCTGATTCTTAAAACTGTTGGAGTTACGGATAAGGAATCATTGTTTATTGAGAGTGCCTTTAAAAACCTATTAATAAAGTTCTTGTTTTTTATTTGCTTATTTAATATATCTTCGTGCATTTTTAAACTTGGCACATTATTTTTCTTGTTAATAACTTGTAATATGTCTTCTTTAGAGACGGTATAGTTTTGAATTAAAGAATTATTTTTTAAAGCAAGCTCTTTTTTGGCACATAAAAAAGCTTTATTAAAATCATTTCTTTTCACAGCTTGCATTTTATCTTTTTTTATTTTTTCTATAATATTTTTACTTTCTTTAGTACTTTTTGATTCGTTTTTGCATCTTACATACGCACATACAGTATCTAAAATATCTATACATTTATCGGGATTATATCTATTCTGAATGTATTTATTACTATAAAAAATAATATCATCAATATTTCTTTTTGTTACTATTACATTATGGTACTTTTCATATTCGCATTTAACTTGCATTAATAAATTTTCAAGTTCCTCGTCGTTCGGTTCATTTAAATATATCTTTTCAAATCTTCTATCTAAAGCTTTATCATTTAAAATATATTTATCATATTCTTTTAATGTTGTTGCTCCGATACACTTTATTTGACCTCTAGCCAAATATGGTTTAATTATATCCGCGGCATTAATAGCACCTTCGGCACCTCCAGCATTTACCATCGTATGAATTTCATCAATAAACAAAATTGTATTTTTATTAGCCACTAATTCATTTATTATTTTAGTAAGTTTTTCTTCAAATTCTCCTCGATATTTAGTTCCCGCTACTAATGAGCCCATTTCTAACATTACTATACTTTTATCCTTTAAAAATTTGGGACAGTTACCATTTTCAATTCTTCTTGCTATTTCCTCAACTAAAGCAGTCTTTCCTACACCAGCTTCACCAATCAATAATGGATTATTTTTCTTTTTTCGCAAAAGCACTTCTATAATTCGATTTATTTCTTCTTCTCTTCCGATTATTTTTTCCGCCAAATCTACAGTTTTATTTAATGAAACGCCAACACTAAAAAGTAACGATGAGTTTGCTTTACCTTCATAAAAAAGATCCTTATGAAGTTTTTCAACATCCACATCCATTGCTATTAGTAATCTATAGGCAATCCCCTCCTGTTCATCTAAAATTGCCAAAACATAGTGTATAGGTTTAATTACCTGTTCATCATCCTTAGCAAATTCTTGTGCGGATAAAATGATTTTTTTTAATAGTGGTGTATATAAATTATCATTATGTTGATATTCTGAACATCCAACAACTCTTAAAAGTTCTTTTTTAAAAGTGTTATATGTAACATTGTATTCTTTAAAAATATCGGATACTTCATTACTATTTTTTAAAATACTCAAAAAAAGATGTTCACTTCCTACATAGGGATGATGAAGTTTTTTTCTTTCTTGTTCTGCGTCTCTTAATATAATACAGCCTTCCAAATTAAAATTATCAAACATAGGCCCTCCTAATATAAATCTATATTTATAATGTTAATTTTTAAAACCTCTTATTCAAAAAAAATAAGTCTAACTATTAGACTTATCAGATTTATTAAATCCCATCTCGGTACGAATTTTATTTTCTAGTTCTTCCTTTAATGCTGGATTATCTCTTAAAAGTTGTTTTACATTCTCTTTACCTTGGCCAAGTTTTTCGCCATTGTATGAGTACCAAGCACCACTTTTTTCAATGATATTCATCTCGGAGGCCAAATCAACAATTTCACCTTCCCTAGAAATGCCTTCACCATACATAATCTCTACATTTGCAGTTTTAAAAGGGGGAGCAACTTTATTTTTTACTACCTTAATAGTAGTTTTATTACCTATAACATTATCCCCATTTTTTATTTGTTCAGCTCTTCTAATATCAAGCCTAATTGTCGAATAAAATTTTAAAGCTCTTCCTCCAGGTGTAGTTTCTGGGTTTCCAAACATAATTCCTACTTTTTCACGAAGTTGATTAATAAAGATAGCTGTTGTTTTAGTTTTGTTAATAGTACCCGACAGCTTTCTTAAAGCTTGCGACATCAATCTGGCTTGTAAACCGACATGTGAATCACCCATCTCGCCATCTATCTCAGCTTGTGGAACCAAGGCGGCAACTGAGTCAATTACAACTATATTTACTGCTTCACTTCTAACTAAAGCCTCACAAATTTCTAAGGCTTGTTCTCCCGTATCCGGTTGAGAAAGAAGCAATTCATTTATATTAACTCCTAATTTTTTTGCATAAACTGGATCAAGGGCATGCTCTGCATCAATAAATGCCGCTGTACCGCCATTTTTTTGCACTTCAGCGATTGCTTGCAAAGCAACCGTTGTTTTACCACTTGATTCAGGTCCATATATTTCTATTATTCTTCCTTTAGGAAATCCCCCAACTCCTAATGCTCTATCAAGTTGTAATGAACCACTTGAGGTTACATCAACGTTTACATGTGAGTCTTCTCCTAATTTCATTATGGCTCCAGATCCAAATTGTTTTTGAATATCTGCCAATACTTGTTCTAATGCCTTATTTTTATTCTTTTCTTCTTTTGCCATTTTAAAGCCTCCTTTTTTAATACATTCTCATTGTAATACATATCAATTCTTTTGTCAATTATTTTTTCAAACATTTGTTTGTGTATAATTTACGCATAAAAAAAGACTTTTTGCTTAGCAAAAAATCAATTTTTGTTATTATCTTTTTATTAATTCTTTTCTTTTGGAAATAAAAATTCTTTTGAATTATTAAAATACTGAATTCCTGAAATTACTGATAATACAGTCGCAGCCAAAATTAATATTTCATCTAATCTTAAAGGAATAATCTCAAATGGCAAATTGCTAAACATAGCAAGAGTCATTCCCACCATCATACAAATAGTTTTTATTTTTCCTAAAATACTCGCCGCTACAACCTTCCCCTTGTTACCAGAAACCATTTTGCATGAATCAACAACTGTATCTCTAGTAATTATAATTACAGGTACAAAAAGCGGTATCATTCTATTATATGCCATAATTATAAGAACACCATTTACTAAAATCTTATCAGCAATGGCATCCATAACTTTTCCAAAATCTGTTACCATATTTCTGCTTCTAGCGATATACCCATCAACAAAATCAGTAACTGATGCCACAACAAACATTATACCAGTTATTATATATAATAAACTAATTTGAACACCAAAGACTGTATAAACTGGAAAATAAACTCCCAACTCAGGCCATGGCATCAATAACATAATAATTAAAAGGACTCCTAAAAAAATTCTTCCTAATGTAATTTTATTTGGTAAATTCATAATATCTCCTACTCCACATAACTTATAGTTGCCGCAACATGCTTATCAACTGTTATTTGCTTTACAGACCAAATTATAGTTAAAATAACAAGTAAAAAGATAAGTACATATACTAAAATAAAATATTTTTCTTTTTTATTAACCGCCTTAGTATATGGTGATAATACTTTAACAGTTTCTTTTTCCTCTTTAGCTTGGTCTTTATAAGCCTTTTCAATTTCTTTTACAGGAATTTTTGAAGTATAATCATACATATAATCATTAAATGTATTTATTACGTAATTTTCATCAATTCCCAAGTATTTCGCATAATCGCTTAAATTTCTTTTTAATTCAAAGATATCCTTAAAAGCTCCTATTTTACCGCTTTCAATGTTTTCTAATATAACATCTTTGATTTTTAAATCTTTGCTGGCTTCCTGCAATGATATACCAGAATCTATTCTAGTACTTTTCAGCAAATTGCCAATCTCGTCCAAGACATTTCACTCCTTCAATTTAAAAAAATAATATCCATATAAGCCATGTTCTGTCCTTTGTAAAAAGGGGCAAATATTTATCTACCACATAAGCGGTCCCCTACTCTGTTTTATTCCTTTGTAGAAGCTCCCCTACCAAAATTTGGGTTTCTCGCTCGCGGGGTTTACCACGTTCCACTTACAAAGTTTCCCTTGTATCTCGTCTCTTTGGCACTTTTATATCTAATCTAACCATTTAAGGTTATTTCGAAGCCGTTAGTATACACTACCTTAGGTTATTTTTTCCCTAAGCACGAACACTACAACCATTTCAGGTTGTGCGAGCATGGACTTTCCTCTACATAAATAATTTATGCAGCATTTGCCTAGATATTATTCATCTTTTCCGTAAACAATTTTTTCAAGTTGACTAATTCTTCTAAGAACATCGATATTATTTATTGATCTTGTCTGATTGTTTCCTTCACCAGCAGCTTCAATAGTCGTTCTAAGTCTTCTTATTTCTTGTTTAAGTTTTATATTATCTTCTGTAAGATCTTTTATTTCTTTATCCTTGGATTTAATAATTGAAATAAATTCGGCATAATCACGTATAACCATATCAAGATATTTATCAACCTCCTGAGGTCTATAGCCTCTCGCATCAACTTTAAATTCCTTTTCAAGTATTTCTTGAGGAGTTAAGTAAATTCTATCATTATACATTTTTCCACCTTCTTACGGTTACAATTATATAAATTTTGTCATCATTTGTCAATATGGGCTAAAAGAAAAATCAAGACTTGTTATCATCGTCTTGACTTTCTAGTGAAGCATCAAATAGCTTTAAACTTGCTAAAGAAACCTCTTTTATTAGCTCATCAAATACACTATCTATTCTCATTTTTCCTCCACTTATTATTTTATGAATAAATATTTAAAAAACAAGATTTTCGACATTTTTAAACAAAAGATGTCAAATAAAAATACTAGAGTAGAAAATATTATAAATGTGTAGTATAATTTATAAGGTGATTAAAGTTGAATTATCCAAACAAAATTAAAAAAAATAACAACAAATTTATCACTTATGCTAATAGAGGCATGACTCTAGAAGAATTAGTTAATAAAACAAATGATTATTATATCGAAACCGATCAAGCTATAATTTATAAAAAGCCTACTCCAATTGGAATAGTTAAATCTGATTATAAGAACATTACTAAAGCTTATTTTAAAGCCCCATCAACATTAGATTATAACGGAATTTATAAGGGCTGCTACATAGAGTTTGATGCTAAAGAAACAAAGCAAAAAACCTCTTTTCCACTTAAAAATATTCATGATCATCAATTAGTACACATGAGAAGAATTATTAATCATGGCGGAATATGTTTTTTGATAATTCTTATGAATAATGAGATATATTACTTAGATGGAAATGACCTATTTAGTTTTATTGATTCTGAAAAAAGAAAAAGTATTCCTTTTAGTTACTTTGAAGAAAAAGCAATTTTGCTAAAAGAAAATTATTTAAAAGGTATAAATTATTTAGAAGCTATAGATAAAATATATAAAGGAGAAAAATATGAAAATTAAAAAAGATATCAAACAAAACAATAATAAAGATAATATAAAAGTTTTGAAAATTAAAAACAAGAAAAAACTTGGCAATTTCGTTCTAGGTTTTTTGGCTTTATGTGGAATTGGAATATCTTCGCTGGTACTAATTTTTGCATTATTCATTATAATATCTTCTCCAGATTTTGATCAAAACCTATTATATAGTAAAGAAGCTACAGTTTTATACGATATTAATAATAATGAAATGGCCCGTATTGGTTCAGAAAACCGCGAGCTTGTGACATATGACGATCTTCCTCAAGTTTTAATTGATGCTATTATTGCCACTGAAGATTCTAGATTTTTCCAACATAATGGACTAGATGGTGCTCGTTTTTTAATGGCTTCACTAAAGCAAGTAATGCGACTTAAAGGTGCTGGTGGTGCTTCAACTTTATCAATGCAAGTTATTAAAAATACATATACTGGAAATGAAGCTCATGGTATTAAAGGTATAATTCGTAAATTTACTGATATCTATATGGCCGTATTTAAGCTAGAAAGTAAATATACTAAAGAAGAAATAATAGAGTTCTATGTAAATTCTCAATGGCTTGGTTATGATGGTAATTTAAACTATAGCGGTATTTATGGCGTTGAGCAAGCTTGTCAATACTTTTTTGGCAAATCAGTTAAAGATATATCTCTAGCCGAAGCAGCAACAATCGCCGGAATGTTCCAAAACCCAACACTTTATGATCCATATAAAAACCCTAACACAACTGGAAAAAGACGTGAAACGGTTTTAAAATTAATGGTAAGACATGGTTACATAACTGAAAAAGAAGCCGAAGAAGCTAACAAAATTTCTATTCCTTCACTTCTTAAAGAAAATAAATCAAATAACAATACACCTTACCAAGCATTTATAGACTACGTTATTAATGAAGTACAAGAAAAAACTGGTAAAAATCCAACAAAAACACCTATGGCAATCTACACTACCCTTGACCCCGACGTTCAAAAGCATATTACTGCCATTGAAGATGGATCAGGATATAAATGGATAAATGATGTTTTACAATTTGGAACAGCTATAACTAGCGTTAAAAATGGCTCTATAGTTGGTATGTCAGGCGGAAGAAATTATGCAGCTAAAGGATTAAACAGAGCAACTGATATTAATAGACAGCCTGGATCTACAGCAAAAATATTATTCGATTACGGTCCATATATTGAATATAAAAATGGTTCGACTTACTCACTATTTGTCGATGAACCTTACACATATTCAAATGGCCAAAAAATAACAAACTCTGATGATGGATATAGAGGCCTATTAACATTAAGACAAGCCCTTTCATCTTCAAGAAACATTCCAGCTTTACAAGCTTTCCAAGCTGTTAATAATGATGATAAAGATATAATTCCTAATTTTGTTCACAGTTTAGGTATTGATTATGGCAAAGATTTATTTGAATCAGCAGCAATTGGTGGATTTAATGGAACTAATCCTCTTCAAATGAGTGCGGCGTATGCGGCTTTTGCAAGAGGCGGATATTATATTGCACCATATAGTTTCACAAAAGCTATTGATTTATCAACACAAAAAGAATATGAAAATAAATATACAAAAAATAAAGTCATGAGTGAAGAAACTGCTTATATGATTACGAGCGTATTACAAACTGCACAATCAAATGGTGTCGGTGGTAGATTCTCTGTAAGCGGTACGGACATTGCAGCAAAAGGTGGTACAACAAACACAGATAAAAAAACTCGTGAACAAAAAGGACTTCCAAGTGGAGTAACACCAGACCATTGGAATATTACCTATTCACCAGACTACGCAATAGCTCTATGGCTTGGTTATGATCAGCAAACTAAAGAATACTACTTAAAGTCTAATAATGGTGGTAGTATGCGTAAAACAATAATGAGCTACCTTGGTTCACATATATATAAGAAAAACTCTAAGTTTACTAAACCAGCCGGCGTTATTTCTGTAGAAGTTGAAAAGGAAACCTTCCCTGCTCAATTGCCTAGTGAATATACACCAGCTAACATGAGAATCACTGAATTGTTCAAGAAAGGAACAGAGCCTTCCGAAGTTTCTACAAGATATAGTCAATTATCTAATCCTAGTAATGGTTCGTACACTTATGATGGATCAACAATTCGCATCACTTGGAATCCAATTAGTAATCCAGATGCTATAAATACTTCACTGCTTCAAGAACACTTTAATAAGTACTATTACAGCGCAGCTACAAATTATTACAATAAACGTATTAATTATAACAATTCAAGCATTGGTTCACTAGGATATCAAATTTATTTAAAAGACAGTTCTGGCAATATGACCTCGCTTGGATTTACAAATAATACAAACTTTAGTTATCAAGCAACACCTGGAGTTAGTAATTATACTTTCATTATAAAAAGTGCTTATAGTATTTTTAAGGCAAATATGAGTAGTGGATTATCAATTCCCGTTTCAGTAAGTGTTGATTCAAACATCCAAGATATTGTGACACCAAACGATAATACAAATAGCGAAACAACTGAAAATTAATATAAAAAAAGTAAATCGTTTTAATTAATGATCTACTTTTTTTGTTGTTTACAATAATCTTTTAATAAACAGTTATCACATTTTGGATTTTTACTTGTGCAATAATATCTTCCAAACAAAACCAATTGTAGATGAACTCTACCCCAGTCTTCTTTCTTTAAAAACTTTTTTAATTTGTTTTCGACTTTTAAAACATCATCACTGGTTTTAGAAAGACCTAGTCTTTTAGAAACTCTAAACACATGAGTATCAACAGCAATTGCCGGGACGTTAAAAAGCTCCGATAACACAACATTGCAAGTCTTTCTTCCGACTCCTGGTAAGCTTTCAAGATAATCTCTATCATTAGGTACTATACCATTCCAGTCTTTTAATAAATGCTCTGCTATAGATTTTACGAAAAAAGCCTTTTTATGATAGGAGCCAACCGGTCTAATAATTTTTTCTATTTCTAATAAACTCATTTTAGAGATTTCTAGAAGACTTTTTTTGTAAAGGGTCCTAGTCACTTCGTTAACTCTTTTATCCGTGGATTGGGCACTTAATACAGTTGAAATAAGCAGCTCATAGTCATGATTATAGATTAGCTCACACCGAGGACTTGGAATTATTTCGTTTAATAAACTAGTTAACTTTTCATTCGTTATTTTCATCATCTAACCAATTATAATCAAATAGTTCTTTTTTAGGAGATTTACTACTACGATTTGATAAATAATTTTCAAGATCTTTTTGATTATTAAGTCCTTTTTTCTTCCATTCAAATAATATCTTGTCTATATACCTTAAATTTCTAACCCCGTTATAAACGGCTTCTTTTAATGCGCCCAAAATCATTTCTTCCGAAAAATCTTTAGATATCCACGCTTTAATTATTTCGTACTCCATAGACGATAAAGGTCTTCCAAATTCTTTTTCAAATGTTGTATATATGTCATTTTTTTCTTTCTCATTTTCACAAACGGCACTATCAATTTCCACATATAGTGGATCTAAATTAATAAAATCACATATTTTCCCAGAAGGATTCTTTTTAGATTCTAATAAAATGGCTTTCTTTTTAATTAAAGAGTTAAAAGCTTCTAAACAGGTATTTGGTTCGATTTTAATGACATTAGATATTTTTGCCACATCAAATTGACGATTATCATCATTAATAAAATAAAGTAACAGTAAAAACTCATTAATCGATAAGTTAAATTTACTAATGCATGGTAATAATATAGAATTAATAACTAAATTTTTGCTTTCTAAAAAATTTTTAGTTTTCACGATAAAAACCCTCCTCTTTCAAATAATTAGTAATAGACTTTCGGCCATTTTTCATAGTTCCCTCAAGTATTTTTTCTACTAGTATGTTGATTATATTGCCAAATTCTTTACCGGACGCTTTAGTCATCATCAATAATTTATTTGGAGTTATTGCAAGATCCTGTGGACTTTTAATGGCAAGTGACTTATACATTTTGTTTATTACCTTTAAGTCATTATTAAGTATTTGAGCTGCCACGGTACAAAGATATAATCCGTTTTCGTATAGGGATCTGTTGGTAATGCCATATTTGATAATGGATTTAATTTTTATTATATGATTGTTTTCTTCCTTTGTAAACGGCAAATCACAATTAATATTCATTTGAGCATACATACCGCATAAATCTTCTACTTTTTTGATATTTTCACATTTAATATTTATAACCTCGAATATCCTTAGTTCATTTAATAAGTCAATGCCTTTTAAACAATTATCGCTTAAAAGGATCTTATCTAACTCATTTTTTATTCTAGAATACGAAAGGGATTTTACTAATTCGGCATGATTATAAATGAAAGAAAAAATTTCATTGCTTAGCTCAAAATTTAATATAGTAGCAAATCTTATCGCTCTAAAAATACGTAAAGGATCCTCATTCATTTTTTTTGAAACATTACCAACCATTTCTATTCTTTTGAGATTTATATCGTTAGAGCCTTTAAATATATCTATAATTTGCCCTTTTTGGTTGATGCATATCGTATTCATAGTAAAATCGCGACGTTTTAAATCTTCAATAAGATTACTAACATATTTAACACTTTTTGGATGTCTATCTTTGTAATCTATTTCTTCACGATAAGTTGTTACTTCAAAGTTGTATTTTTTTAGTTTAAAAGATGCTGAACCATATATACCAGTTGATGCATAAGGAAATATCTTTTTCAAATCTTTAGGCAAGGCATTAGTGCATATATCAATATCATAACTATGTTTTCCTAAAAGGAAATCTCTAACATAGCCTCCAATGACATACGCTTCGAAGCCATTTTTTTCTATCATAGAAAGGACTTTTTTTATTATTTTTTCCATTTTTTTCGGCCTTTCTTAGTTGTTTTAACCATCATGGATATAATTAGTGCTCCAACCAAAGCTATTAAATATTTATAATCTATAGAATACTCGGCTGTTAAAGTAAGATCTCCAGTTACTGGCTGAGAAAAGTCATATTTTTGTGAACCTAGATACCAGCCCTTGAAGATAAAGCCATCTTTTTTTGAAGGTGTCAAAGTTTTAATTTTTTCGTTTGCTTTAACTTTCTTTACGACTTCTTTATCTTTACTTTTAAATGTAACAGTGTAGTATACTAAAGAAAGTAATTTTCCATCAGCATAATCAATAGTTGTGCAGTAGCCATCAGTGTTTTTATTAATCGACCAAATACCTAATGAATTATCAATTGCATTTTTCTCTTCCTGACATAGATCATCTAAATAGCTATAGCTTCCATATATATAGGCGACTTTAGCGTAACCGTTTTTTAGTAGTAACTGTTCTAATAAAACATCATCAACCCACACCCACGCTAGTAGTCTGCCATATTTGTCAGTCTGTTCACTATTGGCATCATATTGAATTTCAATTTTTTGAGCACTTTTCAAAGTTGAACAGGTAAAATCACTGGCTTCTTTGCCAAATGGTTCCTTTTTCTTCTTCGGATGAACACTTTCCGGGGTATCAATAGCAAGAAATCGCACTTTTTTCTCATCACCATTGACTGTAAAAGTCGCCGTATCACCATCAACACATTTGCTTAATTGAACTTCTATTTTTTCCGTTTGAATGGCCTTTTTTGTCTTGGCATTTACACATGGAAAATAAAATAATACAATAGAAATCAATAATAGTTTTGCAAAAGTTTTCTTCATACAATCACCTTACTATATTTTAACACAAATAAAAGTAAAAATATTAAACAGATATATTTTTTTACATTTTTATGACAATTTTAAAAAGCATACTAATATGTGACAAATTTTTTCGAATTATTGTTATTTAATATTCAGTCAAAGAAAGGATTTGTACATGAAAAAAGAAATTAAAATTTTGTATCGCGAATTTTATAGAATAAGAAATATGGGATTGATAAAAAGTTTGCGAGGTGGCTCAACCGGAATTGGCTATACATTTGAAACACTACTTTCTAAAAAAGAAGATCAAAGTTTCAAGCCTGACTATTTAGGAATAGAAATTAAAACACATTTGGGATATTCTAAATCACCGATAACTTTGTTTAATTTAACTCCTGAAAACATAGATAAAAAGACCACAAAAGATCTTTTAAAAGAATATGGTTACAGGAAAAATGCTGACTTTATTTTTCGAAAAGAAATAAGATACAGCTTTAATGAGCTGAATCCGATAAAATACTATTTTAAACTTTATGTTAGTAAAGAAATGAAGAAGATTATATTGCAAGTTTATAATAGATACTTATATTTAATTGATGATAGCTATTATTGGGAATTTAGAAAATTACAAGAACGTCTAAAAACAAAATTGTCCTACTTAGCTATTGTTACGGGTTATGACTACGTATATAGTGGTGTCACTTATTACAAATACACAAGCATGAACGTTTTTAGTTTGAAACAATTTGAAAGCTTTTTAGACTTGGTTGAAAAAAATAAAATTTTTATAATATTTAATTTAAAGGCTATGAACTCTGAAGAATATGGTGAATACGTCAAGGATCACGGAACAGCTTTTAGAATCGAATTGTCTAGCATTGGCGATTTATTTGAAAAAGTTATTTTGTAAAGGACCTAGGGGCATAAAAAAACAGTACTTGGTGTACTGTATAAATTTAACTGGTCGAGAAGACAGGATTTGAACCTGCAACCCCTAGGTCCCAAACCTAGTGCACTACCAAATTGTGCTACTTCTCGATACTTGGTACGCCCAGAGGGAGTCGAACCCCCAACCTTTAGATCCGTAGTCTAACGCTCTATCCAATTGAGCTATGGGCGCACAACACTCTGTGCATATCGAAAATGCATTTTAATTATATAACACTAATTCCAAAAAAGCAATCACTTTTTTTAAAATTTGATAATTTTTAATAATTCACTATTTCAACAGTCTAACTAATTAAAACCCGCTTTCTTACAATTTCACTTATAAACTCGTTTTTTTCTAATGAGTTACAATAAAACATACGACGTTGTAGCACGTCTTTTAACAGTTTTAAAACAGTTTTGGATTTATCTGTCACGTTTTTAACATAATTAACTATACGGTCACCATCATCAAATTGCTTTAATCTATAATATTCTTTAGCAACAGCTAAAAGCACAATACACTTTTGTTCATTGCCTAAATTTAAATTGGCAAATCCGTTCATTAAACTTTCGCAGTCATCAGAGGATAGATATTCCAGTTGAGCATCCGAAATATTATATAAATCCAAAGAAGCATTATCATAGAAATCATTTTCTTGCATATAAAATTCCGGCTTAATTTCATCATAATTTTGAAATCGACATTTGTTCATCATGTCATTAGATAACGCATCAGGATTTATCGCCTTAGCAACTAAATAGTAATCGAGACTCTTTTTAAAATCTTTTAGCTTGAAATAAATGTTTCCCAACATTAAGTAAACATAATAACTATGTGAAATCTGCAGAAGCTTTTTATAGCAAGAAAGTGAACTGCCGTAATCTCCTATCTTAAAATAATTATCAGCTTTTTTTATCATTGATGAAAATTTTGACTTTGAATACTTTTCGTTTGATCTAGTTTTAAGCATTAATTTCGTTCCCTCTAAAGTGTGAATTTTTATACAAAGCACTCCGCCAATGGTGTTCATATTAAGAATAGAATTTAACTTTTCTTCTGGATAGTTTGATATCAAAACTATATCACCAGTATCCAATGCTTGACGGGCAAAAGATTTAAATATATCCAAGTTCTCAGTTTGCTTTAATTCTAAGCGTTCTTCATATTTTTTTATTAAATCTTTCTGACTAGTAAGGCCATATAGTTGAAACATATTTAGTAAATTTTTGTAGTATATCTTTGCCTCTTTGTAATTATCGGTTTCTAATGACGCGACAGCTTCATTTAAAAGCACATTTTCAGGTTTAGTAAAATTTGAAAAAAATATCATTCTTAAACCAAGAGTGGTAAACGTGTAATCATAATCCTTTTTTAAGGTGTCAATCGCAAAATAAGCTTTGATTAAAGAATAGCAATTATCTTTGCGAAAATCATTTAAAAACCTTTTTAATTCTTCGTCAATCTTTTTATTCTTTTTTATATACTCTATTAAAGTATCAAATGCTGTATTACTAATCTGCGACAAAAAATTCACCTCCTTAAATGTTTAGAATAAAAAAAATCTCATTCTGAGACTTCTTGTTTTAATACTTGGTGGCTCCAGCGGGAATTGAACCAGCGACACAAGGATTTTCAGTCCTCTGCTCTACCGACTGAGCTATGAAGCCAAATGGCGGTTCCGACGAGGTTCGAACTCGCGATCTTTTGCGTGACAGGCAAACGTGATAACCGCTACACTACGGAACCAAATGGTTGCGGGAGAAGGATTTGAACCTTCGACCTTAGGGTTATGAGCCCCACGAGCTACCAAGCTGCTCCATCCCGCGATATAAATATTGGCGGAGGAAAAGGGATTCGAACCCCTGCGCCGCTTGCGCGACCTGTCGGTTTTCAAGACCGATCCCTTCAGCCGGACTTGGGTATTCCTCCACTTCTTCGACAACAAGATGATTATAGCACATATTTTTTATAACTGTCAATAAAAATATGCCAAATATAATTTCAATGTCCTTAGCATTTTTGAAGAATATTTCGAAAAATCAATTATTTTCAAAAGTTATTAAAAAATACTTGCTATTTTTTTGTTTTAATATTATACTTAAATAGTCTTATCAATTAAGACAGTGCCTGCCCGAGTGGCGGAATAGGTAGACGCACAGGACTTAAAATCCTGCGGGTGTTAAAACCCGTGCCGGTTCAAGTCCGGCCTCGGGCACCATCGAATATTCAGCGAGTCAATCTCGCTTTTTATTTTGTATTCATTTCTGTTAATTTTTCCTCTGTCCAAACAGGAAGCATTTTTTTCAAAGGGTAAAATCCTTTTTTTGATTCTATTAATTTTTTTTCTTTCCCTGAAACTTTGTAATCCAAATTTCTTATTGATAATTTCAATTGAAGATTGTCTTCATCAACATCTACAACCCTGCAAAAAATTGTTTCACCTATTTTAAAATAATCTGAAACATTTTTTACAAATCCATTTGCGATTTCTGAGATATGAATAAGACCATCATAATAGGGATCTACATTTACAAATGCCCCATATTTTTCAATTCCTGTTATCTGGCCTCTTATGATATCCCCTACTTTATATTTTTCCATAAAATCCCTCTTCTTTTATTATAGCATAATCAGTAAATATAAGGTATAATTTTATTGGTGGTTTTATGAAGCAGGAAGAAAAAATAAAAAAAGTTATAGATAATTTAAGACCTTATTTGAACCTTGATGGCGGCGACATAGAATTTATAAAATATGAGGATAAAACTTTATATGTAAAATTATTTGGTAACTGTGTACATTGCTTAATGCAAGATGACACTTTAAATGATGGCATATTAAAAATGATTCAAGAAGAGGTTCCAGAAGTAGAAAACATTATTAACGTTGAGTTATGATGTTTTTTTTAACCACACGATTTTTTCAAGTGGAGCATAGAGGTTTATTTGGTTAATAGTAAAATTCAAGAAGTCTTCATACTCATTTACTTTACTAATTATTTTTAAAAGTTTTTCTTCATTTTCTTTACTATTGGAGTCGAGATAGTCTTCAAACGCATCAAAATAATATGACGGATATATTAGCCTTGCATAAAAAAGGCCATAATTAAACATACTAAATTTTTTCACTTTCAAAAATGATTTCAACTCATCATAAACAAAGTCGCTTGTAAAAAACAAAGATTTGAAGTATTCAGCATAATCGCGAACTTCATAATCAATTATAAATGACAAAGGATTTAAATAATTTAGTAAATAATTAGGTGAAAAAATTCTACGATGGCATATTGTCAAAAAGTTATTCTGTGAATCGTATCTGAAATGACTATCTACATAATTTAAGTATTCTATTGCATTTTCGGCCAAACCAATATAGTACGAAAAAGAATCTAAGATTATAGCTTTATCCTTTGCATATTCTCTAACCTGCTGCTCCAGATAATCATTTTTTTGCATCCATAAACTTTTCCAATTTAAATTGTCATATTTAACTTTTGTATCTGTTACTCTTGTTTTATTAGAAAACATAATCATATCAAAGCAATTTATTTCTTCTTTATCACGATTTGTACTTCTCAATAAAACATAATGTTTATCATTAAAAGTACATAAAACATCCCCAAATTTATTGATTATAATATCATGGCATGGTATGTTTTTTTCTTTTATGCTTCGACTAACAGAAATAATATCTTGAATTGCTTTTTTATCTCTTAAATATGGAACAAAATAATAATTGGATTTATCATATAAAAAATAACCTATTTCTCCATTATCTTCTATATCAACTGTAATATCAAAATAATATTTTAATGCTTGTTTCATATTTGTTCTCCTATTTAAAAATATGCGAAGTAAAAAAAATAACAACTATTTAGTTGTTACTTTTTATCTTTGAGACAATTTCATCAAACATTTTTTCACAATTAAGCAAAAACTCTTTTTTCAATGTCTCTATATTATCATCGTTATCTTTTGGGGTTTCTACAACCGAGCTTGAATTTGATAGTCCTTGTGAATCTGGTGAAATATTATTTAAAACGTCTGTATTAGCCTGAGTGCTATTATTAATATCCTCAATTGGCATCATATTACTATTTGGAACATCCATATTATTAAGCGGTGAATTACTTTCCACAGCTATATTTGAAGGCTCTGGTGAAACACTATTAGGTAGAATATCACCAGTTGAGTCAGGCATTACAGTGTTATTAGTATTTTCAGTAGTTTGAACATTATTATTTATAGCTTGACTATTTTCTGCCGGCATGTCAGCCAATAATGGATTAACAACAGCATCAGTACTATTTTGCTCTGGCAATTCGTGTTGCTCATTCAAGACAGGTGCTGGGGCTTGCTCAACAGGGCTGTTAGAAACAACTACACTTTCAGATGGCACAGCTTCTTGGCTTGCATTGTTTTCAAACAATGTTTCACCTCCTACAGGCGCAGGATTCATTTCTACTTCCTGTGGCTTATAAGAATTCTTCAATACATCAAACGAAGCTAAAGGCAAAGTTAATTGGTTATAAAAAATTTCATCTGCGGTTAAACTTTGGGGAATATTTATATACTGTACATTACCACCTGATATTATGCTTTTTAAAGCTTCTTTAACACTTGTCCACTCATTTTGATCTAATATTTTTGATAACTTTTCGCCACTAAAAGCCGAAACTAAAATAATTGGTAATCCCATAGAGCCAACGCTCTCGGCATCCATAACTACATATTTTTTTTCTCCTACTGAAAAAGCACTTAGCAATGACTTTTCAACACTATTACCTGTTGGTAAACTCAATTTAATCTTTGTCACTACAATCCCTCTCTATTCTAATAATTATTATAACAGAATGATTATTACTTTTCAACGCTTATTTTCTTTAATATAAAATACTGGCATCCAAAAGCACAATAATCTTTTAAATAATTATCAATTAGCTTACAATCATTGATTTTTTTATAATTTTTATTAGTTTTTTCGTTAAAACCTTTAAGTCGCAACTTTCCATATGCCCAATCTCCGACGATATAGTCATAAGTTTTAAAGTAATCCGTTGCTCTTTTTAAAACTTCTTCTTTATCATAAGCATCTTTATAATTTTCCATTAACTCATATTTATTATCATTTAAAACTATTTCCATTTTCTACCCCACAAATATATTTACTAAAATTAACCCAATGCAAATTGCTAAAATAACGCACAAAATTGCAATAATATTTACATATCCTCTAGCAGCACTCAGTCTGAAGTTATAACCATTGTTTAGTGATTCTAAATTATTTTTTTCATCATCTATCTTAATTTCCGCATCCAATAATTCGATTTCTTCTTTTTTTTCGGGTACAACTAGTTTTTCTTTAAAATATTGTAATAGTTCAGCATTTTCTAGTTTAGCTAAGTCTCTTGTAAAATTTAAAAGTTTATCCTGGCTTAGTAAAACCACTTTTCTTTTTTGGAAAAACATTTCTACTAAATCAACACCCAATATGTAGAGATCATTGTTTTCATGAGACGTGTAATAATTGCTAAGTTTAGCAAAAAAGTTATAAACAAATTCTTCACTAGCTCCATATTTCATCATATTGATAACCAGGGCTTTTTCATCCCGTGTAATATAGGGATTTATAAAATCTAAATCTCCAAATACTTGAAAGAGTAAATCGAATATAACAAAATCTTTATCAATACTCTCATTTGTAAGTTTTTCATTTTTTGCTATTTTATCTAAAACATTAACAATTAGTTCATTCTTAAAAATAGTATTTTTCATACTCTCACCTAATATAAATTATATCACAACTATTTTTCATTTGAAATATCAAATAATCTTGTTTCTTTTTCATATGTGCCTCCATAAAAACTTGGTACTTTTCCATTTATTATAGATGACATTATAAGAAAGTTATAAGATGTTTTTAACGAATCTTGCGCTACAGGTGTTAAAATTTGTTCATTTATCGTAATATTAATATAAATTTCTACCAAAGCGTTATTTAAGCCATAATCTGTTATTTTAGTTTTTAAGTTTGTTAAAGCATTTCCCACAATATTTATTTTTATAGGAATTTTTGGACCTAAATCATTTAAAAAAACATTATTAAACATGGCGCCAACAGGAACATTTACAACAATAATATCATTATTTATTGAGGATATTAAGTTAGACGTTAATTCTTTCACAATTAAATAAGCATTTTCAAGATAAAAGTCAACCATTATTATTTCATCATTTTTGTTTTTATTAATTTTTAATATATCATTTACGGATTTTTTATTTTTAAAAAAAGTATTATTTATATTAGTATTAATACTTTTATATACAAAATCATTGACTTGATGAGAACTTATTTTATAAACTTTTGGGGTTAATTTTTTTCCCATGACATATAGTATTATTATTGTATTAATAGCCACCATTAAAATTATTATAATAATAAAATTATATCCCCCATAATCTTTTTTGTTATTATTAAAAATTTTCATACTTAATTATATGAAAAAAAAAGAAATATATAAATTTCTTAAAATAAATTCCAGTTTAAAAAGTTATTAAGAAAGGCAACTAGACCAATTACAAAACCCATTACTAGCAAAACAATAACAATAATAAGTAAAGTCTTGTGTGAATTAACCTCAGCCTTAAGATCATTAAAATCGTCAAAATCGCTATCAGTAAATTGAACAGAATTGGTATAAAATGATGAATCAATACCTGTCATTTTATCAATTTCTTTTTCTGGTATTTTTGGAGTTTCTTCTTCTTTTTGGGTATCTTCATTTGTTGGCTCAGTATTTTCTAAAGTGGATGATTCGCCAAAGTTTCCATCCAAAAGTCCTAGAGGATCAATCTCTTTTTCCCGATTTTGCATTTCTCTTTCAGTAATTGTGTTAATTAAATTTATTAATGTCTTTTCTTCCTCGGTTTCGCTGTCTTCCGAAGATTTAGAAAGGTTTAGGTTACTTAAAATATTAAACTGTGTATCTCTAAGCTTTTTTGACCTTTCTTTTTCATAATTATCCTCTTTTTCTTCTTTTGCTTTTTCTAAAATAGCATTTATGTCATATTCCTTAGTTTCATCAAGGTCAATTTTTTCTTTTTCATCTTCAATATCAATTCTAATTGATTTTCTTTTAGGAGCTCTGTTATATTTTGTATCTAATATTTTTTTGATTTTTTCAACATCAATGTTATTGTTAACATTTGAAAGAACTGTCGCATTATTAGAAATTTCAAATTTATCAATTTCGCTATTACTTATCTCTTTATATAAGTCAGCATTTTTCTTAGAACGTAATCCTAATTTTTCGTCTTCATGATAATATTTTTCCATTCTAGAAGCCATAAAACCACTCCTTATAGTAAAATCATAACACAATATGACATTTTTTTAAACTAAAAAAATTGCTTTTTTTTAATTGTTTAATTATAATTAACTAAGGAGATGATTTTATGAAAAAATTAGTAGTTGATGAAAATTCTTGTATTGGATGTGGAGCTTGTATTTCACTAGATGAAAAACATTTTTCATTCTCCGATGATGGACTTTCAATGGCTATTTCAAATGATGATCTTGAAAGCAGCGAATTAAAAAGTGCTATTGAGTGTTGTCCAACTAATGCTATTAAAATTGAAGAAAGTAAATGCTCATGTGATTCTAATAGTGAACATTGTGATTGTGAAAACTGTGATTGTAAACATTAAAAAAGGCTTAAGAAAAGCCTTTTTATTTGTTTCGATATAACTTTTTAACTTCTTTTAAAGAAAGTGCACGATATTCTCCTGGTTTTAGTCCATCAAGAGTTAGAAAATCATATGATATTCTACTCAACTTAATAACAGGATGATTAAGTAAATCAAAAAGCCTTTTTACTATATGATTTCGCCCCTCAACAATCGTTATTTCAACCAACATATTTTGCTTTTCTTTATCTTTTTTTCTTACTTTAAAATGAGTAACATTAACCTTTCTATTATCAACAGAAAGGCCTTTTTTTATTTTAAAAATTTCCTCAGAAGTTAGTAATCCCTCGATTTTAGCAATATAAGTTTTCTCAACATTATTTTTTGGATGCATCAATAAATTTGCTAATTCACCATCATTTGTTAATAAAATCAAACCGGTAGTGTCATAATCCAGTCTACCAATAGGATAAATCCTATCCTGATTATTGATTAAATCTACAACTGTCGTGCGTCCTAAATCATCATGCACGCTACAAATGGTTTTTCTTGGTTTGTACAGTAAATAGTAAACTTTAGGATTTTGAAAATCTATTTTTTGGCCATCAATCGATATAATATCACTACTAGACACTTTAGTTCCAAGGGTGTTAATGACTTTATTATTTACTTTAACTTTGCCTTGTAAGATAAGTTCTTCTGCTTTTCTACGAGATGTATATCCACTATTTGCAATTACTTTTTGAAGACGTTCCATAAAATCACCACAAAAAGTATATCATGATTTTAAAAAAATACAATATTTTTATCCAAAAAAGACTCTAGTTAAAACAAAAGCCGATATTATTCCAACTAAATCTGCAAATAATCCAACTGGAACTGCATGTCTTGATTTTGAAATCTTAACACTACCAAAATATAATGCAATAACATATATGGTAGTATCGGTGCATCCTTGTAATATACTTGCTAATCTACCCACATAGCTATCAGGTCCAAAGGACGCAAAAATATCATTCATTATTGCTAGTGATGCTGTTCCTGAAATTGGCCTTAATATTGCCATTGGCAAAATATTAAGAGGAATATTAACGCTCTTTAATACTGGAGTAACTTTTTTTAACAAAAAATATATAACTCCACTATTCATGAAAATATTAATAGCAAATACCATTGCTAATATGGCTGGAAAAATATCAAAAGAAATCTGCAATCCTTCTTTTGCACCTTTTAAAAATGAATTATAAATATCAACTTTTTTTCTAAGACCATTTAAAATAACCGCTAAAACAAATACCGGAATTATTATTTTAGAAAATGTATTCATGATTTTTTCCTCTTTCTAATTATATAATCTAACGTAAGTCCGGATACACAAGAAAGAGCCGTTGCAATTACCGCTGGAGGTATTATTTCAGCAGGATTGGAACTATTATACATGACTCTCATTGCTAAAATGGTTGTTGGAATAACGGTCACTCCTGCTGTATTTAACACTAAAAATGTAACCATTGCTTCACTTGCTTTTGTTTTGTCAGTATTTTCTTTTTGGAGTTCTTGCATTGCTTTTAAACCCGCCGGCGTGGCAGCTGATCCAAGTCCCAAAGCATTGGCAGCAATATTGGATGATATATATCCAAGAGCTTTACTACCCTTTTTTACACTAGGAAATAATTTTTTTAAAAAAGGTTCCAAAATTTTGGCAAATTTATCAAGAACGCCGCTTTCTTCAGCAATTTTCATAATACCTGTCCATAACACTATAACCGGCATTAGTTCTAACATTAGATCTAATGCTTTTTTTGCATTGGTCAATATTTCATTATTAAGAGCGTCGATATTACCAGTAAAAAAATAATAAATAATTCCTGCAGCTATTAAAAGAGCCCATATTATGTTTATCAGCTAAACCACCCCTTTATTTTTTGCCAAAGGCTTTTTTTACCATTCTTTTTTTCTTTTGTGGCAAATATTTTTTCTTTATATAATAATGTATCACCTAAATATATATCTGCACTACCAATATAAGTATCTTTAGTAATTTTAACATCATTTAAAATATTGTATTTAACACTTATTTTTTTTTCATCACCGTTTTTTATTAAAGCGTAGTAGTCATTTTTCACATATGTTTTTACGTTTTTTTTGTTGTATTTTGTTAATATTTTAAAATTATTTTTGTCAATTACCAAGACGGCATGATACATTTTAAAATACTTTTCACATAAATCTTTATGATCTTTAAAGTCATTCGGATCATTTAAAGTTACTATTACTAGGTTCATATTGTCTTTTTTGGCCGTTGTGACTAAAGTACGACGCGCCTTTTTAGTATAACCTGTCTTACCACCAGTAATATATGGATAACTATGCAAAAGCTTATTTTTATTTGTCCAGACATACGTTTTAAAATTGGTTTTTACTGTATACTTTTTGGTTGATACTATTTCTCTAAATATATCTAATTTCATTGCTTCTCTCATTAAAATTGCCATATCATACGCTGTTGACATATTGCCATCTCCATTTTCATCTTCTAGGCCATGATTATTTAAAAAAATAGTGTTTTTCATACCGATATTTGTAGCTTCTTTATTCATCAATTTAACAAATTCATCCATATTTTTTGAAATATTATTTGCAATTATTATCGCAGCATCATTTCCGCTTCTCAGCATGAGTCCATATAATAAATCTATTAATTTAAGCTTTTCACCTACTTCTATATATATTGCCGATCCGTAGGCTTTTAAAACTTCCTTATCTACCACTACTACTTTATTAATATCACCATACTTGATAGCTACATAAGCAGTCATGATTTTTGTAGTACTAGCAATAAGTTTTCTTTCACTAATATTTTGCGAAAATAGTATTTGGTCACTATTTAAATCCATAACGATTGCCGAAGAGGCACTAATAGCAAGCGTTTTCAAAGGTAATGCAAAAATAATTAAACCTAAAAATATAACTTTTTTCATAATTCACCTATTAATTAATATGAAAAAAAGGACTATTATAGTCCTTTTTTATCTGGGTGATCTAGATGATCTGCAAACTTCTGGAAAAGCTACGCTAATAATAGTCTTTATATCACCATATGATTGATTAAATGTCCTAGCGGTTTCTTCCAATGCCTCATCAACAGTTTTTCCCTGTTCAAGCAAAACTAAATAATAAGCATATATATCATTATAATTTACCGAAAGATTAGTTTCATTTGGATCAAAAACAATTAATTCATCAACAGGAAGCTTATTAACATCCATATTTTTAATAAAATATTTAACATGAGTTACATGGGTTTTCAAGTAATCAAGTAAATCCTTTATATAATTTGAATTGTTTTTTAATTCTACTCTCATTAAATACTTACAAGTTTTAACAACCTCCGCAATATTTCCTCCACAAACTTTTGCATATTTAGCAAACGTTTGATAAATTTCAAATATTTCTGGGTCCTCAAGATATTCCGTTGCTGTTTTTTTACTATATTTTTTAGTTGGAACATCACTTGTTAATAATTCTGCGGTTATTAAAGCTTGATTGTTTTGGGCAAATTCAAGCATTTCAAGTTTTGATCTAGTTTTTTCCATTAAATTCCTTATAAAATAGTGAACAGATAGTTCATCATATCCAGGCCAGGTCTTTTTTATAAAACTAATTAAAGAAGCTCCATATTTGTGATATGCTTCATAAGCTTCCATAGAAATAGGTACACTACCATATTTAATAGAATTATCAAATTTCATAAGGCTTCTTTTTAACCAAAGCATTGTAGTATGATAAAACCTCCAACGTAATTGTCGATCTTCTAGCCCATTATTTAACACATCCATAAGTGTCTTATAGTAAGCTGGATGTGCTTCCGCTAGTGAAGAAACAGACCTATCAATTACCTCTTTGGGAACATTTGGAAAAAAACTATATAAATCTATTTTATCATTTGGCATGTTTAATAAATCCTTTCTAATATAATTCACATTTATAGCCTATTTTGCTATAAAAGCTTTTAATACTTTCTATATCTTTTTTTGGCAAATAACTAATGCCATTTATATCTAAAATAACCATTAAAGTTATTCTATTATCATCATAATAAGCTTTTCCTGTAATATTATTTATAGTTAAGTTACCACTATCATCTATTTCAGCAATTTTATTTTTATAATCCTCTTGGCTATTAAACTCAAATATGTAATAATTAATTATATTTGTTGCAACGTTATTGGCAATAATATAATTATCAATCGAAATAAACGTTCCATTAAAAGAATCGGCTTTCAAATCTTTAGCAACACAACTATAAACATTACTTGCTTCACTAGAGATAAAAACACTGCTAAAAGATTTGCTTACATTTTTTTTATCATCTCTTGCTTTGATGTAAGCATCAAATATTCCAGTATCGTTATTCACGATTTGTTCTTTCAACTGATCAAAGTTTTCTAATTCTAAATGACACTTTGTATCATCTGAGCATTCAATAACAAAATCATTAACACTCAAATCACTATTTTTATTCTTAACTACGGGATGAGTTAATATTACTGGTGCTACAGTGTCAACTACCGTTATTTTACCACTATATTTATTTACACCACAAGATATCACAAATTCATATTTTCCTATCTTTGAAGTGTCAACATTTTTGGTATTTAGTATGCAGTTCGCTGGATTTACCTTTTTAAATGTGGCATAATCATCTAGTTTTAAAGATAATTTTTCATTTATGCCTATAGTTACATCTTTAGTCTTTACAGCATTTTCAGCAATTGTTCTAGTTTTAGACAAATAAAAATGAATTCCAAACCCAATTAAAGCAATTACTATAAAAACAATTAGAATAAACAATAGTCTTTTTAACTTGCGTTTTTCCTTGTCTGGATCTTCAGTGGCCCCAGGAGGAACTTTTCCAATGTTAAAATATTCATTCTTTTTATTAAATACACTACTATCACTAGCTACCACATTACTAGTTGATTTATTTGTATAATTAATATTTTCTTGGCCAAATCTAGTTATATCATTATTTTGCAAATCTGTTGGCTTAACATTATCATCATTCATATGGTCCTCCTTATTATAATTATAATAGAATGGTTAACTAAAAATCAATATATAAAAAGAAATCTACTTATTTTTAGACTTCTTCTTTGCAACCTTTTTACTACTTTTTTTAGTATTTTTTGTTTTCTTTTTAGTTTTTCGAGGTATATTATTAGTTCTCTTACTATTATTAGGGCCTTTGGGTGATGATTTCTTTGAAGTACCACCTTTTTTCTTGCTTACTTTTTTCTTTTTCGCATCAGGCATTTTCATTTCATTAACTTTAATATTTTCTTCTTTTTTATCTTTGATATACTTGTTAGCAACATAAAATAATATTGTAAAAAAAGCTATTAAATAACATGAAATTAATATTATAAAAAGTATATCGATTGGATCAAAATGCCTTATCATAACGTCCTCCTATATTTTATTATAAGAAACCACATATATCATATTATCGTCTTTAATAACGGTTACCTTTCCTTCTGTATCGTATCCTAAATCTTTCTTATAACTCCATTTCAAGTTAATATCATAAGCCAAATACTCTTTACTGTCAATTGTAACTGTTGTATTTTGTAGCGAAGTAATACTAATATCTTTTACTTCTGGTAATTCTTGCTTTCTTTTATCATTTTTAGTTTCTATATAACTATATAATGTATCACTCATGATATTTTTAAACTTTTCTTTTTCACTATCAAGAACAAAATCGACGCCACCTATATCATATTTATTAATCTTATTGTCCAAAGTAAACACATCAACAATAAATATTTTAGAAAGAAGTTTAGCATATTCTTCGTAATTAACATCCTTACTTTTTAAAAGCTTTTCAAGCTCTTTAAAAATAGTTTTTTTAAGTTCAGTGTCATTTTCTTTAAGTTCATAAGAAAACCCATCTATAACATCTAACACCTTTATTTTAGAAGGTTCATCTTTAGATTTTTTTAATATGAACATACCTCCAGCAACTAATAATATTAAAACAATTATAAAAATTATAACAAGAGGGAATTTAAATTTATTTTTCATTACTTTCTTCCTCACTATTAATCTTATTTAAATTTTCTTGACTAAGCAAATTATATACAACTATTGAGTTGGAAACACTTAGTTTATCATCAACAAGCTGTAAATGTTTAGTAATATAATCCTCAGGTATAACTGCACCAGTTTTAATGATTTTATATTCTTCAGTAGAATTATTATAATACATCTCATTAGTCAAGAAATTTCCGTTAGGGAACACTACCGTGTTATTTGATTTTATTGTAAAAATATCATTGCCTAATGCATATTTATTTTCAATTCCTAACATATTTCCAAGAGTTGGCATTACGTCATACATTCCCATAACATCATTAACAACTTTTGGCAATTTACTTTGAACTTTTTTATTTTTTGACCAAATTATTAAAGGAGTTTTTTTATTTAATTCATGATCAAATGAATCGTATAATCTATACCCTTCATCGCCTTCTTCCTTAAGCTTACCAGTCTTTGGATCATAATTATACAAATAATTAATATTAGCTTGAGATAGTTTTGCTTCATGATCACCATAAAATACAAAAACAGTATTATTAAATGAATCTGATTCGTTTATATAATTTATAAATTCTCCTAGAGCCACATCAGCATAATGTACGCTATGGAAATAATTTCCAACAGCTTTTTTTTCTAAATAATCAACTTTTTCAATTGTCTTTTTGTGAGTAACTGGATCTATGTTTTCTACTTCAACCGAAAGATCATAATCACCATATTTATCTAAAAAAGTAAATGGTGAGTGATTTGATAAAGTAATTACAGTACCCATGTAATTAGTATTACTTTTTTCGATATTTTCTAAGATTGGCATTGCCTCTTTAAAAAACAACTTATCGTTTATTCCCAAATTAATAACATCATCTTCGCCAAAAGTAAACGATTCTTTAAAATACATATCTTGATATCCTAAACTCTTATGAGCTTTATTTCTATTCCACATAGTAGCCGCATTACCATGCATACTAAAAGTATAATAGCCTTTTTCTTGTAATAATTTAGGTATAGTAATATAATCTCTATCAAAATAACTTACAAATATAGTTCCACTAGCCGCAGGCATTAAACTGGATAATAAGGTAAACTCAGTATCACTTGATGTACCTGTTGATATTTGTGGATAAAAATTATTAAATAGCAAGCCTTCTTTGGCTAGTTTATTCAAATTTGGTGTTAACTCTTTACCATTAAATTGTTCATTCATAACAAAAGATTGCATGCTTTCCATATGAACAAATATAACATTCATGCCTTCTAAAACGTTTGTATATTTATTATTACTCTTTTGATAAGGATATTTTTTATAATAATCTTTAAATACTTTAACTGCATCTTCATATCCAAATAGACTTCCAAGCTTTGGAGTTAGAGTTTGAAATAAGTCATTTCCCTGATATAATATGATTCCAAATCTTTCAACTACAGAAGAACGATTCCATTGCTTAGCAATACTTGCATAATCAGCTTCAGTAGCAAAAACAAATCTGATAGCAATAAATGCTGAACCAACTAATAATGTTTTTAAAAAAGAAGACGCTCCTTTTTCAATTTTGGCAATATAATTATAATAAGGTGAATCTTTTAAGTTTTTATGTACTAAAGAAAAAATAATAGGCATCAACACAAATAATAGATCATGCCATTTAATCTTTTCAAAAACGGAATTAGTAACCGTTTCAACTTGCGATAAACTTGCAATTTCACCAGCCGAAGCAAATGTATTATAAAATGTATAATAAATAGAGTTTATTGTAAATAAAGCCGCAAAAAAGCACACCAATGTCATAAAATAACGATATTGATTTTTAGGTTTTATTAAATATCCAAAAGAACCAATGATTAATACAAGACCAAATTCAACTACAACTGACCTGATACCTAAACCATGACCAATTGTAAATGATTTAACTAAAATACAACCTAAAAAAGTAATTATCACATAAGATAAAAACAATCTATTAGTCAAAAAATATGAATAAACTTTTTTATATAAAGATTTTATTTTTTTCATTATTACCCTTCTTCTCTTATTATTTTAACACTTTTTTTAAAATAAATCTACTTTAAGGGAAACGTCGCATAAAAAATTAAAAATGCTACAAGGAGTGCTATAAAAAAGTACAACGTTTTAAATACTTTTTTTACCACAATTCTAAATTTTCCCTTTAAATGATTGTCTAAAAAATTATTAACGGGCTCATAAAGAGTAGCACCAAGCCCCTCTTCATAAATTTGTCTTATATAACTTTTCATCTTGCACCTTTTGAAGTATCAACTTCATCTATTGTAACTTTACTAGTGTGTGGAATTGGCTTCCATGTTACATTAACAAACATTGCCGCATACATTGTGTACCTTCCAATAATATCAAATGTTGGCCAAGTTAAAGTATATAAAACTTTCTTCAAAAAGCTAATCTTTTTAATACGCTTTTTTTCTACAATAAATATATATATAGCATTCCAGGTATTCACTAAGTATATACCTATTCTATATAATATGCGAAGCCAAATAGCCAATAAAGCACTTATAAACATTGCCTTATAAGATGGAGGAATGTTTACATATTTTATACCAAATAACTTAGTTAACAATTTGCTAAGCCAGGTTCCTCCGGCAAAAAGTGAAAGATTGTTGATTCCATTTGTATAGCAAAAGCAAGAATATAAAATAACTGAAACTATTAACCATCTTAACAAGTTTATTACAACTATTGGTGTTAATTGCATTAAAGTATCATATGATGCAAAGCGATGCCTAATAGACTCTAAAATATCTAAGCAAACACTTTTAAAAGTTTTCTTTTGTTTTTTATTTTTTTTCTTATTAGCCCAATCTTTTTTTACAAACAATTTTCCAAAAAAGATATTTAAAAATAAACTTGGACCTGTTTCCTTAAATGCCAATAAATGACCTTTTGACCATCTCAATCTTTGCCTTAGAGCTACCTTTAGATTCGTAGGTTGTTCATCAAAAAACTCAGCCTCATCTTGGTATGTTATTTGATATCCCTGAGCAACAGCATCCGCAGTTAATGCTCTATCTTCAGTCAAAGAAGTGTAATGCCAACCATCCTTTACTATTTCATTAGCAAATAAAAAGCCTGTACCTTGAATATTTGTTGCAAGGTGCAAAACACTTCTAGCACGATGGTTCATTCTTATTGATCTTATCCAATGAAGAGCATACGTTGAAGAAATCCAATTTTCATCAAAGTTTTTAGTATTACGATATGATGTTATTATTTTTTCGCCAGAATCAAAGGCATTATTCATTTTAGAAATATAGTTTGAATTTAATAAATTATCTGCATCAAATATAAAATAGCCTTCAAAGCTTTGACGCCCATAATCCTTTTCTATACAATCTAATAAAAATTCTAGAGCATACCCTTTTGTTCGATGCTCATCATCAAATCTTTCATAACAAATAGCTCCTTTTTTTCGAGCAATTTGTGCAGTGGTATCTGTACAATTATCAGCAACTACAAAAGTTGTTAATAATTCACTAGGATAATCTTGCTTCTTTATACTATCTAAAAGATTTCCAATGACCTCTTTCTCATTACGGGCTGCGATTAATATTGCATACTTGTGATTTTTTTTAGCGGGTTTAAACTTTCTCGTAAATAAAAAACCAATCGCATAGTAAAATGCTTTATATATTACCATGGCACTTAATAATGTACCTATAAAATTATAAACACTCTTTCCAGCCGGGTATAAACTACCCAACCAATCAATAATATTTCCTAATAACATCTTATACCTCATATCTCTTAAAATTATAACATAAGTAAAAAATATTGTGAACTATTAACTTAGGTATTGAATTATTAAGTTTTTTTTGATATTATTAAATCACGCAGGTGTAGTACAGCGGTTAGTATGCGGCCTTGCCAAGGCTGAGACGGCGGTTCGATTCCGCTCACTTGCTCCATAGTGAAATCTGCTCGAACTTTTCGAGTTTTGATAAATAACTAATCTAGAAATTGGATTAGTTTTTTTGTATTTTAAAAAACTATCCTGCTTTAAAAAGAAAATGTCAGAAGTCTACAAAAAACAAGTAGATGATTTAGAATTACTTGTTCCTAACTTTAGAGTAGCTAGTGCAATTATCCATTATGATGAAACTAGTCCACATATGCATATTGTTGGTGTTCCAATTAAATATAAGAATAAAAATGGTATGGAAAAACAAGTTGGTAAATCAGATGTCTTTACTAAAGAATCTTTAATAAGATTACAAGATAAAATGAGAACTTTATGTATTGAAGAATTTAATGGGGTATATAGTTTAGATTCAACTTTAAAGCAAAAACAAAAAGGTAGAAATCGAGATATTCATGTATCTGATATGGATAACTATATTGAAATAAAAAAACAAATTGAAAAAAATACTGAAAACTTAAAACAAGCAAATAAAAAATCTTCAGAGTTGAAACAAAACTCTAAAGATATAAAAGATAAAATTGATAAAATAAAAGTATCTAAATTAAATAAAGATAATTATATTTTATCAAAAGAAGATAAGGATTCTTTTATCGACTTTATCGAGCAAGTAGATAATACTAATAAAGAATATGATAAAATACAAACTCTATCTAATACACTAGTTAATGCTCATGAACAAATAAAAGATAAGAATAATAAGATTAAAACTCTTACTGAAAATAATGAAGTTCTTAATTTAAGAGTTAAAACCTTAAATGATACGATTAAAGAAAAAGATAATGAAATATCATTTTTAAAATCTAAAATACATAATTTAAAGAATACATTAGATTACTGGAAAGATAAATTTGAAAAACTAATATCTTTCTTACACGATAAACTTCATAGTTGGTATGATAAAGATGATAAATATATTGATGTCGTTAACGAAATGTATCAGGATAATCTACTAGATGATGATGACATTAAAGAATTAGATTTAATTAAAGAAAAAGATGACTTTGAAAGATAAGTCATCTTTGCACGTTATAATAGATATTATCTTTTTTTGGTACCAGAAAGATATTTTTTTGTATCATTAATTCTATTTAACAAATCTTCATATTTATCTGATAATTCTTGATAATCAAAAAAACTTGTTTCCATTTCAATATTATTTAGTTTTTCTATTCTTTTAGTTAATAAATCTTCAATATAAGTAATATTAACACTTTCAAATATGTTTCTAAAATCATTTTCATTAAATGTATATATTTGATGTATAATGTCTTCATCAATACTTAGTAAATCTAAATTTGATGCAAGAATAAGTGATTCCTTAACAGAAAAATAATTTAATAATACTAATACTGCTGGATTACTTATAATACTTGATATTATCTCATTGTCGCCCAAATCTGTACGTATTTTTTTCTGATTTCTTTTGACTTCGAACAAGTATTCAATTCTATCTATTAATTCAATATATAATGGTTCAAAGTTATTATGAAATCCGGGAAAAAATGCTACAGTTTCATTAGGAAGTTCTTCTTTTAATCTTTTATATGCTTTAACACGTAGTGAAGGAATTTCATTGCTTATTAAATTTTCAATATATTCGTCATCTAGTGAATATACTTTTTTTATTTCTTCAAGTGGAACTTCAATTTGTCTTAAATATGATGCAATAATTAAAGTATCTTTAATATCTTTTTTCATATTCCTATAAATAAACCAAAAGCATTCATCAAATGGTACCTCTGATAAACTATCATATTCACCAAATTTTTGCATTTCTTCTTTAAACTCTTTATATGCATCTCTATTGTCAGTATTCTCTAAGTTATTAGCTTCCTTTTTCTTTTTAAAATTAAACATAAAAAATTACCTCTAAATACATATTTATTATACTATAAATAACTTTAAATAGGAATAATTTTTATAACAAAAAGCGAGGATTAATCGCTTTTTACTTTTATAATTATTTATAATTTAATAGTCTTTTTTGGATAATATTCCACCAATTTTATTTTTCAAATTTGCTACGATCCTTATTTAATACTCTTTTTACTGGTGATGAAATACTTGTATTTAAATTTCTTAAACTTGCTATTGCTTGACATCTTGCGTATTCAACTATTCCATCACAACATTCAAGCCCTTCAATAAAATGTTCTGGTGTAATAAATTCACTATCATAAACTTTAGCAAATGCAAAAGCTTTATCAATAATAGATATTGCAAAATCCGGATTATTTGCCTTATCAATCATATCATCAGATGTTCCACCACTTTCTAAAGTACTATCTACTAGAATGTGTACTATATCAGATTTTTCATTTTCATTCTGAAAGAAAAGTCCATTTTTTCTAGAATAATCCTCAATCACTCTATCAATTATTTGGTACAAAACATTTTCTGTTGGCTCTTTGATTATAATTTTTTCAAATATTCTTTTTAAATCATCATTACTAATAAGTTCTTGATATTCTTTTTCAGTTGTTGTTCCAATTACTTTTAAACTAGATCTATCAATATAATCCTTTAATATGGATGCTACGTTATTATCCATACCTTTAGCCGAACCAATCCTAAACATTTTATGAATATCATCTATAAATACTATTACATCTACATCTGCATCTGCATCTAATTTTTTACATCGATCAATTAAGTCTACCACGTTATCTTCAAACTCAACATATTCACAACCTGCAACCAAATCAGTTAAATTAACTTCCAAAATAATCTTGTTTTGCAAAAAAATAGGTACTTGGCCTCTTTTTATTCTATAAGCAAGTTCATCTACTATAGCAGTTTTTCCAACACCAGGATTCCCTACTATTAATGGACTTTTTTTGTCTTCTGCTAAAGTTATCATAAGATTTTTCAACTCTTCTTCTCTTCCAATAGTTGGCTGAAAAGCGTAATCTTTATAATTTAATATTTTTCCGTAGTGCTCAAGGTATTCAATCTCGTCATCTAATAATGTTGGAGTTACCATGGCATTTCCTTTTTGTAATAATGCATTACATCTTTTATAGAATTTCTTCTTTAAACTTTCAAATTGTGTTTCATAAAAATATCTTTTCAAAGGAACCTCTTCAAGAGCACTTAGTAGGTCTTTTCCATTTCGACCAATTTTAGTAGAGTCATATCCATTAGAGCATAGCAAATCATAAATCGACTCTATACCACCTCGATAGTGATAAGCATATATCGCAGTATACATTATGGTATCACCATATTTATCAACTTGATTAACATCTAAGTCATACTTTAACGATTCTGCAATAATATTTAGGATAAAAGCTTCACTGTATCCAGTAGACAAAGCAGCCTGAATAAAGTTGCGGCCATCATCATCTTGCAAGTTCGGATTTAGTCCATAATATAATAAAGCTTTAATAGCCAAAACGCACTTTCTTTCATTATATTTGTGGTCTACCAAAATATGTAGTATTGATTGATTATCCTGGTTTCTATAATTTAAATCAGGGAAGATTTCTTTAAGTAAACCTCCATTAGTTAAATCATCAGCTCCCATGTGAGATAAATATCTTGCTATCGTACTACTATCTGGCTCAGCATATTTACAATTCATAAAAAATCACCCTTAAATAATTTATTGTTACTATCATAACACAAAAGTAATCACTATAGCAACGCTTAAATTTTAAAAAATGATATTTTTTTATATATAAAAGAGCACTTTTAAAAGTACTCTTAGATTTATTACTCAAAATAACTCTCATCAATTAAAGGAATAATATCTATAGCAGGTTCTTCATAAGGATGAACGCATTTTAAAGCTTTTATAACCTCTTTTACTTTAGAAATATTACAAACGGCACTTAATTTCTCTTCATTAACAAATTCTAGTTTGTTCTTTTCACCTATATAAGGATTTGCTTTACTTGTGGGCTTAAATGTTCCAACACACTTTGTAGAATTTGAGCAATAAGTATAATTGCCTATAACTCCCGCCCCGGCTTTGCAAATTGCGTTTCTTACCTCATCAACACTATCTGATGGTACTGCGACTACGATTTCCACTTTAGTAATATTAACATTCATTAGATTATTCTCCTATCTTTTTAATGGATTATCTATTTCTTCAGAAGTAGGTAACTGTCTAAAATATTTATCTTTGTTCATTAAAATTGCATTTTTTATCTCATCACTACAAACTAATTTGTCTAAATCAAAATTATAGGGTAATAAAAGCCCTTCGGCACTTTTTAAACCACTCAAGTCTAAATATCCACCTAAGATTTCTGGAAACGTTAAGCCACTAGCACTCATTAGGGATTGTAAATTTAAATTTCCGCCAATCTTTTTTGGAAAAATTACGTTTTCGGCATTTTCTAAATTATATAAAAATAAGCCTTCTCCTATTGTTTCTGGAAATTTAAGGTTTTTTGCACTTTCCAAATTTAGCATCATCAAACTCTCTCCAATAAAGTTTGGCAATAATAAATTATCTGCGCTTTCTAACCTATCTAAACGTAAATTTTTACCTACAAATTCAGGTAACACTATTTCACTAACACTTGTCAAATAATGCAAATCTAAATTTTCACCAACTTTTTTTGGAAAAATTACATTTTCGGCACTTTCTAGAAAAAACAAATCTAAATCACCACCAACGTGTTCTGGTAATTTAAAATTTCGAGCACTTTTTAAATAACTAAAACTCACACTTCCAAAAACATACTTAGGCACTACTATACTTTCATCAGCTTTTTCTAAAAAAGGATATCGTAAACTTCCAATAACAATTTTTGGAACTTCATTCACTTTTATGCCAAAGCCACCTATAAGTAAATCATCAAGCACAATTTTAAATTTTTGGGGATTCCTTTGTAACTCATCAGCAGATATGGCTACTTCATCTTCTTGAGCATTAAATATCGAAGCATAGTCTCTTATTTTATTTCTGGTTGCTTTTATTTCGTCTATTCTTGGATCTTTTGCGTATCCAAAGCCTTCTATTTCACTGTCGATTTCATACAAAAATCTTAGTTCATCTATCGTAAGCTCTTCCGATACTTTGATTTTTTTATCAATTATGGTAACCAATTTCATATCATGTTCTTTTTTCATGTATTTTTCGCTATCTGGAAATTCTTTTAACTTTTCTTCTAATATTGGCACCATTTCTGGTTCCATATTTTGATTATTCGCAATGCCTCTTATTTCTCCTATACTATCTTTCCCATCCATTCTTATGGCTATTCTTGGAATCTTAGCCTCACCTTTTTGATCCTCAGTATAGTAAACATAAAAGTCTCCATTTTCTAACTGACTTTTAGCAAAGTTCTCTCCAGCTGCTGTGCACCATCCCGTATAATATCCTTGCAATGAGTCTCTTAATATTTTGTAATCGCTGCCTTGATCATATTTTACCCATTTTCCTTTTGTTGTTATACTTTTATTATCGCCCTTTAACATACTTTGTTTTATAACATACTCGTATAATTTTTTAAAGTTTCCGCTTCCTAATGCGGATCTTATTTCTTCGTCACCCTTTTGATTCTTTATATATTCTTCCATTAAATTTATTGTTGTAAATATATATTCTCTTTCCACTGGTGGAAATGGATACACCGTTGTTTCGTCTCTTTTAGTGAATTTTCCACTTTCTTTATCATACTTGCCCAAACTTTGTAACCCTTGAAATACCCAATATTTCTCCCACATCTCATATGCTTTACTCTCTTCATCATACAAAAAATATTCAATCCATTTATCTAATGTTTGCTTTTGATCTTCTATAACGGAATCAATCAATTCTTTTCTTCTTTTTTCATCTAAGATAATATTTCCATATCCTCTTTCTCTGGCAAGCCTTATTTGGCTTTGAAAATAGGATTCTTTTATATTCTCTGGCTTTATTACATATAACTCATAGTAAAAACTCTTTAATAATAGTTCCGCATTTTTATTTTTCCTTTCCGAAACTTTTTTATGTATTTCTTCTAATCTATTAAAATAATTTAACATCCTCGTTGTTTTATTTTCACTTTCTTTAGAGACATGCATAACTCTATCTGAATTGTGGATTCCTTTATACATTTTGCAAATTATTTCTATCCATTTATTCTTCATTTGTTCATTCATCTTATCTCACCCTATTATATAATATCATAAAAAATAGCCTATTACATGAATAAGCTATAATTTTATTTATATAATCTGATTACTTGATATTCAGTTACTTCTCCGTTTTTTACATAACTAACGGATATACCTTTACCATTATTGGCATTTTTTTTAGCATTTGATAAAGTTTTCGCCTCATTCATTAGGTAATCTATATCAGAATCCGTTAATTTATCATTATTAGCTTTTATCAAAGCTTTAACATAATTAAGAGCAACACCATCGTTCTTAGAATAATGAATAGTCATAATTTTAGTAATGTCATCTTTTTTATTTCCACTATAATTTTCAGGTTTTACGTATAAATAGATACCATCAAGTAAACTATACCAATATAAATTATTATCTGTCATCATATATTCATCGCTTGCTGGACTTATTATATTCGCTTTCATAACTTGCGTATTAAATTTAGCAACGCTTATCTCCACCGTTTCCTTTTCAACACTACCATATTTTAAAATAGTGTTATTTAGGGATTCATTTTGCTTCTCTAAATCCTTATTTAAATAAAATTTTAATCCAAGGTAGCCTCCTCCTAAAACTAAAACTGCAAATAAACAAATTATTACACTTTTTTTCATATACTTCATTCCTTCCTTTTCTTATCTACTTCAGCTTATTTTTGACCAATTATATAACACGCAGTGTCATATATTTATTATATCAAATACCGTTACTATAATATTATCGGTTTTATTTATATATAACTTTACCACTATAACTATCACAATATATGTCTTTTTTTCATTATACCATTATTTAAAAAATATTAATACTTTTTATGATTAAAAACAAACCAGCTAATTGACAACGTCCCTTACAAGTGCTAGTATAAAAAACTAAACTTATAGAGGATTTATGCTATGAAAAAAATAAACAATAATTCAATCTTTTCTTATCTTAAAGCTAGTGATAATGAAATGTTTTCAAAACTAAGCATCCGAGATCAAAATGACATATTTATGTTATTGGATAAATTTTACCTTATACTGAGAGACAACTTAGGCTTAGATGATTACATTACATTTGGATTAGAATTAGAACATGAACATGCCAAAGAAAAGTTAATTGAAGAAAATCTTTTAAAAATTGGATTACTAGGCAATTGGGATTTAGGGAAAGATTCATCGCTTAATTTTGGTGGAGAACTGCACACCCCCATTTTAAGAGATAAATTAGAATCCTGGGAAGAACTAGATAAGGCTTGCAAAATTTTACGAAAATATTCAAAAATCGGGCCCAATTCCGGTGGACATGTACATATTGGAACACAAGCCCTTGGATTTGAATATAAATCTTGGCTTAAATTTTTAAAAATATGGGCTGGATATGAAAATATAATATATCGATTTTCTTATGGCACCTTTTTATCAGGCAGGCCAAATATAGATTTATATGCTGAAGATATAGCTCTTTATTTTAAAGAGGTTTTTGAAAAGTTTCATGATAAAGATTTAACATATCGCGATATAACCCATGAACTTAGATATGCTAGTGAATACGGCGTTAATTTAATAAATGTATCAAGTGATAGTATATTTAAAGAAGGTAATACCATAGAATTCAGATGTCCTAATGGAACTTTAGATCCTGTTATTTGGCAAAATTATGTTAATTTATTTACTAAGCTATTATTATATTGTAAAAGTAATGACTATAATAATAACATTGTAGATGAACGTTTTAATGAAGTTCAAGGTAATAGCAAAATGCCATATAATAAAATATATTTAGAACAAGCATTAGAATTTGCAGATTTAATATTTAACAATAATATTGATAAAATTTATTTTCTAAGACAATACCTTAAATCATTTGAATCTAGTGAGATCCCTTTAAAAAAAGCTAAAAAATTTATAAAAAATTAATAACTATTATTTACAATCTTGAAATATTTTTTTAAGAATAATATAATTATTTTGAAAGTAAGGAGTATGTATGAAAAAGAATAAGAAAAAGCAAATAATTATAGCAATAATTTTAATTGTGTTATTAGCCTCCGGTATATTAACATATGTTATTTTAAAAAAGCCGAAAAATAGCAATAATATTACTGAGAAAAAGGAAAATGTTAATAACGATAAGGATCAAAAGGAATACAAAATAAAAGATCAAGTTGATATTGAAATAATGCAAAACATCTTAAAAATAAATGATTTTTTTGATCAAATTGATAACGCTTCTAATTACGTAATTTCTTATTATGAAAATAATAACAAAGTTGATTTTACTGATAAATATAATATAGTTGGTAAATATAAGGTTGTAATAAAAATTAATGATAAAGAATATACTACAACGCTTAATGTGATTGATAAAACTGCCCCAGATTTAACGGTTAAAGATTTAACAATCAATGAAAAAGACGGATATAATGTTAACAGTTTTGTAAAAAGTTGTACTGATAATAGTCAAAAAGAATGTATCTTATCTTTTGAAGATAATAAAACATATAATTCGGCAGGAACATATGAAGTTAATATTATAGCCAAAGATGATAGTGGTAACGAAACCAAGAAAAAAGCTAAATTAATTATTAATAAAAAAACTGTCAATGTAAATTCTAAACCTAATACCAAAAATGACAATAAGGCAAATAATAACACAACTACGAATAATACCAATAACAGCAAGAGCAATAACAACAAAGTAACATTTGTAAAAGATGAAACTGAGACAGAACAAGAAACTAAAGATTTAAAGTATGGCGTAAAGCTAAATGTATGGCATACCAAAAAGTATAAATTATATAGTGATGGTTCTAAAAAATTGGTAAATGAATACACTCATTCTGAGTTAGATAGTACTAATTTTAATGCTAAAACTAGTGACATGGTTCCAGAAGCAGTTGAAAACATGTCTACTTACAAAGCTATGGTTGATGGTGTATTAAACTATACTAATAGTTTTAGAAGCGAAGTTGGTAAAGAGCCCCTAACACTTGATAATGATTTAACAAAAGCTGCAATGGTAAGAGCGATTGAAATGGCATATTCTAAAAAATTTTCTCATGATAGGCCTGATGGTTCAAATTGCTTTTCAGTCTTAAAAGATTTAGGAATTAATATTTATTTTAGTGGTGAAAATATTGCTATGGGTCAAAGAAGTGCCGAAGAAGTTGCAAATGATTGGAAAGGATCTCAAGGCCATTATGAAAATATGATTAATCCATCATTCACTAAAATAGGAATCGGCGTAATTAAATTACAAAGATCATATTATTGGGTACAAATGTTTTCAAATTAAAAGATTAGAAATTCTAATCTTTTTTGTTATTCTAATTGTCCTGGACGTTTTTTCTTTTTCTTAGGAGGAAACTTCTTATCAAAATCTCTAACCTCTTCTTCACTAACGTTATAACAAGAAGGATCTTTATAATATCCTCCTTTTATCTTAAACGTTTCTTCATCTAAAATGCAAATCATAAAATATGGGGCATCATCTAAAGTATTAGTTCCCTCATAATAAATATTGTAATTTGAGGCACTAACAAATCCAAATCTTTTATAGTAATCTGGATTGCCTGTAATAATAATTGCACTATATCCAAGCTCTTTAGCTTTTTCCATGGTATATTCTATTAGCTTAGCACCATAACCTTTTTTCTGGTATTCGGGCAAAACACTGACAGGTCCAAACGTCAATATGTTTTTTTTCTCACCATTTTTTAGATTTATAGTACCTTCCGCATAAACTATATTTGCTATTATCTTATTATCTTCTACAATAATATAATCTAGATCTTTTACAAACGATTTATCATTTCTCAATTTGTGAACAACTAGATGCTCAAAACAACCAGGTCTATAGACATTAAAAAAAGCCTCTCTCGTTAAATTTTCAGTTTCTTCAAAATCTTTTTGCTCTTCTCTTCTAATAATCATATCTTACCTCGCTTTTATAATAACATTATTAGCAATAACTATCAATGCAAGCGGTTACTTTTTACGGCTAAAACATACGATACAGATTTTGGAGCTTTAATTTTATGCCTTGGATTAAGTAAATTATATTTGTCTAAATATGTTATGTTCATATCTTCTTCATTCATATGTTCATATATTAAAAAGCCATTATTACTTAACATCTCTTCAATTTCATCATATGTATATTTTGATTTCATTTCTTCCTTAGCAGAGTACGCCAATTTTTCATTTTGTGTTGCTTCGATGCTGTATACATTATTTTGATAATCAAAAACTATACTACTATTATGACAAATTATATTAGATAACTTGCTTAAGAGATTTGAGAATTCTTCTTTAGATAAATAATATGATATACCAAGTAAACTAACAAAGGCTTCCTTGTCATTATTAAACGTACTATTTAATAAAGCATTTTCTAAATCTTCGTTATTAAAATCGCATTTCAGATATTCAACTAGCGCATCACTTTTTAGATTTTTCACTCTTTTTATTTTATCTAAAATAATTGCGGGTTTATCTATTTCATAAACTTTTAAATTTTTAAATTTATTTCTATAAGCAAATGTGTCATAACCTGATGCAAGAATAATATATTGTTCACAATTAAATCTAACTCTGTTTGACAAAGCATGTTCGCAAAATGAACTTCTTAAAAGTACTGATGGCGATATTTTATTATCAACTATCCATCTTAACGGATCATCTATTTTTAATGATGGTTGATTAAAAAAGGAAATGCCTTGAACTAAAGAATCTGATATTAATTTATACTCCTCTTCAGTTAATATTTCTTGTGCTAAATTATCACTAAATATTCGATATTTATTGTTTTTATAATGATAAGCTCTAGCAAATGTACATACTAATGCTGTCATGTTATTTAAATCCATATTTTCACCTCTAATACTTATTACTACAAAAATTGTTTTTTTACAATCTTGAAAAATTAGCAATTTTATGGTAATATAAGACTGTAATTTGAAAAAAATGTAAGCAAATACTGCTTACATTTTTTATTTAATTATTCTTTTTTCTAGTTTTAATTACTGGAATATTTATTTTTAACGATTCAATAAAATGATCCGCTAATTCATCAATATCCTCTTTTTTTAAATCCTGGATATCTTTTTCAAGCACTAAATTAATAAAATCTTGTAAATATTCGTTTTCTTCCTTAAACATATCGCCAGAAATTTTAACTGTACACAAATCTTCTAGTGCCTTTAATATTTCTTCTTTACTATAAAATAAACAATCCCAACTGCTTAGTCCACTCGTTTTATATAAGAATATATCATCACTAGAAAAAAGTTTGGCAAGCTTCTCTTTCTCGAAATTCGTAATTAATTCATCCATAACCCTATGGTTTTTATCGTACATATTTTCATGATCACTTTTAATTATAATACCACACAAATACTCACGATGTATTGTTCCTGGATAGTCTACATCAATTTCTAAAAAATCAACTCCAATACTTTTTTCCAAGTATATATATTCTTCATTAGTGACCGCACTTTTTATTTTAGCTAAAGCGGGACCGATTACTAAACCTTTTATTTCTTTATTATCTTTAAAATTATTATCCATATTTCCTCCAAGAAGAAAATATCACAAATCTAATTTTTAATCTAATACATTTTTTTTATATTATCCATTATTAATTTTTATGGATTTAATCTATTTGGCCCTCTAAATATAAATTGAGCTTCTTTAATAGATAAACCTAGCAAAAGCATTGTCATTCTATCAACACCAATAGCAAAGCCACCATGTGGAGGGCAACCATATTTAAAGAATTGTAGATAAAACATAACATCTTTTCCCAAGTTCTTTTCATTAGCATTTTTTACTAATTCTTCATATCTATGTTCTCTTTGAGCTCCGGAAGTTATTTCAGTTCCTCTCCATATTAAATCATATCCTTGTAATTTACCATTTTCATCTCTCATATGATAAAATGGCCTTTTGGTAGCAGCATAATCTACCACGAACATAAATTCTGAATTATATTTTTCTTTAGCAAGTCTATAAGTTAACTTTTCAGCTTCAGCATTCATATCTCCAATATCATGTTCAGGTATTTGAAAACCATAATTTTTATTTAATTCTTCGTATAAATCTTTTAAACGTATTCTAGGAAACGGCTTAGTAGGGATTATTATTTCTTTATCAAATAATTCTTTAATCTTTTCTCCGTAGCGTTCTTTAACAAGCGTAAGACCCGCAATTAGCAAATCCTCTTCAAAATCCATTACATCTTCGTATGAATCTATATACGAAAATTCTAAATCAAATGATGTAAATTCAGTAGCATGTCTATTAGTATTTGAATTTTCGGCTCTAAAACAAGGTGCTACCTCAAAAACTTTGGACATTCCTGCAGCAATAGCCATCTGTTTATAAAATTGAGGACTTTGAGCTAAATAGGCATCTCTATCAAAATATTTTACCTTGAATACTTCACTACCTGATTCACTAGCTGCACCTATCAACTTTGGAGTATGTATTTCTGTAAAATCATTTTCATATAAAAATTTGCGCATTGCCTCAACAAAACATGACTCAACTTGTCTAGCAAGCATATTTTTATCATTTCTTATATCTAACCATCTATAATCCAGTCTAGTATCTATGTTAACTCCATCAAGATTATTATAATCAAATGGTAGTGGTAAAGCATTAGAAGTCACCTCTATCTTTTCTGGTATAATCTCTACACCACCTAATTTAACAGCTTCATTTGATTTTAATAATCCCTCAACTTTAATAGTACTTTCTACTGTAATATTGTTCATTATTTCAAGTAAAGCTTGATTTTTTTCTTCACTTTTTTCTATAGTCATTTGAACTTTTCCAGTACTATCTCTTAAAATTACAAACATTACCCACTTTTTATCTCTAATAGCATCGACAAATCCACTAAAAGATATTTCTTTTTCTAAATAATTTTGTAAATCTTTTACATATACTTTTTTCATATTTCCTCCTATAAAAAAAATCTATTCCTCAAGGACGTATTACCGTGGTGCCACCTTGATTCATAGATTAATCTACCTTTTTACCTATAACGCGGTTAACGATTATTCTTAAGCTTAATGTCTTTCTATATAAATCATTATTAGTTTACACCCACCACTAACTCTCTTTAAACTATTTATATATACTCCTTTAAGCAAATACAATTATAGTATACCATATTTTCCTAAAATATCAATGAAATACTTCTAAGGTTTTGCCAACTATACTTTTATCTAATTCTTTTACAAAATTAGCCCCATCACTTTTTTGACCAACAATCGAACCATAATGAATTGGAATGGCTACTTTAGGATGAACAAGATTCGCAAACATAGCTGCTTCTTTATAGTCCATAGTAAACGTTCCGCCAACAGGAACAAATAAAATATCACATTTAACTTTAGTATTAAGAACAATACAATCACTATCACAAACTATATAATAAATAATATTATTTACTTTTATTACGTAAGAAACATAATCGTCACTCATCTTATGGTATGGCTTATTTTCATTATAAGCTAAAATAGTTTTTACGGAATAATTTAAAATGTTATAAGAACTATTTGGCTCAACAGATACAATGTTTTCTTTTTTTATTCCTAACTCTATTAAGGAATTTAATAAAAAATATGGAACAACGAAAATAGTATCGCTTTTCATACATTTTATTATATCATCTTTAGAAAAGTGATCATAATGATCATGAGTTATAAATATAAGATCTGCATCATTAAATGAATTCTTAATGTTATAAGGATCAAAATAAATTATTTTATCACTTTTAATTTTTAAAGCACTTTGCCCAAACCATTCTACATTATCTATCATTTTTATTAAACCTTCTTAATATTTTCATTGAATTTAATATAGTTAGTAATGTAACACCTGTATCAGCAAATACAGCTAACCACATATTGGCTAAGCCAAAGACACTTAATAAAAGAATAACAGATTTTGTTAACAAAGCAAAAATTAAATTTTCTTTGATTACTCCACTTGTGTATTTAGATATTTTTATGGCTAACCATATATTAGAAATATCATCATTCATTAAAACAATATCGCTCGCTAAAATAGCTGCACTTGAACCTAAAGCCCCCATCGATATTCCCACATCAGATCTTTTTAAAACAGGAGCGTCATTTATTCCATCACCAACAAAGGCTGTTAATTCATCATTCTTTTTTACTTTATCATAATAACTGAATTTATCAGTTGGAAGTAATTCATAATATGTTTTATCTATTCCTAGATCATTAGAAACTTTAAGAGCTATTTCTTTTTTATCTCCAGTGAACATATATGTTTTTATATTATTTTTATTTAAAAGACTTATTGTATCCTTAGCATTAGCTTTTATACTATCACTAAGCGTAATAGAAGCAACATGCTTATTATTTATATGAAGATGCAAATTTGTTTTTACTTTACATAAGTCAAAAGAATCGTTTCCAATGGTAATTTTGTCTTTTCCAATTGTATAAGATATTCCAACGCCTTCTAATTCTTTAAAGTTTTTAACATCATCCGTACTTACTTTTTTACCTGGTAGAGCCATTATTGAACTTGCTATTGGATGATTCGAAAAAGACTCACCCTTTTTTAAAATTGTTACTATTTCTTCTTTTTTGTATTTTTTATCTATAATATCAATATCAGTAACAGCATAATTGCCATTAGTTAATGTACCAGTTTTGTCAAATATTATATTCTTAATATTACTTAAATTATCTAAGTAATTACTTCCTTTTATAAGTATTCCTTTTTTACTTGAAGCTCCTATCGAAGTAAAATAAGACAGTGGAACTGAAATAGCTATAGCACAGGGACAAGAAATAACTAAAAATGTTAGAGCTCTATAAAAACTATCTTTAATAGGTATTTTAAAACCTATTGGCAATATAACCGCCACAACAATTGCAAGTAATAAAACCAATGGTGTATATACTTTACTAATTTTAGTTACTAGAGTTTCTACGTTTGACTTTTTGTCAGTTGCATTTTCAAGTAATTCCAAAATTTGATATGCCATTGAATTATGGTATGTTTTAGTAGCTTTTATTAAAAATACCTCGCCTTTATTAACAGTACCAGAAAGAATAACATCGCCTTTTCTCTTTTTTACAAGTAAACTTTCTCCAGTTAAGTTCGATTCATCAAGCAAAGCCTGAGAATCTTTTAATACCCCATCAACAGGTACGCTCTCACCTTTTTTTACAATTAAAATATCTCCAACTTGGCAATCTTCAACGTTTATTTTTATCGTATCATTACCAACTTTTTTATTGGCATAATTCTGTTTAAAAGCAACTAATTCCTTAACTGAATTTCTAGTGTTATTTAATGCTTTTGCTTCTAATATTTTTCCAATTAAATATAGCACAATAACCATCATGCCTTCTAAATATTCGCCTATTATAAAGGCACCTGTACATGAAATTGTGATTAACGCATTTTCATTTATGGTTTTCGATTTAAAAAATGTTTTTAAAGCACTGGTAAATGGTTTATAAAGTAATAAACCATATGATATTAAAAATAAGATCTTTTTTAGTAAGCCACTAAAATTTATAAAGTTTGCCAAAACACCTACAAATAAACCAGATACGAGTAAAATAATCATCTTATTATTATTCGCCTCTTCTTCTTTTAATGAAACATAGGCGTCACTCTCAACTTTTTTTATCAAAGAATCTAAATAGTTTTTAGTAATCTCTTCTTCCGAAAACAAAGTAAGTTTCTTAGTATTGAAATTAATCTTAACATCAAACAAATTATCTTGTTTATTTAAAAACTCCTCTAGTTCTCTAGCACAATTTGCACAATCTAAATTATTAATTGTAAATATATATTTTTTCATCTTAACCTCTTTTCACAACATGGTTTAAAGCTACCTCAAACACATCTTTTATATGATTATCACATAAAGAATAGATGACTTCTTTACCTACTTTTTTACTCTTGATTATTAAGTTTTTTTTCAAGAAACTTAACTGATGGGAAATTGATGATTTGCTCATATTTAAAATGTTTGCAATATCACACACACATAATTCACTTTTATCTAAAGCAAACAGTATTTTAACTCTCGTTTCATCACCAATTATTTTAAAGAAATTCTTAACTTCGAGTAAAAGATCTTTATCGATCATATTATTTTTTACTTCCATGACCTTATCTTCATGAATTATATTACAGTCACAACAATTCTTAAATTTATTCATACTCACCTCAGTTGAATGGCTATTCAACTATAATCATTATATTAAAATATATATGTAAAAGTCAATAAAAAAAAGACTAACTTTTGTTAATCTTTCTAAACTTCTTGAACAACTGCGATAATCATAGGCTTACACTCTGTTTCGCTATATAAATATCGGCTTAATTCCTCACGGATTTCATTTTTTATTTTATTATAATCAACGTATGTAGGTGTTATATTCCTTTCAATTATAATTTCACAAATATTTTTTATTTCCGCAATCATCTCACTAGAATCCTTAATATATATAAACCCTCTCGTAGTTACTTCCGGGCCAACTAAAATGATTCTTTCTTTTTTAGATACCGTTGCACTAATTAATACTATGCCATTTTCGGATAGCATTTCTCTATCTTTTAATACCAATTCTCCAATATCATCATTGGTATTACCATCTATTAATATGTCATTAACTTTGATATGTTGGAAATCATCAATTAAATTGCCATCAACAATTGTAACAACATCACCATTTTGTTTCAATAAAATATTTTCTTTTGGAATATTTAGTAAATTAGCATTATTAGCACTTGCGACCATATAACGATACTCACCTTTTACTGGCATAAAATATTTAGGATTCATTAACTTTATCATTAACATTAAATCTTCACTTGAAGCATGATGTAATATGGTTTTATCTTTTGGAATTGTAACTATACGACATCCAAACGTTGCTAAATCATTACATAATTTTACAAGAGCTTTTTCCGTACTATCATAACGAGGCTCCGAAAAAACTATAGAATCTGTTTTTCTTAATTTAATAAACTTATCATATCCGCTTATTATTTTATTCATCGTAGCATAAGGTGTTTTTTTGTCATCACAAATTAATAAAATTGCATTTTCATCTTCTATATTGGTTAGATCTCCAAGTAAATCATCCGGGAATTTTAAATATCCCTCATTTTTAGCAAAGTTAACCATATTTTGCAATTTTTTTCCCATAATAACTACTTTACGATGTGTATTTAATGAAGCATTAAATATCTCTTGGATCGTATACAAGTGAGTTGGTAAAACCAAAAATATAAATCTTTTATCATCATAATTGATTGTATCTTTAAAAAACGAAGTTAAACGATGATTAGGAGATGTATGACCGACTCTTTCGGAATAAACTGATTCACTTAATAAAGCTAAAACGCCTTGTTTTCCAACATAAGCTATTTTCCCAAGATCCATATCATATGCGCCATTCATACTAGGATCGATGATAAAATCGCCTGTATAACAAATAGCACCATCTTTAGTATTTAAGCAATACATAACAGAATCTGGAGCAGAATGAGAAACGCTTATTGGAAATACCGAGCAATCCTTAAAGTTTATTTTTTTATGAGGTTTAATTTCTACAATATTTTTTTCATTAACGCCATCATCAAGCAATATATATTTAGTGAATTTTGTTGAATAAATTTTTAAATTAGGACAACTCTCAAGTAAGTCTTTAACTCCGCCCATATTTTCATAATGGCCATGTGTCAAAAATATGCCTTTAACTCTGTTTTTATTTTGCTCAATATAAGAATAATCAGGAATTACGTAATCAATTCCGTAAAGATTTCCAGTAGCGTATTTTAAACCACAATCAAAAACAAAAATATCATCATTTACTTCAACTATATAGGTGTTTTTACCATTTTCATTTAATCCACCCAAACTAAAAATTTTTATTTTACTCATTTTTATCTTTCCTTTTCTATAAACTAAATAAAAGTTCTTCGCTTTAGTAATTATAACAAAGAACTTTTACAAAATCAAATTTTTTATAATTCTAGTTCATCAAGAACAGATGGATCAATATTTATATCTGGTATCAAATGACTATTTTCTCTTAGCTTTTTTTCCACATAATCTAAATCGCAATAAAATATTTCAGGATAATCACTTAAAAGCCTTTCAGGATGAACTATGCCTTCATTTTTCAAGACTTTTAACATGTTAATAATTTTTAATTCGTTAAGAACATAATAATTTTTATCATCATCTGAAACACCATTTAAAGAACCATTTTTTATAAAATTTTCTATACTAAATTCTTCCAATTTCAATTCCTCCCAAATGAATATTGCAATCCCAATGTATCAATAATATCTTTTGCCCTATCACTTGTAATAATTTTTCCATAAAATATTGAGTATAATAAAGCATCATTTAAAGAAAATTTATTCATTTGTTTTAATTTAAAATACTTAGTTAAAACTTTTTTCCTTGATATTATTTCGTCGCCTATCACATATTCGTATTCGCTTGTTTTATATTTTTCTAATAAACTAATATATGGGTCATTTAATATATCTTCAGTATACGAAATGTCATAGTCGCTTAAAGAGACATCTTCCATTTCTTTTTTGTTTTCTAACTTTAGATCAAATAAATCTAGTTTTTGTTTTAACTGTTCCATATCCTCAATTGATATTTTTCTTAGAGGATTATCACATTTAAACTCAACTTTTAAACCTCTGGAACTTTTTATACCTAGCATATACTCATCACCAGGATGGGTCAAATGATAGCTATAAAGTCCAATTAAATCAGCATCTAAAACATTTTGAATAGCTGATGGATAAGATTTTACATAACTATATAAGTTTGCTTCAATTAATTTATCAATTTTATCAGTCACACTTGAGCAGCTTAAAATGAATGCACCAGTTTTAGACAAATTATCATTATCAATAATTCCATACATTAATAACACTCTATAATTATAGTCAAGTCTTCGAGCACTAGTTTGCAAAGCCTTTATAAAGCCTCTTTCATTATTAACATGAAAACCTTTTTCTTTCAAATACCTTAATGATTCAACTCGTTCATTTAAAGATCCACTATTAGCATTAGCTTTTAAATATTCAGCTTTTTTTGGAGTATCGAATTTCGTTTTTTCTTTTGCCGATCTCCCAATCCGTCCATTTAAAGAGCTTTCTCCTAAGTTGTTTTTCCAAATACAAGCACTATCTAAAAAATAGCTTTGTAACAAATTATTATTACTTAAAAACTCATATGTACTTTTTACTGAAGAAATAGTTGCAAAAGTAATAATAGTAATTAAATTAACAGGAGTAAACACTTTAATAATATTTTTATCTCTAAAGAAACTTAAAATATTTCGAGCATTTTCTAGGCTTCCATAGTTTGCGATTTCTTGACGATACTTATTGACTTCTCTAATATATGTATCATCTAAATCGTAATCGTTTTTTAAACTGTCGATCAACTCTTCAATATTTAATTTTGGAGTTTTCTTTGACTCGTTTTTTAAGATTTCTGTATTGTAATTATATATAAAAGATAAAGCACTAAATTTATCAACATAACTTAATTTATCAATTAATTCCATAACAAACTTTAATTCATCATCATATATTAACTCTTTATTATTTGGATCCTGAATTTTATCAATTAAATCCTCAAGCATTATAATCTTTATTTCATTATTATCGTCATATTGTTTTTCTAAAAGTTTAGATAGCTCAGCATTAATAACATTTTGTATTTCAATTACATAACTAACAATACTATCTAAAAATTCTTCTTGATTACTATCCAAGAAAATTGGATATTGTAGTTTTACTTTACCATTTAGGATAAATAATATATCATCTATTTTTTTAGTAAGTTCTTCTTTTGGCAAACTAGGATAATAAGTAGTTAATAGATCTATTAATTTAGATGTATCAATATCAATTATATTTTCTTTGTTTTCATTCAGTTTGCCACTAATACCTTCAACATTTTCTAAATCATTTTTTAGACTTTTTTCTTTACCAGAGTTTAAATCACTTAGGGATTCATTATATAAAATATATAGTCTATCTAATTCTTCTTTTAAAATTTCTACCAAAGTCATTTTACACCCTACTTCCTGATGAAAAATTTTTATTATACACTTTATCATGTATTTCTGCTAACGTCTTTAATTCTTCATTATCTTTTTTTTCTGAAAAAAGTTGTAATTCTTTTATATAATCATAATTAGAATTAACTATTCGTATTGTATTCATGAAGATATTTTTGCTCTTATCGCCTATAATTATTAACACTATATCATTTGCAAGTTCAATATAGCTAAGGGCTACATTTTCACCATCAAGTTCATATGCCGATAAACCATTTTCAATACCTTTTATGTAGCGAGCATTACCCGTTTTACCATTTTTAATTTTTTCTTCAAGCTTTTGAAAAGATTTTATTTCATCGGTATTAAAACCAGTTGTGTTAAAAAATGGCACAAAATTATTACTATCAACTAAATAAATAACTGTTTTCTCTGGCAAACTTTTAGAGTCTTTATTCTCTTTTTCTTTATAGTAATCATAATAAGCTTCCGTCTTAGATAAAGTTTTTTTAATTTCTTCCAAATACATTTTTATATCATTAATTTCACTAAGAGTCTCAGCACTATCAATGAATTTCGTTGTGCTTTCTAGTTTTTCATCAATAGCATTTATACTTTTTACAATAGAAACCTCATCTAAATCCAAATCAGGATAAATGGCTATTAATGAATCAAAATTACCTCTTAATTCGTCTTCACTATAGTTTAAGAAGTGATTTAATGAATAATCTTTATATTTGTTAATTAACATAAATGCTCGGGCTTTCAAAGCATTAATTCTTTCTTCAAGGGCTTTATAAGTTTCTATAAGACCCACCTTTATATCATCAAACATAGGATTTTTTACAATTGTTACGGGTTCAATTAGTTCTTCATTATCATAAGTTTCGTCTTGAACTTCTTCTTTTTTAGGACGTGGTGGACAAGTTTCTAGTGTTATTTTTAATAATATAGATATTTTTTCTTCTTCATTAATATCCATACTATCCAAAATAACTTTTACCATGTACATATCAAAAAATTCACCATTAATCATGTTTGTTAAGAGACTATTTCTCTTTTTTATTTCTTCAACTTTTTTGGTAGCCTGTTTATATTTAGCAATTGCACTAATAAATATAGGATTTTTATTAATTTCATTAATCAAATCTTTAAATTGACTCAAAAACATCTTGTCATTAAGAATAAAATACTTTACGATATTTAATTGCGATTTTAAATCACCAAGAAATTGATCATAATCACTTTCTAATAAAACCATCAGATCATTTATATCCTTTGTTTGCAAATATTTAACAACTATTTCATAAAAATCTTTTTCTTTTTGGTGTTCTTCCAAAGATTTATCATAATCGCTTTTAATACTTTCTACCTTTTTTAGAAATTCGTTGTATGAATTATCCATAAGCGCTCACATCCTATTATAATATTAACATTTTATTTATTTAAAAGCAATCAACCTCACAAACTATTTTTTATAAATTTCATTATAACACAAACTATATAGTCTACTTCCCTGTCAGTAAGGATGTGATTACTAGATATGTGATGCCATTTTTCCAAGCACTTTCTACAACAAGTTGCAGTGGCATGTTGGGCAATAAAAACTGGGTGATTTTTCATAGGCGTTTGCTTACCATCACAAAATGTGCTTGGATCTTTTAATCTTTTTTTTACGAACTCCTCGGCATGACTTTTAATAACATCCAAACCTTTTTCTTTTATATACAGTTTATCTTTTAAAGATAGTTTAAAATTACTTCTAAATTTTGACATTTGTAATTTAGCTAATATTAAATCAATTTGATTTTTCATAGTTCCATAATCCTAAAGATCCTTTCACATATATTGGTTCTTTATACATTTTTATATCTTCTAACTTCCAAGCATATAAAGAATTATAATTGTTCTTTTTATATACAAGGGGATTAACTCTTTCAAGTTTTAGAATAAATTCTGGCGTAACTTTAATACAATCTGTTAAAGTAGCCTCGCCTATAATCGCTCCATTTATATACTTGAAATTATATATAGAAAATTTGATAAGTTCTTCTTTCTTAAAAGACTTACTGGCATGGATATATATTTTTCCTCGATATTTAGTTTGCCAACTTCTAAATTCATATTCTTTTAAACCGTTTACTATTAAAGTAGCCCAAGGATTTTTAATACTTAAAGCTTTCATTACTATTCACCCACCAATTTCTTTATCGCTTTTTCATAAACTTTTTTACCAATTTCGTAATTATCTTTCGAAGATAGAATAAAGTTTTTAAGCATTACGCCACTATTAATTTCTAAGACCATAAACTTATTATCTGATGTTTTTATAATATCAATACTACAAAATGAAGTATCTATTTTCTCTATAATACTATTTACAATTTTTTTAATTTCTTTTAATTCATCACAGGTGATATTCTTATTTGCTCTAGAACCATTTGAAAGGTTAAATTTCCAAGTATAAACATATTTTTCATTACTTTTTAAAACCTTATTAAGCTTTTTACTTTGCACATTCTTAAAAAATGGGTAATTAAAAGAACATAATAATTCTTTAATACTTTTTTCTCCATCCCCAAAAACAATTGGCAATTCTTTTTTATAAACTAACATTATTTCTTTATCTAAAACTATAGCTCGATATTCATTAATTATCTTATAAAAAGGACAAACACTATATGAATTTTTTGTATGTAGCTTATTATAAAATTTCATTAGTTTTTTATAATTGTTAAATCTCATAACGTTTTGTCCACAAGTGCCACTATTTGGTTTAATTACTATGTCACGATTATTATCCATAAATAAACGTTTTAAATATTTAGCTCCTTGTAAGTATTTAGCATATGAATGTGTATCATATTTCGAATACAATAAATCATGATGGCATATTGGAATACTTAATTTTTTCAACACATCATAAGTTGCGTATTTATCATCCAATATTTTTCCTAAAGCATGACTATTATTATCAAATTTATATCCGGTAATAAATTTAACCTTATCGTTCTTTTTCAACATAAGTACCCAATCATTTGATAATGCCTGATACTCTATTTTATTTTTTTTACATATTTTTTCTATTAATAAACGAACTGTACTATCCATTTTATCACCAGGCCTAATTATACTCTAAAATAAAATATCTTTACAATAAAAAAGAAAAGCATTGAAAACTTTTCCTCTTAATTAACAACATTTATTTTCGTAAACGTTTTCTAATACATTTTCTTCACAACAAGTATAACAAGGTGTAAATGTATGTCTATAAACATGATGGTTAATTATTTTCGTATTGCATGGTTTAATATGAGGAACCTCATGACAAATATATCTATGACATACTCTTTCTTCTGGGCATTCATATACTGGTGGGCAAACTACTCCTGGATAAGTATCTGCGCCCATAGCTGGCATATCCATGGCAGCTTTAGCGTTATCACCTTTGCAATCTCTAAAATTTCTAAACATAATAACATTCCTTTCTAATGTATATTATGTTTAAATAAACTATTTGGTTAGGTTAATAACTATTAAAAAGGCATTTTAAAATTACCACTATTAAATTGTTTCATCATTTTTTTCATTTGGTCAAATTGATTTAACAAGCGGTTAACTTCTTCAACACTTCGGCCACTACCTTTCGCGATTCTCGCCTTTCGACTGGCTTTCAAAACATCTGGATTTTTTCTTTCATAAGGAGTCATAGATAATACAATTGCCTCCACATGAGCCATTTCTTTAGGATCAATGTTTACATTATTAAGTCCCATTTTTCTGGCTTGAGGAAGAAGCTTTATAATATTTTCTAAAGGTCCGAGTTTTTTAATTTGTTTTAGATTTTTTAAAAAATCTTCTAAATCATACTTACCTTGACGCATCTTTTTAACTTGATCTTTAGCATCCTCTTCATCTATTACACCTTCAACTTTTTCTGCAATAGACAAAATATCTCCCATATCCAGAATTCTCTCAGCCATACGTTCTGGGTAAAATTCTCCAAGTCCATCTAATTTTTCACTTGTACCAACAAATTTAATAGGTACATTCGTTAAGTGTCTAATTGAAAGAGCTACACCGCCTTTGGTATTTCCATCTAATTTTGTAAGTATCGTACCAGTTAAGGATAATGAATCATTAAAACCATTTATAACGTTGATAGCATCTTGTCCCATCATAGCATCAATAACTAAAAGAATTTCATTAAATTTGAATTCGCTACTTAGGCTTTTTAACTCATCCATTAATTCTTCATCAATTTGCAAGCGCCCTGCCGTATCAACAATAATATAATCCAAATTGTTTTCTTTAGCATACCCTATGGCATCCTTAACTATTTCATTTGGATTTATCTTACCTTTTGTAAAAACAGGAATATTTAGACTCTTACCAATTTCTTGTAACTGATTAATAGCGGCTGGTCTATAAATATCACACGCTACCAATAAAGGATGTTTATTAAATTTTTTCCTAACATAATTAGCGATTTTGCCTGCCGATGTAGTTTTTCCACTTCCTTGTAATCCTACTAACATTACCATAGTAGGCTTTTTACTAGTCTCAAGTGGAACATAGTCACCACCTAACAATGAAACAAGCTCATCTTTAATAAGTTTGATAAAAAGCTCATCAGGTCTTAAACTTTTTGAAACTTCTAAACCTAATGCTTTTTCCTTAACATTCTTTACAAAGCTTTTAACTACCTCATAGTTTACATCGGCTTCTAGTAAAGCCATTCTTATTTCCCTAGTGGCATCAGTTATATTCTCTTCAGTAATCTTTCCCATGCCTTTAATATTTTTTATTGCTTTTGATAATCTATCTCCAATGTAGTCAAACATATAATCACCTAACTCATTATAACAAAAAAAGCTTAAGAATACAAAAATATCTTAAGCTTTTTTATTTAAGCATAAACATTGTTGCAACTGGTCTTGTTCTATTTTGGAAAGAACCATTCATTACCTTATTAACAAGTTTGCCATTTATTACCAAATTACTAGATGTTCCACCATCTAAATTAACAGCATTATAAGCTCCATATCTTATCATTATGTCTATCATCTCAGACATTCCAGGGCCAATTACTCCTGTCTTATAATCTCGTCCATCCATTACAAGAAACAACACAATACCATCTTTTCTTTGACCAATCGCTGTTCTATTTGCATGGCCCCATCCGCCATTACCATAAACACTTGATGGTTTACCATTAACAACTAAAATTGGAGAAAAATTAACAGCATCTCTTATACCTTTTTTTATAGCGGTTTCCTTAGACATTTTACCAACCACTAAAACATTGTCTTTGTTAAATCCAACTAAATTTCCATATAATGCTCTATCCCAAATGATTTTACCATCTTTTATAACATATCCTTCAGGTTTTCCCCCTGTACCATGGCCACCTTCATCCTCAAAGCCAGACGCATTAATTGCTACCAAAGCTTTTTCTCTCTTAGCCATATCTACTACATATTCACCACTATAGCCTAAATTTTTGGAAGCTCCAACAGTTACCCGTGAGGCATCATAAATAACTACCAAGTAACCTCTTAGTTTTTTTTCGTTAATTTTTATTAACTTATAAACTTGTGATTTGTCATGAACTAAAATTTGCTTTTCGTAATCATTATCATAACTATCACTGTTTATTTCAAAATTAATTAGCTCTGGATTAGTTTCCTCATTTATTTCTTTAACATAATTGCTATTCATTACTTTATTAATATATTTATCTGAATAAAACCATGTTGCTAAATATTGATGGTTCATTGTAGTCATAGCACTAGTAATTAACCAGTTACTAAATCCCTTATATGGACCATATAGAAGAAATAAAAACAAAAGCAAAAAAAATGAAATTAATCCACCGAAAATTTTGATAAATAGTTTCTTTTGGTTCTTTTTTCTAAATCTAAATCTAGTCATTTTACACCACCAATTTATAACTAATACATTATAGCAGATTTTTAATTAAATTTATACTCCTAATATTCACATTTAATTTTAAACTTGCAAAAATTAGATTTTAATAGTATACTTATCGTTAGTGAGAAACTTTTATTAATTTTGAAAGAAGGAAAATTATGAAAAATAACAATACTGTTACGTCTTTATTTGCGTTGGGTGGACTTGGAGAAGTCGGTAAAAACATGTATGTTGTTCGTCACGAAGACGAAATAATAATTGTTGATGCTGGTGTAATGTTTCCCGAAGATGAACTTTTAGGAATAGATTACGTAATCCAAGATGTTACATATTTAAAACAAAATGAAGATAAAATAAAAGGATTATTTATAACACATGGGCATGAAGACCATATTGGTGGAATATCATTTTTACTTCAAAAAGTTAATATTCCTGTTATTTATTCTTCCAAGATAGCTAAAGACTTAATTGAAAAAAAATTAGTTGACAGAAATATGAATTATAAAAATTTAGAGGTGATTGATAAAGATTCAATTATAAAGACAAAACATTTTACAATTGAATTTGTTAACACTACCCATTCAATTCCAGAAAGTTATGCTCTTGCCATACACACACCAAACGGAATCATATTTGAAACAGGAGATTTTAAATTTGACTTAACCCCAATCGGACCTATGGCTGATATACATAAAATGGCTAGACTTGGAAATGAGGGCGTTAAAATATTATTAAGTGATAGTACTAATGCTTTATCGGAAGGATTTTCTAAAAGTGAAAACTGTGTAGATGAAGCTCTTAGTGACATAATAAGCCGTCATCATGGCCGCATTATAATAGCTACTTTTGCTTCAAATATTTACAGAATTAAACATATTGTCGAAACATGTCGAAAATGCAATCGAAAAATTGTAGTCTTTGGACGAAGTATGGAAACAAGCATTGAGTTAGCAGTTAATAATAGCCTGATTAAAGATAAAACAATTTTTATTGATAATAATGAAGCTAAAAATTTAAAACGCGAAGAAGTATGTATTTTATGTACTGGTTCTCAAGGAGAGCCTCTTGCAGCGTTATCACGTATTGCAAATGGCGTACACAAACAAATTACATTATTAAATGACGATCTAGTAGTCTTCTCTTCAAGTCCTATTCCTGGAAATGCTGAAAGCATTAATAGAATTATAAACAAACTATACTTAAAAGGTGTAAGAGTATTTACAAATTCTGAATTAAGCGATATACATACATCAGGACACGCTAAAGCCGAAGAGCTAAAATGGATGTTAAGAATTATTAAACCAGAATATTTTATGCCTATGCATGGTGAATATAGAATGCTTAAGGCTCATGGAGATTTAGCAATAAGCTGTGATATTCCGGAAGAAAACGTATTCATTTGTAAAAATGGTGACGTTATTGAACTATCTAAAGACGGTGTTAGAAAAAATGGAACTGTTCAAGCGGGTGACATTTACGTTGATGGATCAAGAATTGGAGATGTTGGCTCAGTAGTAATTAAAGATCGTAAACTAATGAGCAAAGACGGTATTTTGGTTACAATTTTAAACATCAATCCATTAACAAGAAAACTATTAATTAAGCCAAATATTACAACCAGAGGATTCGTTTTAGTAAATGAAAATGCCGAACTTATTAATCAAATCGAAAAAAAAGTTTCAAGCATTGTTAATAATTTTCTTGATAATAACACATATAATTACACAGATTTAAAAAATCAAATTATTTTAGATTTACATCCTTTTATTAGTGAGTTGACTGGTCGAAGACCTATTATTTTACCGGTTATAATGGAAATAAAAGAAGGCAGTAGTTATGACTAAAAAAGACAATTAGGATTTTTCTAATTGTCTTTTTCTTTGGAAAGAATTATTTTTTTCATTTATTATTCTTTTCATTCTTGGAATAATTGTCCAGTAAAGAGTTACTAGTTCATCGTTTGATAAGCATTTATCACTTGTTATAATTGTAAATGATGGGCCGAATTTTTTTCTCAATATTTCTCTTTCTTCATAAGAGAAGCTATATATAATAGAAAGCACTTCATCTTTTTCTATACTTTTAAATAAATCAAATAAAGATCTACAATTTATTAATGTTGCAGCTTCCTTATTTATCATTTCCAATTTAAATTTGCTAATATTTTTAATATTAATTTCCGTGAATTTTGCCGGAGCATTTGTTTCATATTCAATTAATTCTTGTAGTTTATAATTGCTTCTTAACTTTTTTAAAAGAGACATTTTTATAGCATTAGCTCTTTGCTTTGAAATGCCTAACTCTCTACCGATCTCCCCACAATTCTTAGGATCACTCAAAAATCCAAAATAGTTTTCTAATACATATCTTTCATTTGTGGTTAATTCAATATTTTTTAAAGCATCCAATAGTTTTTGATTTCTATCCTCTATTTCTATATCACCAACAAATTCATTTCTATCATCAACTAAAATTGCATTATAGTAGCTACATTCACTATCCAAAAGAGTTTCTAAATATATAGGATTGTCTTTAAGCATAAAGATATTTTCTATAGTACTTTGCTTTACATGAAAATGATTTGAATATTCTAATACCGTTGGCATTCTTCCTTCTTTATTTTGAAAGTTAACCGAATATTGTATTAAGTGATTGTAAAAATCAAACCACCATTTAGGAACTGTAATATCTCTATTTTTAAACTTTATATAGTTAAACAAAGCTAATTTTACTTTAGGATAAGCATAAGAAAAAAATTTACAATCTCTACTTAAATCAAAAGAATTAACGGCGTTCATTAACTCTATATTACCCTCTTGTATCAAGTCAAATATATCAAAGCGATTTACTTTATTCCGTTCAGTCATAAATGCCATAACGTTTGAAGCAATTGATAAAACCATAGATAAATTATGTAATATTAACTTTTCGCGAGCTTTTTCGTCACCATTTTGGCATTTTATAAAAAGCTCTCTTTCTTCTTCTTTATTTAGCACTTTATACTTTGATATCATTTTTTTATATTCTCGTAAAGATTCTTTTCTACAATTATTATCTGGTATACTCATATAATCACCAACCGTGAAAAATATTTTAGCACAATAAATATATTTATTCAATACATGAAAAAGGCCAAATTATTGGCCTTTTAAATGCTTTAGTAAAGCTTCTTTTAAGCCCCGATATGGGAGCGTTGCACAAGTTTTTCGACTATTTTGCAAATAAATTTTGTCATAACACAAAGCTTCATTTAAAATAGAATCATCATACTTCTCTTCATTAACCATTGCCATAAAATTATCAACATAATTTAATGCATCTTTAACATTCATTCCAATCAAATTTTTTATCATTATTGATGTTGATGAGGTACTAATTGCACAAGCTTCACCATTGAACTTAATATCTTTGATTAAATCTTTATCAAACAAAATATAAATATCCAAATTATCAATACATGATTGATTACGAGTGTTTACTTTTTCATATCTACTATCCGTAACAGTTTCTTTATTTAAAGGATTAGAATAATGCTCCATAATTATTTCTCTTTTTAATTCTTCGTCCATTATAGCATCTCTTTCAATATCTTATCTTTGCTTTTTAAAAGTGATACCAATTCATCTATTTCGCTTTCAGTATTATAATAATATAAACTTACTCTAATAGAATTAGTAACTTTAACTTGATCTTTTAGCATTTTAGCACAATGATTACCAGCTCTTACGCAAATATTATATTTGTTTAGATAATAGGCAACGTCTTGGCTAAATATTCCATCTACATTAAACGATACTATTCCTGAATCGCTTTCCAAATTTAAAATATCAATGTGTGGAATTTTTACAAGTTCATCAATTAAATATTTTCTCAAAAATCTTTCTCTATTTTCTATGTTTTCCATTTTGATATTGTCCAAATATTTAATTGCTGCTCCAAGTCCTATTATACCAGCAATATTTATTGTACCTGCTTCTAAACGCTCTGGGAGTTCTTTTAAATATACTTCATCTTCATTGTCAAAAGATTCATTCATCCCCCCACCTAATCTAGTAGGAACTAATTTTTCTAGGAGTTCTCTTTTTCCATATAATACTCCTATTCCTGTTGGGCCCATCATTTTATGACCAGAAAAAGCTAAAAAGTCAACATCTAAATCAGTTACATCAACAGGAATATGAGGAACACTTTGCGCCCCATCTACGACTAAGAAAGCATTATTTTCATGAGCTAACTTAGCTATCTCCCTTATTGGCCTTTTATCACCAATTACATTAGTAATTTCTGCTAAAGCTATAACTTTAGTATTCTTAGTAATAGCTCTTTTTACATTTTCAAGGGTTACGTAAGAATCATTATCTAAATCGATATAACGAATATGACACCCTATATCTTTAGCAAGTCTAAACCAAGGCAAAACATTCGAGGCATGTTCACTTTTAGTGATAAGAATTTCATCACCTTCATCTAAATATAATCTAAAAAAGCCATCCGCGACCATATTTAATGAATCGGTAGCACCATATGTAAAAATAATTTCTTCCACATTTTTAGCATTAATAAAATTCTTTACAAGATTACGAGTCTCCGCAATTTTTTCGTCAACTTTATACGAAATGTCATAGTCACCCCTATGTGCATTTGCTGAATATAGTGAATAATATTTTGTTATTTCATCTATAACACATTGAGGCTTTAATGCTGTAGCACCACTATCAAAATATATAATATCTTCTTTTAAAATAGGAAAATCGTCTCTATTCATAACATTCACCTCCCTTTTCTATAAATATTTTCTTATTACATCTCTAAAATCATTACTAAAAATATTTAATAAAAAACTTTCCTCAAGTAACTTAAGGGCCGTTTCTTTTTTTAATCCCTTACTTTGTAAATAAAACATTTCATTTTTATCAACATTTTTTATAGTAGCGTTATGACTAGCACTAACATGATATGAATCAACTATCAAATTTGGATAAAATGAAGTTTGACCATTATTAACATTAAAACCTTTTAAGGCTTCGTTAATAACATTTTCTTTAGTACCTTTCGCTATTATCCCATTAGCCGCCACTTCAACTTTAGAGCCTTTTTTTGCTAAGACATTAATATTAGTATCACTATTTATTTGTGAACCATTAATGTATACATCCAATTTTAGTTTATAATCACTCAATCCCAAAATTGATTCATTATATTTGAGTACTGAGCCATCACATTGATTAATTGAAACCTTACTACTATTCTTTGCTAAGCAAAAGCGATTATATTCTAAATTAGCATTATCATTAATAGTAATGTCTAAGTCATAACCATCATCATCTATTATTTCATATATTTTACAAGTACCCTTTATTAATAATTTTACATCTTTAGTAATTTTTATATTGCCAGAATAATTTTCTAACATCATTTCTTTATCTATTATTAATGTATTCATAAAACAGCTGCCCACTAACTATATTTGTCCCTTAAATTTTTTAAAACCGCTTTTTAGAACTTCTTGTGCTAGTTTTTTACCACCAGTCTTGGATATTTTACCATCCATCATCACATGGACAAAATTAGGTTCTATATGATCAATTATGTTCATATGATGAGTGATAATTAAAATAGATGGCTTGTATTCTTGATAATATTTATTAATTGAATCACAAACAACATTTATGGCATCAACATCAAGGCCGGAATCTATTTCATCTAATATAATGAATTTAGGCTTTATCATCCATAAATGCAATAATTCAATTTTCTTTTTTTCACCACCACTCATACCAACGTTGATATCACGATGTACGTAATTAGAAGGTATGTCCAAGTCTGCACACAATTTTTCTAAACTTTTACTAAAAGAAAAGATATCAGTATGTTCATTTTTTTCATTTAAAACAGTTCTCAACAATTCCGAAGTAGTGATTCCTTCAATTGCCAAAGGACTTTGATTTACTAAATAAAAACCATTTTTTGCAACTTCACTGGTATCTAATTTTAGTAAATCAATATTGTTATATTTTATAGTACCATTTGAAATTTTATAATCATCATCTCTAAATAAAACTTTACAAATAGAACTTTTTCCAACACCATTGGGGCCCATGATAACATGTATTTCTCCATCATTTATTTTTAAATTAAAATTATCTATTATTTTTTTATCTTCAACTGAAACCGATAAATCTTTTATTTCTAACATAAAAACCACCAGTGATATTGTATCACAAGTGGTCTTTTTTTAAAATACTAATTAGCGTAAACCACGGTAGCGTTTCCTGACCAATTGGCTCCAAGCTCTAGAGCCTCACTATTTCCTTTATTAATTATTATTTTTTTCAAGCCAGGATTATTGTTAAATGCATTATCTCCAATTTTAGTTACACTACTTGGAATTGTTACTTCCGTTAAATTATTATTTTCAAAAGCACTTTCTGAAATCTCTAAAAGTCCTTCTTTTAATTCTAGATGATCTATTCTATTATCGCTAAAAGCATAAGCACTTATATTTTTAACATTCTTACTAATGTGAACATTTCTAAGTCCTGATTTATAAAATGCATATTCAGAAATCTCGTTAACCGACTCTGGTATTACAATTGATGATAATCCACCATAATTTTCAGTTACTTGATAACTAAATGCATAGGATGAAATACTTGCTATACCATTTTCAATAATCACGTTATCTAATTTACTATTTCTAAAAGCGTCCGTGCCTATTTTAAGAACCGGCACACTCTGGATAGTAGATGGAATATATACACTTTTTTTCTGAGCTAAATTTGCTCCAGTAATTGTATTTGTAGATTGATCAAAATTAAATAAACTATTATCAATTGAACTCTTACTAATTGTATTTATAGCATTAACAACAATTTGAGCTCTAAATATTTTATTTTGCTCAGTAATAGGTGAATTTTCCCTAATCCATAATCTTAAAGTATGCGTATTTGTTTCATGAGCTGGTACTAATAAAGTAGTAATGTCTTTTCCTGTTACATTACCATTGCTTCGTGATGTAACTGTATTAAAAGAAGCATAATTATTTATAAATGTATTATCTATTGATACCATAACATTTTCATGATTAAGATAACTTTCTCCTTCATTTTCAATAGCATCCAACCCTATTGTATAGTATAAATCCTTATCACAAGTATTAGTTAATGAAAATGAATAACCATCAAGTAGTGGCGATAATGAGGTTTGACTAGGCCAAACATTAGTAAGTTTAATAGCATTCGTATTTTCAGTATAAGTTAAATTTAAACATGCTGAAATCATTTTATTTACATCTTCTTGGGTTTTTGTAATTTGCCAAAAACTATATGTACTTAAAAATACTACACTTATAAGTAAACCAATAATTGCCACAACAGCGAGAAATGATTGAACTTTACTTTTTTTACGTTCTTTATTGTTGTTCACATTATCACCTACTCTAAATAGATTATATAATTTATGGCAAAATAAATCAAGAAATTTAGTTTAGCAATTTTACTCATTATGCTTTTTCATTGATTTAAATATTTTCTTCCAAAGATTACTTGATGAATAATTTAAAATTCCTTCTTTATATATTCTTAAACCAAATATATACACAAAAACTAAAAACAAAATACTAATAATTGTTGATAATATTAATTCTAAAATATGCATGTTGCCAAGTAAATATAAAGAAGGTGCAACCATAAATGATAGCATTGGAATATATGCCACAATTTTTATAAACAACGAACCATCAAACACAGCACCCATTAAAGCCAAATAATATCCTGCAACCATAATTAACATTAATGGTGTTTGTAATTGTTGATAATCTTCTATTGAGGTTGTCATAGATGCTAAGACTGAGGCCAAAATAGAATAAGTCAAAAATGCGGTAAAAATTAAAGCTAAAATAATTGGTAAAACAATTAAAAAATTGCTTATTACACCACTATTTCTAAATAAATTAATAACATCATTTAAAGAAGAAGCTATCTCATTAGGAAGTAGAACACTTCCTCCTATTTTATTAAGAATTAACCTTATAATTATTCCTATAAATGCATATGAAAGAATCAAGCCTCCTTGAATCAAAACATATTTTAACGAAGCTTTTATTTTTGAAATAAAGTGATATTTTACAGGAACACTTGAAATTATTATTTCCATTCCTCTTGTTGTTTTCTCATCATTAATTTCAGCACCTATCATTTGTACTAATAACACAATTAAAATAAATATAGGTACTATAAATATCGTAATAATACCACTCGCCACTAAATCCTTGGCATTTTCACCTTTTGCCTTAGGATTTTTAATCTCGTTTTCTAATCCAATATCAGTCTGTAAACTTCTAATTTGCTCTTCTGTTAAGGCGCCATCCTTAATTAGTTTTAAATATTTAACATTATTTAATGAACTTTTAAGTAGCTGCGTTTCTATAGTACTTAGTGGATTAAAAGAATATACGGTGGCATTTATAATATTAGAATTTGAAACAGAAACATTTAAAACATATGTATTATCATTTAAATTATTTATTAATTCATCAGTCTTTTTATTAGTTTTTTTCATTTCATATTTACCAATATCTTTTATATACTCGGCATTTTTAGAAAAACTACTTTCTAATTCATCATAAATATTAGCATCTGAAACAATAAAAATAGTTTTTTGTTTATTGAAATTACCACCAAAGGCATTTATTATTCTATCGACATTTATAATTCCAACTATTAAAACAGCTAAAATAATATTAACAACTTTAAACCACTTAGTTTTTATTTTTTTATTTAAACTTTGCTCTGTCAAATAATTTAATTTATTTTTCATATTTTCCTCCAACTTTATCTAAAAATATTTCATTTAAGCTGGCATCTTCAACACTAAACTTTGTAACATCACTGCATGTCTTTAAATATTCAAAAACATTATTTTTACTATTAAATTTATCTATTTTAACCTTGTATTCATCATTTGTTTTTTCAACTTCTAATACACCAGGAATTTGTTTTAGTTCATTTTCTTTAACTGAAGCTTTTATAAAAATATTTTTCTTTTCATATTCTTTTTTTATTTCTTCCAAAGATCCTTTTAGGACACTTTCGCCATTAACTAAAACTACTAATTTTTCACAAAACATTTCGACATGTTCCATACGATGAGATGAAAATATTATTATCGTTTTTTTATTTTTTAATTCTCTAATTACTTCCATTATTTCCGCCACATTTATCGGATCCAAACCAGAAAATGGTTCATCTAGTATTAGTAATTTAGGATTATGAATAATGGCAGTTATAAATTGTACCTTTTGTTGATTACCTTTACTTAATTCTTTTATTTTCTTGTTTTCGTAAGAAGAAATACCAAATCTATTTAGCCAATATTTTAGTCGCTTTAAGATTGTTTTCTCATCCATGCCTTTTAAAGTGGCATAATAAAGTATTTGTTCTTTCACGGTCATTTTAACAAGTAAACTTCTTTCTTCGGTTAAGAACCCTATTTTATCGGTTACGCTATAATCAATCTTTTTGCCATCCAAAGTTATTGTGCCACTATCTCTACTTAAAAGACCTAAAATCATCCGAAAAGTAGTTGTTTTACCTGCCCCATTAACTCCAAGAAGGCCAAATATTTCGCCTTCCTTCACTGAGAAAGATAAATTATGAACAGCCCTAAAATCTCCATAATATTTTGTAACATTATCAACTTTTAACATATTATCACCTAGTCAATGCTTATTAATTCATAATCTCTATTTCCTAAATTGTATAACGCCGCTTGCTCTACCGTGTGAATAGCATGCCTACTATCCATTCTCTCTACCAATGATGCTTTTTTTTCGTCTTTAGAATTTTTTACGGCGTCATAACATGCTTGGTCAATACTTACAGGATCAAGCGAAGCAAATATCCCAATATCTTTCATTTCTGGATCAGCAGGATTACTGATACAATCGCAATCTATTGATAAATTGTTAGCAACATTTATATATACTATATTTTCTTTTTTTACATAATCTATAATACTTTTACAAGCATCAGCCATGCTTTCTAAAAAGTCATCTTGTGAAGGTAGAGAAGCCCAGCATTCTTTTTGATTAATTGTTTTTCCAGCTGAATGAATATTTAACTTTCCATGATGAGAAGCAAGACCTATACTCATATTTTTTAAAGCACCGCCAAAGCCACCCATGGCATGACCTTTGAAATGCGAAAGCATCAATATCGAGTCATAGTTTTTCAAATGTTCTCCGACAATATTTTCTTTTAGATGAGCACCACCAACCACAGGGATACTAAACTCAGCAAATTCGTCTAATATATCACATGGAAAATTGTCTTTAAATCCATGCTCTTTAATAACCTGCCAATGATCTTTAGGCTCTTGCCTTTTTCCGCCATAGGCTGTTGAGCACTCAATTATAGTTCCATCAAGCTTGTTTACTAAATCTTTAATAAGGAGTGGATCTAAGAAATTATGACCACCTTTTTCTCCAGTAGAAATTTTAACCCCTATTTTTCCTTTAAGAGAAGCATTTAATGCTTCATAAATTTTTACTAAGCTAGCACTTGAAATTTCTTTTGTAAAATATACTTTTGATTTTTCCATATATTATTTATCCTTTCTAAATTTCAAACATATTTAAAAATACCTTAGGCACTTTGGCTTCTAAAACTAATTCTTTTTTAGTAATTGGATGTTTAATAATTAATTTATTAGCGTGCAATCCCATTCTATTTAATGGATTAGTCTTACTCTTATATTTTTTATCTCCGACTATTGGATGCTTTATATCACTTAGCTGAACTCTAATTTGATTTTTTCGCCCTGTTAAAATATTTATTTTCAATAAGGAATACTTTTTATTATTATCTAAAACTTCATAATTCGTAATTGCTAATTTTCCATTTTTTGACTTCGTTGAATAAACATTTAACGTTTTAGACTCTGCTAAATATGACTTCAAAGTTCCACTTTTTTTTACTATACCTTCTACAATGGCAATATATTCACGATAATAACTATTCCAGTTATCTTGTAAATAATTTTTTGCTTTTTCATCTTTGGCAAATACTACAATTCCCGAGGTATCCTTATCAAGACGATGAACTATAAATATTTTATTACTAGGGTTTTGCTTTTTTACATATTCTCTAGCCTCATGGTATAACGTGTTTAATTCTTTTTTAGGCGTTGCGATCGTAAGCTTCTTTGCAGGTTTATTTACGACTAACAATGTCTTATCCTCATAAATAATATTCATTTTTTTCATAAAGTCCTCCATGCTTAGTAATTTGGTTTAATAACTATATATAGTTTACCATTAAATTCCAGTTGCGACCACCATTATTTTGAGCTATAATTTTATTGAACGTATGTTCGGAGGTGGATTATGAATAACGTGTTTATGAATAGAAATTTTTTATGTATTGATTTAAAAAGCTTTTTCGCGTCATGTGAGTGTATTGATAGAAAACTAGATCCATTTGCTACTCCTTTAGTGGTAGCCAACAAAAATCAAGGAAATGGCGCTATTACTCTAGCAGTTACGCCATACTTAAAAAGCAAAGGCGTAAAATCAAGAGGAAGACTATATGAAATACCTAAAAATATAAAATATATAATTGCTAACCCTAGAATGAACTTATACATAAAAAAAAGCAAAGAAGTTGTAAAAATATATCTTAATTTTGTAGCGGAAGAAGATTTACATATCTACTCTATAGACGAATGTTTTTTAGACGTTACCAATTATTTAAAAATGTATAAAAAAAGTGATTATGAATTAGCCTTAGAAATTTTAAATACTATCAAAGAAAAAACAGGGCTTACCGCAACATGTGGAATTGGTCCTAATATGCTTCTTGCTAAAGTTGCTATGGATATCGAAGCAAAACATAACAGTGATTGCATAGCCAAATGGACATATGATGATATTCCTGAAAAATTATGGACAATCTCTCCTCTTAGTAAAATGTGGGGCATTGGACCAAATATGGAAAAACGTTTAAATGCTATTAATATATATTCCATAAAAGATTTGGCAAATTATAATCCCAATAAATTGAAAGATAAATTTGGCATCATGGGAAAAGAACTTTGGAATCATGCTAATGGCATAGATTTATCAAGAATAAATGACTTTAAAATATCTCCCAAAGAAAGTTCTTATAGTCATAGTCAAATATTATTTAAAGATTATGATGAGACTAATGTTAAAATAATAATTAGTGAAATGGTAGAAGTAATAACTGAAAGACTTCGTAGAAATCACAAGCAATCTAGTGTCATTGGCTTTGGCATTGGATACTCTAAATCAGTTGGTGGAGGATTTTATCATACTGTAAAATTAGATAATCCAACTGATGCCGATAAAATTATTAAAGATACTTGCTATATGATATTTGATCGCTTTTACTCCTACTTGCCTATTAGAAAAGTTAGTGTATCTTGTGGAGGGCTATCTTTAAAGACTGGTATTCAACTAAATATATTTGATTCCTTCGATGAAATATCAAAAACAGATGAATTAAATGCAACAATTGATCAAATAAAAGACAAATTCGGTAAAAATAGTCTTTTAAAAGCATCAAATTTACTTAAAGATTCAACGGCTATAATGCGTAATAATAAAATAGGTGGTCATAATGCAAATTGATCGGGGATTTATAAAATGGCTACCTTTTAACTCAGTTATTAATCCTAAAGAACTCATAAAAGAAATAAAAAAAGAAAAAAAATATCAATCGCCAATGTTATGCGAAGAAAGATTAATTGAAAATGAACACAATCTTTTAAACGCGTATGAGAGTAAAAGCATCATAAAAATAGTTTATTTTAAAAACAATAATTTCTTTAAAGTAACATCCAAAATTCAACATCTAGATTCCATAAATAAAAAAATAATTTTAGATAATAACTCTAAAATTTATTTTTCCCAAATAATATATACTAATTTTATTTAGATTTCTTTATTTCACGATATTTTTGTAAGTTTTCAGAAGAATACCCAACTAAAACTTTGTTATTCTTCGCATAAATAATTTCGGCAATTTCATTTAATTTGGATTTATCTAAATTAAGCTTATGCCTAACTTGATAAGCTCGTTTTTTATCACATAAAACTACATATTTAGCAGTTGTAATTCCTTTATACTTAAATTCTTGAGTATAATTCCAAATAATCTCTTCATAGGGAAGTACAACAAGATAACCACTATTTAAAATAGCATACTTGTTAGTCAAATATAGATTATCATTCAAAAATGCCTTAGTGTCTTTGTCACTAATTTCATCATTCAAAGTTTTAAATCCATATTTTGAAATAACCTTTTTGTATTTTTTAGAGGCTTTAAAATGTTTTATTAAAAATACTACTCCAGCAACGAAAAAAGCTACACTTGCTAAGAAGATTAATGAAAAATATCCATAATAATCATAGTCTTCATCAAGGTATGAAGAGCCTAAATAACTGCTATAATTTTCTAACGTTATTTTTTTCTCATCAGCACCTGAATTTAAGGCCTCAATCGCTAATTTTTTTAAACTATCATTAGTACTTTTTAAATATCCTCTTAAATTATAATTAAATTTATCTTTTTCTTTATTATATTGCTTTTCAATTTTCTCATATGTCTCATCACTTAGAGAAACCATATAAGCATAATTGTTGTTAAAAACAATGTAAAATTTTTCAGAATCATTGCTAGCAAATAAATAAGGAAGACTATTAAAATTAAAATCAACCAACATGTCAGGTTTATCAGCATTATCGAGGATTAATTTATCGTAATTATAAGCTTTCAAATTATTTTTATCATACTTAACTGACAATTTATCATAAACCACAAAAAGGATAATCATTATAACAAATGAAGCAATGGCAAAAATTAAATTTGCATTGCTCTTTTTTAATATTTTACTACTCATAACTCACACTTCCTATTAAGCTCTTTTTATATCAAACTCGTTTTTCCATAGTTTTTTATAAATATCGTCTAATTCATTAATCACTTCTATTTCTTCTTGAGAAGTTTTATATCCAAATGAAGAGAACTCATTATGACTAGATAATACTAAATCAATCATTGTTTTGCCAGTACTATCGCCGGTATATCTTGCTTCATAATTTCTGAATTCATCCAAAGCATTATGCTTTTCGGCATAATAACATGCTATATCATAAACATTCCACTTATTTTCAACATTTGGGAATTTTTTTAACACTCTAGTGATTTCTTCATAGAATATTTGAATTTTAGTGTCATTCCAGTTTTTAGATGACCAATGTAAAACATTTAGAGCAGAATTGGCAACATAAGAATTGGCTAATACATAATTTGCTAAATCACTGTCCGACTTATTTATAACAGATGCCAAAAATAACAAATGGCCATATTGATCAAAATCATCTTTATTCTTAAATGTAGATACCATCATTTTTTCTAAAGATATTCCATCTAAAATCTTATTAACAAGTTGTTCAGCAATAAAAGGAACAATCACTTTATCATGTTTTTCCATTATATTTAAAAACACATTACTCTCAATACCATTTATTTCCTCATCAAGTAATAACATGGCTTTTTTCTTTAAAGCTAAAGCTTCATATTGATTTTCTATTAAAAAACTTCCCCAATATAAAATATCGAAATGATTAACAATATTTTCGTTTTTCTCTAAAAACACATTAATAATATGCATAAGAAAATCTTTATCACTCTTAAAAATTTTCATAACCCTTTTAACAAAGTTGTAATCAGCTTTTAATTTATCACTACACTTTTCAAATATCTTTTTATCTTTGGTTGCAAATATGTTTTGAATCATAAAATCTGCTACTTCATTTAAATTATAATACATAATAGGATCGTCCATAAAATCACCATCTCAATTTTATCATAAAAAAACATTTTATACTAATAAAATGTTATCTATTCAATAAATATATTGCAACGTTTAAATAAAGAGCGAATATAAGCCACATTAAGTAAGGTATATTTAATAGTCCTGCTAATTTGTTCTTTTGATAAAATTTATAAATCATCGTTATAACTAAAATTATTAATATGCCTATCCATATAGCTGCTAATAACCTTAACTTTAAAAAGAAAAATATAACTGTCCACAAAGAATTGACAACTAGTTGAATAAAATAAATTATAAATGGTGTATCATCATCCTTTGTAGCTAATGTAACTGTAATAGACATTATAATATAAAGAATTGTCCAGGCAATTGGAAATAGTATTTTAGGGGGATATACATTAGGTAAAACCAGATTTGAAACATCATTACCTACTAAAAACGATGGTGTTATACCAATTACTATTGTTAAAATTAAAACTAAAACAAATTTTTTCATAACTCACCTCTTTTTATAAATATATGTAAAATTTTTAATAATATAAAAAAACTGCAATTATTTATTGCAGTCTGTGCACACATTTAAAGAGTTTTTAACTGACTTCATATTTTTCTCAAGTCTTTTTTTCAATTTTGTCACTCTTTCTTCTGTCCAATATTCATTAGGATCTTTAATATTTTTGGTATCTTTGGAAGATTCATAATCATTAAAAATTAATTTCCCCTCGATATGAAATGAAACATTTGGCACGTAAATTCTTTCATTTCCTTCATCATCATATTGTAAACTACCATTTAGTAATTTAACCATTTTCTTATAATTTTCGGTATTATTTTCACGATCTTCTAAAATATTATAATAATAAATCTTATCAAGCCCAACTTTATTTGCGACCTCATTAAGATATACTACATAACTTTGACACCAAGGGCATTCTGAAAAACCAAGATATACAACGCCAGTTCCATTTTCCATTATTTTAATTATTTCCTCAGCACTCTTATAAACAAAAACATTATCATCAGCAACTAATGAGTATTCTTTTTTAAATTTTTCTTTATCACTTAGTTTCTTTTGATCACCATTTTTTTGACCTAAAAAATATGTTATACCACCTGCACAAGCTAGAATAACCACTATTACTAATATTATAATACTTCTTTTTTTCATACTATACCTCATATTTTTTTAATTTTCTTGCTTTGTTTTCATTAGATAAAATACTAGTGGAATTATTTACCAAATGAATTCCATCAATGATTTCTTCATCTTTTAAATAATAGAAATTCATGAAATTTTGGACATTATTATCTGCTTTAGCATATTTTCTCACAAGATGATAAAATTCTTGAAAAGTTAACATATAACTACATTGAAATAGTTCATTTATAATTCCTCTTATATCTAATGTAGCCCCTAATAAATCAGCTCTAAAAGATTCGCCACTTTCAAAATAGATATTTAAATTTTTTCCCTTTTCATTTATTATTACTTTGCCTATTGGCAATTCAAGTAATATACCCAAGCAAAACATATCAATATTTTTTTTATTTGGTTTATCAGGATATAAGCCATCAAACCTATATATATAATTATAATTTTGAAAACTGTGCTTAACAATCAAAGCATCGTTTAAGATACTATAATTGGAATTTTTGTAAAAATAAAACTCATCATTATTTTCATCTATCGCAAATGCTTTTTCAATTTGTGCATCATATTCGCTTTTTCCTAAATATAGCTTAATATTCCCATTGAAATTACCTAGCAATTTTATTGCTTTTACAATGTCTTTATTTTCATTATTTATATTTTTCATACTCATAAAACCCTCCTTTTACTTATCAAAAATAGCTGTTAAAATTTCATTTTTTAATTTTTCATCACTGGTGGATGCCAAGATATCCTTTATTCTACCTCTAATGCTTAATATTTTCAACTTATCTTCGTAAAAATTTAATTTTTCAATAGTTGTATTAATGGTTTTATGAATTGCACTTTTACTAACATTTTTATTGTTAGCTATCTCCTGTAAACTCAAATCATCAAAATAATAATCGCGAAATACTTCTTGCTCATTGGTTGTCAATAAAGAACCATATATATCAAAAAGAGAAGCATTTTTTACATAATCATCCATTACATCATATCCTTAAATAAACCATAGATATAGTTTTCTATATCAAAAGGTTCTAAATCATCCATTTTTTCACCCAAGCCAATAAATTTAACTGGAATATTAACAGTTTCTTTTATAGCCAAAACTATTCCACCCTTTGCTGTGCCATCTAATTTAGTTAAGACTATACCAGTAATATTTGTAATTTCTTTAAAAGCCTCGGCCTGCATAATACCATTTTGACCAGTCGAAGCATCAATAACCAGTAAAGTTTCATGAGGTGCGCCATCAATTTGATTAGCTATTACTTTATTTATTTTTTCTAGTTCTTTCATTAAATTAACTTTATTTTGAAGTCTTCCGGCAGTGTCAATCAAAACTATATCAGCTTTTTCTTCCTTAGCTTTTACAAGGCCATCAAATATAACGCCGGCTGGATCAGTATTTTCTTTTCCAAAAAACAAACTATCTGTTTTAAGAGCCCATTCATTTAATTGCGCTACTGCTCCAGCTCTAAAAGTATCACCAGCTATTAACATTACCTTTTTTTTCATATTCTTATATTTATAAGCCAGCTTGCCAATTGTCGTAGTTTTACCAACGCCATTAACTCCAACCATTAATATTACTGTAGGGCCATCACTTTGCATATTAATCTTGTCAGTTAAAGATTCTTCGTTAACATAAATTAAAAATAGCTCATCTACTATAACTTCTTGTAAGTAATTAGTATCAACTATATTCTCCCTTTTAACTCTGGCTCTTAAACGATCCATGAAAGTTACCACAGTATTAACCCCAATGTCTGCTTTAATTAATAACTCTTCTAACTCCTCAAAGTATTCTTCATTAACTTTTGTATATTTAATTCCCAAAACACTAAGTTTAGAAACAAATTCATTTCTGGTTTTTTTTAATCCTTCATCGTATGTTTTTACCTCTTCAGATTTTTGTTTTTCTTTTTTAGCTACTATATTTTTCAACTTATCAAAAAGTCCCATTTTTTCTCACCTACTCAATTATAGCAAAATATTAAAAAAGAAGCAAAATTTTGCTTCTTATCTTCTTAAGAGTTTATTTCGTACTTTCTTCAATTGCCACTGCGACCTCAACTGTAGCTCCAACCATTGGGTTATTACCCATTCCAATAAGTCCCATCATTTCCACATGAGCCGGTACAGATGAAGATCCGGCAAATTGAGCATCACTATGCATTCTTCCCATAGTATCTGTCATACCATAACTTGCTGGCCCAGCAGCCATATTATCTGGGTGCAAAGTTCTACCAGTTCCTCCACCAGAGGCAACTGAGAAATATTTTTTACCCATTTCTGTACATTCTTTTTTATAAGTACCTGCTACAGGATGTTGAAAACGTGTTGGATTAGTAGAATTACCTGTAATGGATACATCTACATTTTCCAAGTGCATTATTGCAACACCTTCTCTTACATCATTAGCACCATAACATCTTACATTTGCTCTTTCACCATCAGAATACTTAATTTCTTCCAGTACATTTACTTTACCATTAAAGAAATCAAAATCAGTTTTAACATATGTAAATCCATTTATACGTGATATTATTTGGGCAGCATCTTTGCCTAAGCCATTTAAAATAACTTTCAATGGAGTCTTTCTTACTTTATTGGCACTTTTGGCAATTCCAATTGCTCCCTCAGCAGCAGCAAATGATTCATGTCCTGCTAAAAAGGCAAAACATTTAGTTTCCTCACTCAAAAGCATTGATGCCAAATTTCCATGACCAAGTCCAACTTTTCTATCATCAGCTACACTACCAGGAATACAAAATGCTTGTAAACCCTCTCCAATTGCTTTAGCTGCTTCAACTGCTTTTGTTCGATTAGATTTGATAGCGATGGCTGCACCTAAAACATAAGCCCAACATGCATTTTCAAAACATATTGTTTGTATACTTTTAACAATCTCATAGGGATCAAATCCACGATCAGTACATATCTTACGAGCCTCTTCAAAATCTTTTATTCCATATTTTTCCATTACTGGTTTGATTTGGGGAATTCTTCTTTCATAATTTTCAAATAAATCCATAAATCCTCCTACGCACACCTTGGGTCAATTTTTTTCTTTGCTTCATTAAATCTTCCATATGTACCACTGGCAAGTTCAATTGCTTTCATTGGATCAGTGCCTTTTTTTATGGCATCCATCATTTTACCTATATTAACGTATTTATATCCAATTATTTCATCATTCTCATCTAAGCCTATTTCAACAATATATCCTTCTGCTAATTCTAGATATCTTGGCCCTTTAGCTCTAGTTGAATAAATTGTGCCAACTTGACTTCTTGTCCCTTTGCCTAAATCTTCAAGACCAGCACCAATATTTAAGCCGCCTTCCGAAAATGCCGATTGACTTCTTCCATAAACAATTTGTAAAAATAATTCTCTCATAGCTGTATTAATAGCATCACAAACCAAGTCCGTGTTTAGCGCTTCAAGCAATGTTTTACCCACCAATATTTCTCCAGCCATTGCTGCACTGTGTGTCATACCACTACAACCAACTGTTTCCACCAAAGCTTCTTCAATGATGCCATTTTTAATATTTAAAGTAAGTTTACAAGCGCCTTGTTGAGGAGCACACCAACCTACTCCATGAGTAAATCCCGAAATATCTTTAATTTCTTTGGCTTTAATCCACTTTCCCTCTTCAGGAATCGGAGCTGGGCCATGACTTACACATTTTACAGAACACATATCAAGAACTTCTTTCGTATAATTCATATAATCTCCTTCTATATCTTTATAACTAAATTATACAATAAAAAAAAGAGAAATTAAATCTCTTTTTTGGACATTTTTTTACTAAAACGACTTCCGTATCAACTTGTTTCTTTACTCTAAATTCTAAAGTAATAACATCAGTATAGCTTTCTTCTAAATCGTTATCGCTATCTTTATTTAAATCAAATGTTAAATATATTTCTCCACTTTTATTTTTAAAATCATCCTCATTTTTGGTAATGACTTCCAAAACATCTGTATCATAACTTAATTTACCATAGATATGAGCATTTTTATAATAAGTTTGAGCAAAAACTTTAACATATAACTTATTATATTCGCTATATTCATCCCATTCCATCTTGGTTTGTTCATCTATACCTAGCATGTATGGAACAGAGGCATGAGTACAAAAAGGCACAGCCAAAAATGTAATTAATACAATTAATATTTTTTTCATATACACTTCACTTATTTTAACTATATCATCACAATTGAGTAAGTAAAGAAAAAACACATGCTTTCGCATATGTTTACGTAAACTTATTAATAATTATCAGCTTTTCTTTCGAAGAAACTTTGAGGATGATTACATACTGGACATACTTCTGGAGCATATTTTCCTATAACTACATGTCCACAATTTCTACATACCCAAATTGTATCTCCTTCACTAGAAAATACTGTTTTACCTTCAATATTTGATATTAATTTACGATATCTTTCTTCGTGTTCCTTTTCAATTTTAGCAACTTCTTCAAAAAGTTTTGCAATACGTGAAAATCCCTCTTCTTCAGCAGTTTTAGCAAATTCACTATACATGTCAGTCCACTCATAGTTTTCACCTTTAGCTGCATCATACAAATTATCTAAAGTATCAGGTATTTTTCCATCATGTAATTCCTTAAACCACATTTTGGCATGTTCACGTTCATTATTTGCTGTTTCTTCAAAAATTGCAGCTATTTGTTCATAACCATCTTTTCTAGCTTTACTTGCAAAATAAGTGTATTTATTACGAGCTTGACTTTCTCCTGCAAATGCACTCATTAAATTAGCCTCTGTTTTACTTCCTTTTAGTTCCATAAATCCTCCTTCAAATTAATTATTACATTTAATAATATATCATATTAATTAAAAAAAGTCTTCAATTAAAGACTTTCTTTTTTACACATTTTTAATTCGCCCATTCTTGATGTTGGTACAAATCCCGGGATTTCTTTTATTACATCTGGAATCCTATTAACTATAGTTGCACACGTAAGTTTAGCTGTGCTAGGCTTATTTATTATTAAGTTTGTATCAGGTTCACCAATAATTTGCCAATTATTACAATCAAATTCTTGAGAAGTATATACTTTACCAATGCATTCATTTTCTAAAGTTATGCCTTCTTTCGTTTCGGTAGTTACAACCGCACTCATTCCTCGAACATCGCCCTTTTTTAAATTCATTTTTAAAGTATCCGAATACATATCTTCCTCACATAAAACCGGAACACATTTTTGAGTTTGTCTAATAACTGTTAAACCAAGCTTATCACAAAGCCAACCATTAACATTCCACATGTAACTTGGTAAAAAATCACCTTTATTAATTAAATCTTGTCTTTCCGCTTCAGAGATGTTATCAACGCTTGCAATATCCTTTATAAATTCATCTTTTGACAAGCCAGCTCCATGTGCTTTAGCTAAAGCAATTCCATAATCTTCTACATTATAAGAACTACTTCCTTTAATCTTTTTTACGTGGGCAGATGAACCAACTAGAGTTGTGATTAAATTTCCCCAAAATGCATCTTGGTATCCACTGCCGGTAATTGTACAATTATTTTCTTTAGCTAATCTATCTATTTCCCTAGTAAGACTAGGATTAGAATTGTAAGAATAGAATGCCTCTTCACAAGTTGTAATAGCATTTATGCCTAACTCTGCACAAAGTAAAAGTGCTTCTTTACAATCATTTAATAAACTCATTGTTGTAATTATACATATATCGGGTTTAAGTTTTTTAAGTAAATCTTTAGAATCTTTTACATCGCTTACCAAAACATTTTTCTTTTCTATATTTAGTAAATCTCCAATATCCTTGCCAATCACGTTAGGATTAACATCAATAGCTCCGACGATTTCGCCACCATTTTCTAACACATATCTCATCGTATATAAAGACATTTTTCCGCAACCGTATTGTACTACTTTCACACCATTCATTCTTTCACCATCCTTATATTTATTATACCACGAGAAAAAAGCTATATTCTAAATATATTTATTTGTTTACTTTCTTTTGTCACGTTTCAAAATAATTTCTTTTTTGCTTATAATATTATCATAATATTCTTTAGAAATTAAAAGCCAAGTAATATTATTTAAAGAATTGTGTAATACTTTTTCTTTACTTATATAGTATTTGTAATCTCTATCTATATGAGAATATTCCTTTTTTATTGCGTAACCATCTGATAAAAAATGGATAGATCTTGTAATGGCTATAGCAACTTTTTGGTTATGAAAATGATGATAGTTATAATACTCCAAAACCATATTTTTATCTTTATAGGCTATTAAAAAATTCATAATAATAAGTTCATCATTCTCATTATAATAATACCAAGTATGGTATATGCTTTCACCATTATAATGATCGTCAAATTGATTAATCATATACTCACCTATTTAATTATACGAACGTAAAAAAAATATAGAGCCGAAACTCTACATTTTAGTCATTTATTTTTACATATTTCTTTTCAGGCAATTTATCTTGTTCTTTTTCTTTAGGAACCTCTAATATTAAAATACCATTTTTAAATGATGCTTTAATATTCTCGGCTTCAACATTGTCACCAACATAGAAAGTACGAGAGCATTCGCCAAAATATCTTTCTCTTCTTACATATTTTTCTTCATGATCATCTTTCTTTTCATTAGATGTCTTAGCATTTATAGTTAGATAACCATCAGTTACATCAATTTTAATATCATCCTTATTAAAACCAGGTAAATCAATTTCAATTTGGTAACTGTGTTTTCTCTCTTTAATATCTGTTTTCATCATTTTGTTTTCATTTCTTCCAAAGAATGGATCTTTGAAAATATCATCAAACAAATCAAAATTACTTCTTGGTACTAACATCATATAAACCAGCGTCCTTTCATTTGTGTTTCTAAGTAAGAAACACACATATATAATTTTAATACCTGTAGGGATCAACTTTTCCTTACATTATGATAATACCACGTTTCATTAGCACTGTCAATATATAAGTGCTAATTATTTAAATTTTTTTAGTGATTTTATTCGACATTTACTCCTTTTTCAAACAATTTAATATTAATAATATAATTTACAATAAACAAAGCAAAATAAATAATTGATGACACTAGAATTATTAAATTAAACGTTTCATACGTAATAGTATTTGTAGAAGTAAACAAGCTCATAAAATCTTTATTAAATAGTGCAACAAAGTACAAGGATACAAACGAAATAATTTGCAATGCAATATACGTTATGAATCCAAATAATACAGAAAAACCAATCTTATTACTATTAAACTTGTGCCCTAAAATAATTCCCGTATAACCAGCTTGTAACATATTTAATATTTCTAAAAATATAATAATAACAAAGCTTACTACAACTCTTACTACATTTATATTCAATCCTTTTATAATAGGATTCAAAAAATTTTTTAATATTTCTATATTTTCTTTAGAATAGTATGCAACAAAAATAGTTAAGAAAATCACTAACGCCGTAACAAAAAAGGTTATTACTGAGCATAAAATTTTTGAAGTATACAAAGTTCTTTTGTTTACTGGTAAAGTGTGAGTCAAATATGATTCATCTTTATAAAAATTATTTGTAAATCTTACCCACAAGCGCATTACATTATTGATTAAAGAACTAACCATCATACTAATAGCTGTCCCACTTAATATTTTAGCAATCAAAGTAAGCATAAAAGAATTATCAAAATTAAAAAACAAGCGAGTTAATAAACCAAAAAATATGGCTAAGCTATAAAAAATAATTAAGAATTTTAAAATGCTTTTCAAATCATACTTTAATAATTTCTTTAACATTTAAACATCCTCCTAAACACTTCATCTATTGATGAGCTTTCTTTTTCCCTTAGTTCATCAGCATCTGATTGCAATATTATTTTTCCTCTGTCTATGAATATTACCTCATCTAATATTCTTTCAATATCTTGAATTAAATGTGTAGATATTATGACGCTTGCTCCTTCCGAAAAATTTTTCAAAATAGTATCTAATATATAATCTCTTGTTGCCGGATCTACCCCACCTAGTGGTTCATCTAAAATATATAGTTCAGCATTTCTACTCATAACTAAGACTAGTTGCAATTTTTCTTGCATACCTTTACTCATTTTTGATATCTGTTCATTTAAATCTATTTGTAAATCCATAAGCAGTTTAACGGCTTTTTCCTTGTCAAAATTATCATAAAAGTCTTGAAAATAATTAAGAGCCTCCTTAACCTTAAGTGATTTATCCAAATATGTTCTTTCTGGCAAATATGATATTATTTTTTTACTATCAACGCCTATTTTCTTACCATTAACTAAGATCTCTCCATCCGATAACGTTAATAAGTTGTTAATAAGTTTTATAAGGGTTGTTTTTCCCATCCCGTTTTTACCTAAAAGGCCTATTATTTTCCCTCTAGGGATTTTTAGATTAATATTATGCAAAATTTTTTTGTTTCCAAACGATTTGCATACGTTTTTACATTCAAGTAATTCCATTATTTATCTCCTTTCAAATACTTTAGTGCTTCATCTTTTGAGATACCTATTTTCTGCATGTTAAATATGTAATCTTGAGCCAATTTTTTAGCATAGGCATTTTTAATTTCGGTGATTTTACTTATGTCCTTAGTAACAAAACGTCCGCTAGTGCGCTCCGTATATAAAAGCCCTGCATTTTCTAATTCTACCAATGCCTTTTGCATAGTATTAGGATTGACTTTAGCGACATTGGCTAGATCTCTAACACTCATTAATTTTTCACCAGGCTTGATTTCCCCCGACACAATATATTTTTTTAATTCATCAACTAACTGAACATATATTGGCAGATTATTATCAAAAGAAAAATTCACAGCACCACCCCTTTTGTATTACTTAACTAATACAATAATACATCCAAGCTACAATAAAGTCAACAAAAAAATCACTTTACAGTGATTTAATAATTAAATGGATACTCGCCTTTTTCTTCGGACCATTTATAAAATATTACTCCATAGTATGTTGCTCCACATTCATCAACAATTTTTTCACATCCATATGAAAATACCGTATCATCTACATTATCAGCAACATAAAAGAAATTATTATTTCCTTCTTTCTTACAGGTTTCTTCGGAATCATAAACATAAGTATATTTTTTAGTAAACTTTTTACTTTGACACTTTTTTTCTTCCTTTTTCGGCTCTTCTACGGTTGTTTGTTCATTTTTTTGTTCATTTTTTGATTCACTAGCTGTAGGAACAGATACTTTCTTCCACTTTGCTAACAATGTAAGATCACCTGTAACTTTACTATTAAAGTCATATGTTTTACCATCAATTTGCCACTCTAAAAATTCGTATCCATCTTTTTTAGGATTCTCAGGCTTTGATACTAAATCATTTTCTAAGACATCTTTTGTTACAAAAACATTATCCTTTTCAGTCAAAAAAGTAACTTTATAATTTTTCTTCTCATCGCTTTTTATAATTTGAGCTTCGTCTATTTTTTCCACATATTTAATGTCAATTTTTAAATTAGATGTTATATCTTTATCCAAATTAGATTTTATGTTATTTATATTTTCATCACTCAATAACGCCCAGTTTGAAGTAACATTAACTAGATTAACCTTGAAGCCATGTTTATTTGCTTCAACAATTAATAATGAAATAACATCATCTATATTTTTACCTTTAACCACAAGATTTCCATATGCTTTTTTGGCATCGTCGTTTAAAAAGTCAATTTTAGTAACTTCACTTTTCTTTAATTCACAACTTTCGATGTCATTTCCCCTACAATTATGATAGACATTTGAAATGGTTAATTTTACTAAAGGATTTATTTTTACATACGCTAAATAAGTAACCTTTTTATCTTTCACTTCTTTTGTATCTTTATTTCTAAAATTTACAACTCCCAAAACCACACCTAATAGTATAAATACTATAATTATACCTAAAAAAATATTTTTCTTTTTCATAACTCCTCCATTTATATAATATCACTAAATTTTAACAAGAACTACCTAATTTGCAAAAAAATCATACAATATCACTTATAAAAAAATCAAGCAAAAAGATAATTCCTAAAGTAATGCCTAAATAATTAAACTTAACTCCAAGCTTAGATTTGAATTTGTTTATTAAAGGTATTACAACATACATTAGCAAAAGCCCCGAAAACGCAAAAAATAATATTGATCTCAAACAGATAAAACCACCAATATTACCAAAATTTAAGATTTCGGTATTATAATCCCATAAACGGATTTTTTTCACTTTAAAAAGCAAATAACCTGTTATAAACTCCAGTAATCCACAAACAATCATACTCAATAAAAATACTAAGAAGGGATTTTTATTTATTTTTTTACAAACAAAATAAATAAGCAATCCGCCAAAAGCATATATAGGGATCCATGGGCCGAATGTTGTCCCTCTTTTAACAAAATAGCCAAGATCAATTCTATAAAAAATAGTTTCATATAAAAAGCCAAATATTCCACTTATAACCATAATCATTAACAAAAATGCTATCTTATTTATTATTTTTTTCATAAACATCACAACCATACATCTATTCTATATATATTCTATCATGATTAGTTGTAATTTTTAAAGTTATTTATAAATAATAAAACACCTAATATTATTAAATATCAAGTGCTTTTAATATCTCTATTTATCTTTGTTTTCACACTTTAAATTATATTCATTACAAGTATATGAATTTAATCCTAAACTGAAATATTTTTTAGGAGAAGCATTAAATAAATCTAACAAACCATACTCATCAAACAACTTTTTTTCATTAGGATATGTTTCGCCCGCAGGAAATTCAATGGCTATCGATAAAGGAGTTTTTTCACCATTAATATCTTCTAAGCCTCGTCCCCAAACCTTAAATCCTTCTAAACTATTGATCTTTTTTATTAAATCATCCGAAATTTCAATTGGGCACCATTCATACATTAAATAATTAAGTGTAACGCCATTTACTGGATCAATCATTTCCGATAAATCCTGGATTCCATAATTACCAATTTGGCAACCACCAATTTTTGTACAACTAACTTTTTTTCTACATTCATTCCTTACAAGAATAAAATTTATAATTGTATTACTTGGGTTATTTTTAATATAATCGTTATAATCTAACAGTTCTTTTTTTTCTAAATCTATTATTCGCTTTTTTTCATTATCTATAATAATTTTGGAAGAAGTTATTCTTATGTTACCATTTGCATAAAAATAGTTATAATCATCATGAGTCATTCTATATAACGGAAATACTAAATTATCGACATCTATTTTTTCCGGCTCTTTTTTTTCAATCTTATTATTAGTTTCGGTTTTTTTACTAACATTATCACTACAACCTACTACAAGTACTAAAAATAATAACAAAAATACTATTTTTTTGTTCATAAAATCACTCACTTTTCTTCTTAAATACCACGTTAATATTATACCATGCTTATCATATATTTTTTAATAATTTTTTTAAATATACATATCAAAATTATTTAACAGTTTGAAAAGAATCGAACAAAAAATGGAGCCTTTCGGCTCCTTCAGGGGGAACATTGGTAAGGGTTTTTACTGAATTATTCCCCGTTAAAAGGATTTATTTTCAACACATTTTATCATTCTAAATCACTTTTAATAACTCTAAAGCTTAAAATTATAAGATGTTAATAAGCGGTAGAATTTGTTGTTGATAACTATGCCGTTATCAACCGAATATTGTATTATTAATTATATTAATAATTTTAATTTATTATATATTGAATATAGTGTTATTAAATATATGAAACCTCCACCTATAATTATACATAACCATAATGGTTTATCAAAACTCATAACACTTAATGCTGGTATTACTTTGTTCGAATTAGATGGTATTACAAAAGCTAATATGCATATAGCAATAAAACCTTTAATCCCAAGTGTTTGAAAAATTCTCTTTAACATGACAATCACCTCTTAACATCTATTTCACTTACTACATCACATAATTCATCACTTAAATCTAAAAGCATTTGCATTATTTGCTCATTAAGAACACCGTAATATTCATAAAGTCTTGATTGTTCAGTCTTTCTAGACTCATCAAAATATTGACTTAATATAATGCATAGACCTCTAACATCTCTTATATCTCTTGCTATAGAGTTTAATTGGTCTAATGTATCGAGTTCTAAATCACCTCTGTATTTGTCTTTTGTAGGTTTCATTTTTACCCCCCGTCAGAAATATATTATAACATACAACCGACTATTTATCGAATATATGTTATAATGTTAATGAGGTGAAATTATATGAAGTCTTTATTTAAAGATAAAAAACTCATTATATGTATTGCAGCAACTTTAATAATCTTATTGATTATAGGAAGTATTTTATTATTTAATAATAGAAAGAAAGGAAACGAAGCGAATATATCAAAAGATGTTACTAACAATTATGTAGCTTATGTTAAAATTAACCCATTAATAAAACTAGAATTTTCTCAAACTTGTAAAAACACTAATAAAAATGATAGTGTAAATACAAATTGTGAAAATCCAATAGTGACTAGATATGAATTAGTAAATGATGATGCTAAAACTATTTACAAAGATATCAACTTAATCGACGTAAGCGATCAATTATGGTCTGTACTTACTTTAATTAATACTACGGCAAAAGAACATAATATAGTTGTTGATACAGTTGACATTTACAGCGATTGGGATAAGTTAGACAAATATATAAATGATGAAAATAACACTACATACAATTGGAAATATAATATCAATATTAAACCAACTGATGAATTAAAGAACATTATTAATTCTTTAGAAGGATATACTAAAACATATACTGTTTCATTTGATAGTAATGGTGGTTCTAAAATTGGGAAGCAAGAAATAAACGAAAATGAGAAGATAAATGAACCTTCTTCACCAACAAGAAATGGTTATAAATTTGTAGAATGGCAATTAGATGGCAAAAAATATGACTTTAATACAGAAGTTAATAAAGACATAACATTGATTGCCAAATGGACAAAGAATAATGATAAAGAATTAAATAGTACAACAGAAAAAGATAAAACAAGTAATACAGTAAATAATGATACTAAAACTAAAGAAATATCTATTCAAGACATAGCAATGAAAAATATGAGCAACCAATATAGATATGCTGCTACAAAGAAAAATACAATTAAGGTTACTTTAACTGGTAATGTGGGTTCAATAGATAAAATAAATGAAAGTAATATTGAATTATATGTAGATGTTAAAGATTTAAAAGCTGGTACACATAATGTTAAAGTTATGTTATCAGGAATAGGTTCAGATATTAAGTATACTTTAAATCCAACAAATATTGACATTGTAGTAAGTTATACTGTACCTGCAGAAGAAAATGTATCTTATTTCGATATCCCATGGGAGATAATAAATGATGGTACCTACGAACAATTTGCAAAAAAGCATGGAATAACAATAAATTTAGTTGCAGACGATAAATATAAGTGTAGTTCTCACTTTAGTAGACCTAGTAATCCAAACGGATATAAAAAAGGAGATGTTGTTATAGCTTATGGTTTTATGGGCATAGAATGTGTAGAAAATTGTGTTTGCAGTGGAGAAGAATGTCAAACTCATCCACCAAGATATGAAACTAAATTTCTATTTGGTGCATGTGGTGATACTGGTTATTAAACTTTTATGAATTTTTAATTAATGAATATTTATATACTTCGTATATAAATAATGGATAAGAACAAAGCAAATCTTGATATACCCATTACTTACGCTTTTATTATCCATGACATAGTGGCATAGTAATATTCCACTAATAAGAGCTAGGTTTATTTCTCGCCTAGTTCTTTTTTGTGTTGTGTTTTTAAAACAAGGCAATGGTATATCTTTATAGGGGGCTATTAATGAATATGAATTTTGAATTTTATCAATATTATTAATAATATTGATAAAATTCAAAATTCACAATCAAGTGATATTATAGATACTATTACTGATTTATGCAATAATGGAGTATCTACAAATGATATAATTAATCAATTAAAAAACATAAAAATTCAGGAAAATAAGAGATGAATAAGCGGTAATCATCTCTTTTCTTTTGGTCATATGCTCTCAAACCATTATAAATAAAGGAATAAAAAAAATGAGACGCATCTCTGCGCCTCTTCAGGGGGTTTTGGTTGATTGCCTCACAAAAAACATGAAAGCAATCAGCATGATTAATCTATCATGCTATATCAATAATACTTATTTTTTTTAGAATTGTCAATTGGTTTTAAAGTATTTTTTTGCTTTTTTAAATTTTCATAGTAAAGTGCCTGTGAAATGTACACATAAGGAATGACATAAATCAAAGCAAGCCCAAATGTAAATGCTGATAGAAAAAACCATCCAACAAATGAAATGTTAAAAATAAAATAATCCATTTTATATCCATTCATTAATTCCCTACTTGATTTCATAGTTTCTATAACACTTTTTTTACCATTATTATCAACATAAATAAAGCCAATCATTGCATAACAAAGCTGTAAAATAATTCCCGGCACAATTAAAACATATCCAAGTGACACTAAAAGTTCAGTAATGAAACTCAAAGCAAAAAGCTTAAAAAAGTCTTTCTTATAAGCAAAAAGATCATTAAACTCAGTTTCTTTTTTTCTAACAAGCTTTAATATTATCTTATACATTCCAAATGTCAAAAAAGTTGTTATTATACTATAAAAAAATGATAATCCACCATTTATAATACTTCCGTTTGACAAAACACATTCATTTTGAAAACTAAAATAACAATGATTAAAAATAACCGCTATTTTTCTGTAAAGTAAACTCATGGCAAAAGAAAGTGTTAACACAAAAAAATAACGTAACCAAAATTCACTAAACTTTTCTCTAACTATATCTTTAGCTTCATTTTTAATTTCTATTCTATCCATAATATCTCCTAATCTATTATATTTATATTATTCTTTATATCCAAATAAAACTGATATTTTTTATATAAATTATTACTTATAAAATCCAAAGCATCATTTTTAGCATACAATAAAGTTTTTTTATCACGATAAATATTAGCAATTTTAAATGTCATAACTCCTGATTGACGTGTTCCAAAGAAATCACCCTCTCTTCGCATTTCCAAATCTTTTTCACTAATATAAAAGCCATCATTACTTTCTTCAAGAACCTTAAGGCGTAATATATCACTATTGCAAATTAAATAGCAACTACACTCCAAATCATTTCTACCAACCCTACCACGAAGCTGATGAATTGTTGCAAGGCCAAATCTTTCAGCATTAAAAATTACCATCATTGTTGCATTTTCTACATCAACTCCAACTTCAATAACAGTTGTTGATATTAATATATTTATAACACCATTTTTAAAATCATTCATTATAGCTTGCTTTTCATTACTTGGCAGTTTTCCATGCAAAACGCTTATGTTGTATTTACCATTAAAAGCAATATTTAATTTATCTTGTAAAACATATACACTCTTTATTTCGTCGTTTTCATCATCATTATTAATTAAAGGAGAAACAACAAAAACTTGATGACCATTTTTTAATTCATCATACATTTTTTTTAATACTTCTTTAAGATCCTTTAAAGGAACAACTTTAGTTTTTATTTCTTTTCGTCCAGCGGGTTTTTCTTTAATACACGAGACATCCAAATCACCATAAATTGTTAATGCAAGAGTTCTTGGTATTGGTGTTGCACTTAAATAAAGACAATCTGAGCTCTTTCCTTTTTCTTGTAAATACTTTCTTTGATTAACTCCAAAACGATGCTGCTCATCAGTAATTACAAGGCCCAAATTTTTTATTTTAACTTTCTCTTCAATTAATGCATGTGTTCCAATTATCAAATCAATTTCCCCGTTTGCAAGTCTTTCTATAACATTTTCCTTTTCACTTTTTTTCATACTGCCAACAAGTATATCGATATTCATAATATTACCAAGCAATTTTTTTATGCTACTAAAGTGCTGTAAAGCTAGTACCTCAGTTGGAGCCATAAAAGCACTTTGATAACCAGCCAAATAATTTGCTAAAACACCTATTACAGCAACAATAGTTTTACCACTTCCTACGTCTCCTATAACTAATCTATTCATCCTTTTTTCGCTTTTCATATCATTAATAATATCTTCGATGGCTTTTAATTGATCAGATGTGAGTTTAAAAGGAAGCTTTTCTATAAATTTTTTTATCTCTTCGTTATTTATATTTTTTCCAATTTTAGAAGCATTCTCATTTTGCACTTTAAAAGAAAGAATTTTAAACATAAAAACAAATAACTCTTCATAAACAAGTCTTTTTCTAGCAATTTTTACATCCTCCAAAGAATGAGGAAAATGTATTTTTTTAAGGGCAGCGCTTTCAGAGCAAAATTCATATTTTTCTTCTAAATAATTTGGAATTACTCCTTCTATATTTTTAAAATCCACCTCGCCCATTAATTTTTTTAAAATTGTATTAGTAATTTTATCTTTAACATGATAAACAGGTTCAATAAAATTATCAGGTATTACAAACTTTATATCACTAGCTAAAAAGGTATTCGAATCCACATTATATTTTCCAATAAGAAAAATTTCTTTACCAACTTTTAAATTATTTTTTTGAAAGGCTCTATTAAATATGTATACTTTAAACACTAAATTATTTGACTCACATAAAAATGACATGCGATTAAAATTCTTTTTTATATAATTAACAACTGGATCTTTTAATACTTTTGCTTTGTAAACACTAATGCATCCAGAAGACTCTTCCAAGTCTTTTGATAGGTTTTTAATTTCATAATAATTATATCTATATGGGTAGTAATGTATTAATTCGTCTGTTGTATTTATATTCATTTTTTTAAGAGATAGTGCCATTTTGGGTCCTACTCCTTTTATATTTGTTACATCCACAATTATCACCCAGTTAATTATATCAAAAAAATTAACTTTTTTTTAAAAAACTATTGACAAAATTGAACTTTTCACTTAATATAACAATCACCAATTCACTTAAAGGCGAATTGGTACTAGTATCACACTAGTCAACCCCTTTTTATTCTTTGGGACAGTCTTCAGGGGGCTGTTCCTTTTTTTGTGTATAAAAAAATGACTATATAAGCCATTGTAAAAAGCTAATACCCATTACACTTATTAAAAGCATAATTATACCAGCAAGTAAAACTCCACCCATAACAGCCAGAACACTCTTCTTAAAATCTAAATTCAATAAACTTGCTGCTAATGTACCTGTCCACGCTCCAGTTCCCGGAAGTGGTATACCAACAAAAATAAGTAAAGCCCAGTAAACGCCATTTTTGGCTTTTTCTTCCAATTTTTTACCGCCGCTTTCACCCTTTTTTAAACACCAAGAAAAGAATTTGCCTATTACCTTTTTATCACTACCCCAAACCAAAACTTTTCTTGCAAAAAAGAAAATAAATGGTACTGGAACCATATTTCCAATTATACATGTAATATAGCTTGGTATTAAGGGAAGGCCCTTATAGGCTGCTATTGGAATAGCTCCTCTTAATTCAATAATTGGTATCATAGAAACTATGAATATATATAAATACTTTTTCATTTTATCACCTATAGAAACAATTATAGCAAAAACAAAAAGTAAAAAAAAGGGTTTCTTTATTTTATAAAGTTAGAAGAAACCCATCTATTTTTTATTTCAGATATTTTTATCCATTTGTCCTTTTTCACAATAGCTACGACAGTTTTTCTTGGAAGTGGTGATTTTTCGCTCCAAAGATTATAATTAGTTCCAGGTCCATATCTTACATTTAAATTATCCGCATTAACATTTCCACTTTCATAAACAAAAGGCGGTCTAGATGAAGTAAGATAATTATTCGCAACATATGAATTTTCACTAATTTTAGCCCAACCATTTTTCAAGGAAAGCACTTTTACTTTGGTGTTTTTTGGCAAATCATTTAAAAGCTTATATTTTACTGAAGGACCACTTCTTACATTTAAATTATCACAATTATAAACATATCTTATATTATCATCAAAGCTTTTACCCTGCAAAAAAGGAAGTGGATCAACAAGTACGTTATTATGTTTTATTGAAATATGTAGATGAACTCCGGTTGAATTTCCAGTTGTTCCCATATATCCAATTACTTGCCCCTTTTTTATCCTTTGCCCTTTTTTAACAACTATACTTCCTTTTTTCATATGTGCATAAATCACAAGATAATCACCATGTGAAACATATACGTAATAGCCCGATCCATTTTTACTATAACCAGTACTTTTAACTACACCATCATCAATTGAAATTATATAATCAGCAGCATAATTTTTACCAATCATGTCAATTCCACTATGACTATTACGTCCACTATTTCGCGTTTTATAATCACTAGTCATATAATGAACACCACTTTTTAATACGGGATTTTTAACCGCTATTTTCGTCCTTATTACAATTACCTCCCTTCTTGCATTCATGAGCAATATCATATATGCTTCCAGTTGTAAGGCCAGACAAAGCCACTAAAATAGCCACCGTTAAACTATATTCTTCTTGTATACACACATAAATAATAGAGCCAATAATTCCTACTATAATATTTTGATATCTTATATACTTTTTCTTTGTCCAATTAAATTTTTTTGTTAATTCGCCAAATAGAAAGGCAACAATCGGTGTAACTGCAGCTATTATAAATTCAAGATTAATAATAACATCACCCTATTTCTAATATAGTATATGGCGTATTAAGAAAAGGACTTAATTAATACATACAAAAAAAGTTGATTTCTCAACTTTTTATCTATGAAATACATGTAAATAATTACCAAGCTTTAACTTATCATTATTTTCATAAATTACGGAGTACTCACTTCCATTTTCTAATACCTTTTTTACAGGATTATCACTTACTTTGTTAGCTACATACTTATTCATATCTATCTTATACAAATTTCTACTAATATCGATAATATATAATTCCTTGCTTAAAATATCTTGGTCCTCATGAAAGAACAAATAATTTGCATATAATATTTCTCCGTTCGATGTTTTTAACACGTTATCAACGTCTCCGTATCTTAGTGTTCCATCATATCTAATAAGCCATTCATTTTTTTCAATTGGTTTAAATTCTTCTAAAACTCCATTTAAAACAATACTATTTTTATACTTATAATATACATTGTCTGTGCTTTTTAAATAAAGCTCAGAATCCATAACGCTAAAATAACCTATTTCATCAAACTTTTTAGATGACACTAGTTTTATATAATCTTCTTCTACGCTTATGTCCTTTTTATCTTTTAGATTTTGATAAACGCCTGCATATGGATACTCCGATATGTATACTTTTCCGTCAGTAGTTAATACTGCATATCCAGCATAAAATGAAAATTCCATAATAGCTAATTCTTTTGCGTTTGATATTTTTTTTATAGTGTAACTTTTGTTTTCAGTGATATTTCTTATAACGACTTTGCCATTCTCGATACTTGCACTATATTGAATTTCTGTTAATTGGGGATCGCCATTATTATCAACATTGTCGTAGTCTTCATAGCCTTCAGTAAATTTAATAGTTGTATCTTTTTTTATCTCTAAACTTCTTATAGGATAATAAGGATAATCACTTAAATAATCATTTTTACTATAAGTTTTTACCTTTTCTTCTTTAATCTCTAAATCATCTTCTTTAGGTTTAGTGTTATTATCTTTATCATCGAGTTTGGTGTCTTTTGATACGTCGCTATCAATCTTTTTATTATCTTGTCTATTTAAGAAAATATATGTTCCCATTGACAAACCAATTATAATAATTGCAATAACCAAATAAAGTGCCCACTCAACCTTGTTAGTTTTTAGTTTTTCATCACTTAATTCTTCTTTTTTCATAAATCTATCTCCTTCTATTTTAACTATACCCCCCCCCGGCTTAATTCGTAAACAAAAACATATGCCTATTCGCATATGTTTACGCACTTTTTACAAAAAATGATAAAATTATTAAAGAGGTTATCCTTGACAAAATTATAGCATATATTCTTTTAAATTTATATCTGTTATTTTTATATTTACATATGTTAAGATGACTATAATGGATGGTGTGTTATGGAAATAGGATTTGATAATGATAAGTATGTAAAAATACAAAGTGAAAAAATTAAAGAGAGATTTAAATTATTTGATAAGCTATATTTGGAAATAGGTGGAAAGCTGTTTGACGACTACCATGCAGCTAGGGTTTTACCAGGATTTCAAAAAGACGCAAAAATAAAAATGTTTGAAGAATTAAAAAATGATTTAGAAATTATTTTTTGCATAAATGCTAATGATATAGAAAAGAATAAAATTAGAGCTGAATTCGGAATCACTTATGACGTAGAAGTAATGCGCTTAATTGACAATTTAAGAAACCTTGGTTTTACAATTAACAGTGTCGTAATTACTCTTTATAATAATCAGCAAAGTGTTGATAATTTTATAAAGAAACTAAAAAGGCATAACATAAAAACTTATATACATACTTTTACAAAAGGATACCCAACTGACGTTGATACTATTGTAAGTGATATCGGTTACGGAAAAAATCCATATATAGAAACAGAAAAGAAATTAGTGTTGGTAAATGCTCCCGGACCTGGAAGCGGAAAACTTGCAACTTGCTTATCACAACTATATCATGAACACAAAAGAGGTATAAATGCTGGATACGCGAAATTCGAAACCTTTCCTGTATGGAATTTACCCTTGAAGCATCCAGTCAATATGGCTTATGAGGCTGCTACGGCTGATTTAAAAGATGTAAATATGATTGATTCATTTCACTTAGAAAAATATAATATCCAAGCGATTAACTACAATAGAGACCTTGAAATGTTTCCAGTATTAAAAGCTATATTAGGAAAAATTACTGACTCTGAAATATATAATTCTCCAACTGACATGGGAGTTAATATGGTCGGAAATTGTATTATTAATGATGAGGTTGTAAGGCTTGCTAGTAAAAAAGAAATTGTGAGAAGATACTTTAATGAAATGACTAATTATAAAAAAGGATTAGTTGATATAGATGTACCTGAAAAAATCAAATTATTAATGAACGAACTAGGAATAGATGAAAAAATATTTAAAACTGTTGAAGTTGCAAGAAAAAAATCTAAAGAGAAAAAATCTCAAGTCGTTGCAATCTGCGTTAATAACATAATTTTGACAGGAAAGGAATCAAAACTCTTAAGTGCTCCCAGCGCCCTAGTTTTAAATGCAATTAAAAAGTTGAGCCACATTCCAGATAACATTGATTTATTAAGCCCTGCAATTTTAACACCTATATTAGAATTAAAGCCTAATAAAAAGAGTCCTTTAGATTTGCAAGAAGTATTAATCGCATTAAGCATTTGCTCTGTTACTAATCCTACCGTAAAGCAAGCCTTATCTCATTTAAAAGATTTACAAAATTGCGAAGCACATGCATCTTATATGGTTACAAACGGAGATTTAAAAGCCCTAAAGAATTTGAAAGTCGAATTGACTTGTGATCCTGAGTTCCATTCCGAAAACTTATTTTTAGATTAAAAAAGAGCTAAATAGCAAAAACTATTTAGTTCTTTTTACATTTATAACTAGAATTTTTAATTAATTCAACAAATCCATTTTCGGATAATTTAAAATTGTAAGGTAAATCTATTTTCATATTATCTATATCAGATTTGTCTAAAAAATATGTTGCTGTTATATTTTTATCTTCTTTTTTATAAGACGCTTCAACGTTATTTTCATTGTAATTATCATACAAGTTTTGAAAAGATGTATATTCACCATTTAATGTATCATCATTTTCATGCGTTTCAGAAATAACAGAATAAAATTTATATACTTTCGCAGAATCAAAACTAAATTCTAAAGTTTCACTCTTTTTATACGGAAGATCTTTAAATTCTTTTACACATGTATAATCATATTTTTCTTTTTTTTCACATCCACAAACCAATAATGTGATTACTAACAATATAGCAAACTTTTTCATATTATCACCTATCATAAATATTATAATAAAAATATTTAATTTTAACAACGAAATAAATAATTAATTAGCATTATCAATGATTTTTTTTACAGTTCTACTTGTTCTAATAGTTATATCATTTTTTATTTCTTTACTGGCAGAGTTAATCCACCAGTTAGACTTACAATAGTCTTTTAATCGGAAAGACCAGAATATAACATTTTTATATACTAAAATTTTATCTATATTCTCACTAGGCTTACCAAGTTTATCACAAACTAAATTAGCAGTAACATTTGGCATAGCAAAAATCAAATTATCATAAATATCTTTGTTTTTACTATCCCACCAAATAGGTGAATTATTTATAATATCTTTTAATTCTTCCACAGTGATAATTAATATTGGAATAGAAAGATTAAAATTTTTCTTAACTAATTCAATAATATTTTCGCTAATTTTATTAATATCGAGATTGCTATCAAATATAACATTACCACTATTAAGCACTGTTTTAACATTTAAAAAGCCTGCGCTCTCCATACATTTTTTTAAATCAATCATGGATATTTTATTTTTCCCACTTATATTAATTCCTCTTAAAAGAGCAACATATTTCATTTTAATATTCATCCCCTAACTCTATATTCCACTTTGGCGGATACATATATTCTATTTTGGATTTTTTGGGAATATAATGCTTTTTTATTTTTTTACGATTTGACTTGATATTAGGAAAAGCTACCCGACAATATTTGTCTAATTCGCAAAATATATTTTGGCAATCTATTAATTGTAAAGGCCTATTACCAAGTCTTTTAAAATCTAATTTTAACCTATTAAACTCTTCATCTTGATGAATATACATATACTTTATAATTTCTTCATAAGACATATTTCCTGTATCGATAAAGCACTTTTTTATTCCCCGTAGCGAACCTGGGCCAGCGACTGTAAATTCGTCTTCTTTCCAATTAACAACTTCACTATAATTTATATCTGTTACTAACTGATATGCCATAAAATTTCCTATTAAAGGATAACTTTTTAAAATTAAAAATGCATCTTTCATTTTTTTACATTTAGGTAATGTCTCTCCTATTTTGTCTATATTAAACATTTTATCAAGAAGTGCTAAATGATTATCATGTTTTCTATGATAGCCGAAAGCTTTGTTGGCACAACTAATGTAAGCATCATTATAAATTTTTATGCCATTTGATAAAGCGTTTTCAAGAACTTTAGAATATTTTTTTCTATCAAAATTTTCTAGTGTAATGTCGCCAAATTCATTCATTAACAATTCCCAAGTCGTTTCTTTATTAAAGAGTTTAAAAAGAATAATTCTAAATAACATATTAGCTTCATTGTAACGCCTGCCATTATAAATAACATTTTTTAGCAAATATTGACTAACTCTATCATTGACTCTATAACTATTACAAAATTTATATTCTTTTAATATGGCATCATCAGTTAACTTAGTCGCCATTTTATTGAGCTTTTTTAGAAAAATATTTTGCCTTTCGCAAGCAAAGTACCAATATAAATCATATATTTCTTGACGTTTCTTCATATTTTTCTCCTACAAGTTTTCCATACCTTACACAATAAGATGTTAAACAATCTCTTTTATTTCCTAATATATGATCCATTTGATTCGCAACATACTTAAAATTACACTTCATAAAATGAGAGAAAATATATTCATGCTTTTTAATTTGATCTTTATACTTATAAAGAAAATCTCTAACTGGAGAAGAAATATTAAAGACCCATATTGGACTTACAATATAAACTTTTTTAAATTTTTTTATATCGACATCAATATTTTCTATATTCATTCGCCATTTATGCATGCCAAATCTTCCACACCACCAAAAGCCATGAGTTCCCTGGGTTTTTTCTTTTGTTTTCAATTCAACAATATTTGCTCCTATTTCATTTGCTTCTTCGTATGCAATTTTTTTGGTATATCCCATTCTAGAAAAATAAACGACAACACAATCATTATTCTTCCCTACATTGTTATATTTGCTAATATCTAAAGAAAATCTTGATTGAGTATAAAATATTATTGTTATTAAACCAATTATAAATTGTAAAAATCCAATAATAAAATAACTTATTGATAAAAAATTAGTTGGTAATATAATAAATTGAATAGTTATCCACATCATTAAAGTTATTCCAAATATTGTACCTAATATAAAACCTAATTTTTTATCTTTAATTATTAAATATGATGCTATTAAATTTGATATACCATTTACAATTAGTAAAGATATTCCTGAAAATATATAGTTTTGAAATAGGATATCACTAAATGGAAGTACATTAAAATATGGTAGCATTGTATCCATTTTTAATAACTCACCTGTTGGATCTATAAACATGCATATACTACCATATAATGCCCCTATTCCAACAAGCAAGCACCAAAATAATAGTATTTTCTTTGTTTTTTTGTATCTCATATCCATACCTCATTTTGATTTTATCATAAGAAAAATATATTTCAACAATAAAAAAAGTTCGATATAATCGAACATATTTACAAAATGGTGCTGGAAATAGGACTCGAACCTATGACCTACGCGTTACGAGGGCGTTGCTCTACCAACTGAGCTATTCCAGCAACTATCTAAATTATAAAAAACATTTTAACAAAAGTAAAGAAATTTATAGTATTTCACAAAAACATATAAATTTGATATACTAGTATTAGGTGATTTAAATGATATATGAAACAGACTCTAGATTGGTAAAACCAGGCCAAATATTTGTTGCTATCAAAGGACATACGGTAGACGGACATGATTATATAGATGATGCTATTAAGAATGGAGCATCAACTGTTGTTGGTGAAAAAGACCTAACTTTAAGCGTTCCATATATTAAAGTTGAAGACTCTGAAAAATATTTACAAGAAGAAATTGTAAAAAAATATAAGAATGAACTAGATGAAATAGAATTTATTGGTGTAACTGGTACAAATGGAAAAACAACAACATGTTATTTAACTTATCAACTTTTGAAACTATTAAAAAAGGATGTAGCGTATATCGGCACAATTGGTTTCTATTATCAAGATGAGATCATTACTTTAAATAATACTACCCCGGATATTCTAACACTTTACAAACTACTTTTAAGTGCTAAAAAAAAGAATTGCCACACAATCGTTATGGAAGTATCTAGTCATGCTCTAGACTTAAATAGAGTTGCTGGCATAACATTTAAAGTAGCGGGATTTACAAATTTAACTCAAGACCATCTAGACTATCACAAAACAATGGACAATTACTTAAATGCCAAATTAAAAATATTAGATCATTTGAATAGTGATAGCATTTTTATAACCAATATAGATGATAAATATGGGGATTATTTTAAAAAATTTCCAAATACTAAAACATATGGAAAAGATAATGCAGATTATAAAATTATTAATGAGGATATAAGCCCTTCTAACACAACAATTACATTCTCACATAATAATGAAGCTTTTAAGGTTACGACAAATTTAACAAGCGATTTTAATGTTTACAATTACATGTTATCTTTAGCAATCGTTAATTCTCTTAATTTTGATATTAATACAATTATTGATATCACAAAAAATATATATCCTCCTAAAGGAAGATGTGAAACAATTAAAGTTAAAGATTCATTTGCTGTTATTGATTATGCACATACCCCAGATGCAGTAGAAAAAATAATTGAAGCTTATAATAAACTTAAAAAAGGAAAACTTTACACAATTGTTGGCTGTGGAGGTGACAGAGACAAAACAAAACGCCCCATTATGGGTAATATAGCGTGCAAATTAAGTGACTATTGCATCTTTACTAGTGATAATCCACGTACTGAAGATCCTCTTCTTATCTTAAAAGATATTACAAATGATTTAGAATATAATAATTTTCTAGTAATTCCTGATCGTAAAGAAGCTATCATAAAAGCCTTAAAAAAATTAAAAAAAGACGATATACTTCTTATTTTAGGAAAAGGACATGAAAATTATCAAATAATAGGACACACTAAACATCATTTTGATGACGCTGAAATAGTAAACGATTATAAAGCTAATTGCTAATCAAGTATGCAAAAAGCGCTCCTAAAATTAATAAAATAACATTTAAAATGTCTGCTAATGAATGACTAAATCCGGGAAAAATAAAGACTATTGAACCTATAACAAAACCAAGAATGGCACTATATGTTTTAATATAGTGTTTTTTTAATAAGTAATTAATCAATTTAAAAATAATAATACTTGAAATAATAAAGCTTACTAAAATTATAATTAGTTCAGGTATTTCTTTAGATTGTAAAGAAAAAGGATTGGAAATAATTTTTAAAAATTTTTCATAAACTCCTAAAAGCATTAAAAGTGCCGACCCACTTACGCCAGGAATAATTTTTCCGGCCGAATAACAAAAACCTACTAAAATTAGTAAAAATATATTATTACCACCATTAGCAAATGTAAAAATATTATTTTTTTCAATAAAAGCCAAAAAAAATGAGAAGAATAAAGTAATTAGAATTAAAATACCACTTAACTTCTCATTTGGCTTTTCTTTTTTAATATTTTTTATTAAAACGGGAATTCCTCCTAAGATTAACCCTGTGAACACAAACTTTATTGGGCCAGATCTAACCTCTAGTAAATAAAGCAATAATTTACTAAAAAGAATCACGCCTATTAAAATTCCTAAAATAACACTAAATAAAAAGCCAAAATTTTCTTTAAAGCTCTTTTTTAAATTATTAATCGCATAAATAATCTTATCATAAATACCAAGTATTACAGCTATAACCCCGCCACTTACACCCGGAGCAATAAAGCCAACACCCACTACCATTCCCTTAAAAAGATTAATTAAGAAAAAATTATCTTTTTTTACTTTTTTCCTCTTCTTCAAGTTTAGTAAAAGCCACCTTTCCTACTGATGTTTTAGGTAAACTGCTTCTAAATTCATACTCATATGGTAAAGAGTATTTACTAATATTCTGCTCACATATTTTTTTGATTTCTTTTTTTATTTTATCTGTTACTTTTACATTGTCTCGTAATACAATGAAGGCTTTCGCAACCTGATTTTTATATGGATGATCAATTCCTATTACAGTACTTGTTAAAACATCCGGGTGAGAATTAATAACATTTTCAATATATGATGGATAGATATTATATCCCGAAGATATAATTACTCTTTTAAGTCGTTGTTTGAAAAACACAAAACCATTCTCATCCATTGAACCAATGTCACCAGTATGAAGCCAATAACGATTATCATCATGTTTTCTAATAGTTTGATATGTTTCCTCAGGGTTGTTAACATACTTTATCATAACCGTAGGTCCACTTATGCATATTTCTCCATCTTGATTGCATAAAGCTTCATCATGGGTACCAATTTTAACTATTTTATAATACATATCCGGAAGAGGAATTCCTACAGTGCCTTCTTTGTATAGCCCCTCAGGAGTTAAACAAGTCGCTCCCGCGGCCTCGGTTAATCCATATCCCTGTCTAACACTAGTTTTGCAACCATAAGAAGAAAGAAATGCATCAACTTTTTTCTTAAGTTCAGGAAGCATAAAATCCCCACCAGAAACAATACATTTTATGCATGAAAGTTCATTTTTATTAAACTTATTTCTCATTAATGACTCAAAAAGAGCTGGCACACCTACTAAAAAGTTTGGCCTATATCTTTTTATTAATTTAGCAAAATCTCTAAAACTAAATGCAGGTATCAAAATACATTTCATTCCTCTATGTAAAGGTGTGTGAATACACACACCAAGTCCAAAACCATGGAAAATTGGCATTATAGAAAGAATTGACATTCCTGGATCTGCCGGATTGCACATTAATCCACATTGCATAGCTAAAGCATTAAAATTTAAATTAGATAATAAAATTCCTTTAGGATGTCCGGTAGTTCCCCCACTATATAAAATAACTGCCGGATCATTTGCCTTTAAATGAGCATTATAATTTTTCTTATAATAATTTTGAGCCTTTAAAAAAGTTTTCCAAGGAATAATTTCATTATTGTAAGGTATTTTAACTTTTCTTCCCTCCTTTAACCAATAAAGAGAGCTTTTTACAATTTTAAAATCTTCACCGGCTCCTGCAACTACAATTCTTTCAACTTTAGTATATTTCATGATATTATAGATTTTTAAAAAAGCAACATCAATACATATAACAAACTTAGATTTAGTAGTGTTTAAGTGCATTTCCATTTCTTTCTCACTAGAAAGAGGATGAATCATATTGGCAATTGCTCCAACCATATTAACCGCATAAAAACTTATTATTCCTTCTGGTGTATTAGGCATACAGATTGTAACTTTTTCTCCCTTTTGAATTCCGTATGCTTTTAAAGCTCTCGCTACTGTTTCAATTTTTTGCATCAGTTCTTTATAAGTGCATTTTGAACCAAAGTAGTCATATGCAATATTATTAGGATATTTTAAAGCTGTTTCATTAATTAAATCAACAATGGAAATGTTTGGATATTTTAAATTTGCTGGAACGTTACCATAAAAAGCTGTCCATGGGCGATTATTTTTATTGCTTTTTTTCATTTATTTTTTCACTTGCTTTCTCATCGAGTAATTCTGGATTATCAAATATATATTGCAATAAGTTTAGAGACTTAGCAAAATATACTCCGTCTGCAATTCTTTCATCTATATTAATTCCAAAATCACAAACATCTCTTATTTCTTTTTTTCCATTTTCTAACAATATCTCTTCTTTATGAACCTTACCAATCGTAGCAAGAATTGAATTTGTTCCGAAGTTTGTTAGGTTATGATAAATCGATCCACAATTAATACTACCAAGGTTTGACATAATTACTGAAGTATAATAAATATTGTCATTAACAAACGACTTTGGTAACCAACCATGCTTATCTACCCATTTAAAAATACCAACTACTAGCACTCTAATAAGTTTAGGAAGATGACCAACAACACTTATAGCATTATTAGTATCACTTTTTTTATTAGAACGAATTTTTAAAACTCGATCAGATATCTTCTTTTGAGTGTCCATAAATGTTTCATTGGGCTTGACATCTATAACACATAAAAGCTCTTCACTTTTTTCATCAAATTTCACTTTAGCAGCAAATCCAAGTTTTACTTCATTGCGTTCATAATAAGTTCTATTTGCAACAAACCTATTCATTAATGGTTTATTATATATTAATTTAGCAATAGCTTGTGAAAAAGCATGGAAAAAGGTAATATGTAAATCAGGATGTTCTTTTTTCTTTTTATCTAAATATTTAACCAATTTAGTTACATCAAATGTTTGATTTATATAAACATCGGCATCACATCTATCTGGCTTTAAATCAGCCAAAATGTAATGCATCCCATCCAAATTTCTGATTTTTTTAGCATCACGCCTATCCCCTATTTTTCTCTTCATAATTAGGCACCTCACATTTAAAACTATATGTACTCTTAAATTTTATCACAGCAACAAATGATATGCAAACCTAGTATTTCGATACTAATTGACAAAAATGCTATTTTGTTATAGAATAGACAACCAAGAAAGGGTGATTTTATGAAAAAAATTATGTTTATTATTACAGCATTAGTTTTAGCAATAGTTCCTTTAAAGGCAGAGGCTAAGATTGAGAATCTTGTATCATGTGATGAAGTAAAATCTGACTGGAGTGAAAATAGGCAAATTAAAACTTGCTATATTGATATTCAAGTATCAGGAAGCGATAGATTCTATAGTGTAAGTGGTGCCTTTAAAATGGTTAATACTAGTTTAAAAGGAGAAATTACATCTGTTGATAAAAGAATCAAGATCACTAACTCCAACTTAGATAATTTAACATTTACTTCAGAAACTCCTATTCAAAATGAAAAAATAAGAATTGCAAAGTTCACACTATATTTAGCAACTAACGGACATGATTGTAGTGTAACTTGGGAACCAAAAGTGTATGGAAGAAATTATACTTGTCAAATCGAAAATGGATATTACTATGATAAAAATGGAAACTCCGTTTCTAAAGAAGAATACTCTAAACAATGTGAAAAGCATACTTGTGAGATAATTGGTGACACTTACTTCGATAAAAATGGAAACTCCGTTTCTAAAGAAGAATACTCTAAACAATGTGAAAAACACACTTGTGAAATAATTGGTGACACTTATTTCGATAAAAATGGAAACTCTGTTTCTAAAGAAGAATACTCTAAACAATGTGAAAAACACACTTGTGAGATAATTGGTGACACTTATTTCGATAAAAATGGAAACTCTGTCTCTAAAGAAGAATACTCTAAACAATGCGAAAAGCATACTTGTGAGATAATTGGTGACACTTACTTCGATAAAAATGGAAACTCCGTTTCTAAAGAAGAATACTC
>CAKORR010000004.1 GCA_934101595.1 uncultured Bacilli bacterium
CTTGTGGATTTAAAAACAAAAAAGAACTTATGAAATATACTAAAGCAGTTATAAAACTTGCTAATAAAGTTAAATAAAGAATAGATTTTCTAAAAGAATATCTATTCTTTTTTATTTTGTACTTTAAAAATATCTAGTAAGAGTGCTAGAGATGAAGAGAGGCAAATTAAATATAAAAAAATTAGGTGAAATAATTAAAATAGCAAGAAATAAACTAAATGGCAACTTAATAATAATATTTATCATATTGAAATACATTTAAAAAGTACATTTAATCAAGAACAAAAACTAGGAAAGGAAAAGAATAAATAATGTTGAATTTTTATTTAGTATTATTTATATCTTTATCTCATATAGTTTGATGAGGGCGGTATAACATGTATAATACAGATGATATTGAACTAAAGTGTAGTACCAAACATTTGCCTTTGGAATATAAATTATTAGAATGGCGACTAATTTTAAATAGAGAATTATATGAGAGTAAAGTAATTGATTTAAAAGTTTTTAGTTTAATGGAACAATCAATACTTGGAAGAATGACAAAAATAAAAAATGAATATAAAGACAAGATTAATGATGGTTTGACAATAGGGAAAAATCTTGGTAGCATGTCATCATCCTAGTTATCTTGCTTTTTAAGAACATGAAAGGAGAGTGAGAAATAATGGATATAAAAAAAGCAAGGGAAGATTTAAGAAAAGGAAAAACGATTTATGACATGCCACTTAGAGTAGTATATTATGCTCGTGTTTCAACAGATAAGGATGATCAGTTAAATAGTTTGGAAAATCAACAAAACTATTTTGAAGAAATGATAACAGAAAACAAAAACTGGGTATTCTGTGGTGGTTATATAGATGAAGGAATTAGTGGAACTGCTGTAAAAAATAGAGATAGATTCCTAAAAATGATTGAGGACGCTACTCTTGGAAAAATAGATATGATAGTTACAAAAGAGATGTCAAGGTTTTCAAGAAATACTGTTGATAGTATAAAATATACAGAGTATTTATTAAAACAGGGAGTTATTGTATATTTTTTATCAGATAATCTTAATACAATAGGGGAAGATTCGGAGTTTAGACTTACAATTATGTCAAGCTTGGCTCAAGATGAGGTTAGAAAACTTTCTGAAAGAGTTAAATTTGGTATTAATAGAATGATTAAAGATAGAAAACTTATTGGTGGTAATTTAACTGGATATTTCAAAAAAGATGGAAGATATGAAATTAATCCAGCCGAAGCACCAATAATTATATATCTTTTTGAAACTTATGCATCTGGGAAAGTTGGACTTAAAAAGATAGGACAAGATCTTGCCAAAATGGGATATTTAAATTCAAAAGGTGAACCGTATTCTGATACAACAATGGCAAAGTTTTTAACTAATCCTAGATATAAAGGATATTATACTGCTCGGTTAACTGAGGTTGAAAATTATAAAACACATAAAAAGAAAAAAGTTCCAAAAGAAAAACAAATAATTGAGCATGATGATAGAGTTCCAGCAATTGTATCTGAAGAGTTATGGAATAAAGCAAATGAACTTCATGAGATGAGAAAAAAATCATCGGCAAGACACATTCTAAATTCTGAAAAATCTTTAGAAACTGCAAAATATAGCTGTTTATTATATTGTAAGGACTGTGGAAATGTATTTATAAGAGCTGGTGGAAGTAATAGAGCAAATAATCCTACATGGTCTTGTAAGAAATATAAAACTGAGGGAGTTGGTGCCTGTGCTTCACCAATCTTAAGAGAAGATTATCTAGATAAGATATTTGTACAAATATTTAGTGATTTTATAGATAATAAAAAAGAATATTTAAATGGGGTAATAAATGAATATGAGAATATTATAAGCAGTAATAACAGCTCTGATAATATTGAAAGTATAAACAATCAAATTACAAAAATAGAAAACCAAAAGAATAAATTATTAGATTTGAGTATTAAAGGAATGATTGATGATTTAGAGTTTAAGAAAAGAAACGATAAGTTTAATAATGAAATTAATTCCTTAAAAAAGAAAATTAATAGACTTAATAATCCAGATGCAGAACTTACAAAATTAAAGGAAAAAATAATAGAAGTTAGAAATACTCTTATTTCAAAAGTTGATTTACAGAAAGAGCTACCTAATTTAATGAGAATATTAGTTGAAAGAGTAGAAGTTGAAAAAATAAATGGCGATAGAAAACATGTAAGATTAATAATTTATTTCAATTTTAATGCAGATACAATATACAGAGAATTAGAAATTGATAACAAAAGAAAAAAACTTGAGCTATCAAATTTTTATCTAGAAAAATGTTCTTGTACTGATACAGAGATTCAAAATAGTCAGTACAGGAACATTGAAATTGATTGTGGAAGTCTTGAAAATAAAAGAAAAAATGTTCTTTTATGTTCCAATGGTAACATCAAGCAATCTTGGTGTTACTACAAGAACACTTTTGAATTTGCAGAAACCCTTGCAAATAGTATAAAATATAGCACCAAGCTTGATGTTTGTTCTACATATAGTTTGATTTATGATGGTGTTGAATACTCTAGCAATGAAAGGATTGAATTTGATAATAATATGAAACAATCATTCAATGAAATTAAAATACAAGAAGATTCTAAAAATAATATTGATACTAATACTTATGAAAATCTTATATTTAATAAGAAGAAAATTGCTATATTATTATTTGATAAATTAGATAAGGAAATATTGAGTATTAATAATGAAATAAAAAAGAAATTACTAGGTTAAATACTGATGCTAACTTTTGGGAAGTATTTACACCTGAAGAAGATGAAAGATACATTAGAAATACTATCAAAAGAGAGAGTGAGAAAAAAGTTGAAAAGTAAAGATTATAAGCAAGCTATAATACAATGTAAGTGCGAACTAAACATTGGAGGTAATAAACTATGTGTCTTTTAGATTATAACAAAAAAAATAAAAAATATAAACATATAACTTATGCGGAGAGAACTATGGTTGAAACATGGTGTAATTCAGATCATAAAACAAAGAAGGAAATAGCTGAATTATTGCATAAGAGCGAAAGAACAATAAGAAGAGAAATAAATCGTGGAAAAGTAATGGCTCGAAATTATGATTGGACAGAAAAAAAGAATATAGTGCACAAGTAGCGCAAGAAAAATATGAATATGGAATGACAAGTAAAGGACCAGAACTTATATTGGATAAGGATTATGAATTATTAAAGCATATAGAAAAAGAAATAAGAATAAATAAGAAATCACCAGAGGTTATTTCTAAACAATTAGAAGAAAATGGGTTTAATATTAAAATAAGTGGTAGAAGTATTAGACATGCTATTAAAAGTGGTGTAATATTTGAAAAGCCTAATCTTATGATAAATGGTGAAAATTGTGATGTTACTAAAAGCGAGGGGGGGAAAAACCTAGCTTAAAAGTTCGATATAGATTGACAAAATTTGCCATATTTTGTATAATCATTTTAGAATAGATGAGGGTAAATATGCAAAGATTAAAATATGTTTTGTTTTTATTATGTTTTACTTTGATTGTTGTACCAGTTTATGCTGATAATGGATTAAGCTATACTACTGAATTATCAAGCGTTTCAGTAAAGAATAACGATACAGTTCAGTATAAAATAAATATTGATTCAGGATTTCCAATTTCTACTAGTGAATTAGATTCACAAACTGTATATTTAAAATATGATAAAACGTATTTGAGTATAGTTAATGTAACTTCAAGTGATAGTATATCAGTGAGCAATAAATATGGCAACGATGAGGTGGTACTTAAATATATTGCTAAAGATAATAATACTTTAAATGGAACCATTAATATTGAGTTCGCTATAACTGCTTCAAATGAAAATGTTAATACTGATATAACTTTATATAGTCAATATGAAAGAACTGATTGCTCAAATGATATTACTGGTGACTGTAGTGGATTTTATTTTGGTTCAATTGAAAAGAATAGTAAAATAAGAAATATTAGCATTGAAAAAAAAGTTATTGATAATACAGTAGACCAAAATAGTAAATGTGTAGGTCAAGACAGCAATTGTCTAGCACAAAATAATATGCCTTTATATATATCTTTATGTGCTAACTTTATATTACTAATTACAGTGGTTATACTTTCTTTAAAATTTAAAAAATAATAAATATTAAAATTAAAGGTAGAAATACCTTTTTTTAATTGTATAATAGTGTTTGGTGATAAATAAGTTTGAAAATTTAGGAGATAGATTACAGAATGTAATGTCAAAAATAAAAGTATATGTAAAAATAACAGAAGACAATATAAGTGAAATGTTAAGAAAAATTAGTCTTGCATTATTAGAAGCTGATGTAAATTATAAAGTTGTGAAGGAATTTACTAATTCTGTAAAAGAGAAGGCATTGGGTGAAGAAGTAAAGAAAAGTATAAAGCCAGGTGACTTGTTTGTAAAAATAGTAAACGGTGAACTTGTTGAATTATTAGGAGGTGAAGAAAAGCCACTTAATTTAAATGGAAATCCCTCTATTCTAGGATTAAAGCCAATGAGTTATTTTCACCCACATGGATTGAAATATGAATTTCAAATGAATGGACCTAATAAAGTTATTTTAGTAAGTGAAAATGCAAAAGAATTAAATGTAAAAAAACATTATATCAGGAATAATATGACTAGGATAATACAAAATCATTTCGTTAATTGGTTTAATGGAGAAAAAGTTTTGTGGGATACAAATTTAAATACAAATTTAGTACACACTACTGATGATTCAACTGAAGCATGTATACATCTATTATCAGGGTATCCAGAATATCAATTATTCACAAGGTTTAATTATCCAAATCCAGTGTTAAGAAAGGAAAAAAGAAAATGAATAAAGAATATGAATATAGTTTTAAAGTAAAGGACATAACTCCTTTTGTTGAATATTGTATAAATAATAGTTATGAATTAAAAGAAGAATATGAGCAGACTAGAACGCTTTATAAAAATGGTGGAAAAGTTATGGCAAGAATTACAAAAAATGTTTATAAAGAAGATGAAGTTGAAATATTAAATTTCAAAGATGATAATTTAAGTGATAGTGTTTTAAAAGTAAGCAGAGAATCAAAAGATTTATTAATTAATGATGAAAATAGAGATTTTGTTAAATCTTTATTGGAAATTTTAGAATTAAATGAAAAAAAGAGGTTAGTAAGAAAACGTTATGTATATACTTATAACAATGTTGTTTTTGAAATAGATAAATATACAATGCCTACTATGAATGTAGTGGCAATTGAAGGTAAAAAAGAAGAAGTTGATAAAATATATAGTGAGTTGAAATCGATTATAGATAGTAATATTGTGAATAGTTAAGGCAACTGTGTTGCCTTTTTTTATGACATAGTTTATCCAAAAGTGGATTGTCATATTATGGATCATTATAAAGAAAAATTTTCAAATGAAATTAGTTCAATTAAATTACAGAAATCACTTTATTTTTGTTGATAGATTTATAAATGTTTTATGTAATTATGAATGAGTATAAAATAAATGATTTACCATACATATATAATAAATATCATAAAAATAAATATAATCTAAATAATATAGAGAAGATTAAGTTAATATCAACTTAATCTTCTTTTTCATGTTTTCTAGTTAATATAATAAAATTTAACTGGGAGGTTTATATGGAAGAAATAATTAAAGAATTAGAAGTAATAATCAATAAAGATTTATATCAAGAAAAAAATATCAATTTTGATGAATTTAAAAATATGAATGAATTATTACTAAAGGAAAATGAATATGAATATATTAAAAATTAGAACAGAACTTACTAGTGGTAAAACAATATATGATATGAATCTTAATGTTGGTTATTATGCTAGAGTTTCAACTGATAAAGATGACCAGTTAAATAGTTTGGAAAACCAATCTAAATATTTTAGAGAAATGATAAGTGAAAATAAAAACTGGAAATTAGTTGGAGAATATATTGATGAAGGTATAAGTGGAACTAGTATAAAAAATAGAGATAATTTTTTAAGAATGATTGATGATTCTAAAACTGGAAAACTTGATTTAATAATTACTAAAGAAATATCTAGATTTTCTCGTAATGTGGTAGATAGTATAAAATATACAGAAGAATTACTTAATAATGGTACTGTAGTATATTTTTTAAGTGATAATATTAATACAATATATCCAGATAGTGAATTTAGATTAACTTTAATGTCATCTTTAGCACAAGACGAAGTTAGAAAATTATCTGAAAGAGTTAAATTTGGAATAAAAAGAATGATTAAAGATGGAAAAGTAATTGGTGGTAATTTAACTGGATATTATAGAAAAAATGGAAAAATGATTATTAATGAAAATGAAAAGGAAATAATTGAAGTATTATTTAATCTGTATTCTACTGGTAAATATTCTTTTGAATATATATCTAGAGAACTTGCTAAAAAGGGTTATTTTAATAAATATGGTAAGGAATATTCTGGAACTACTTTGCGAAAGATGTTATTAAATCCGAGATATAAGGGGTACTATACTGCTAATTTAACTTACGTAGAAAGTTATAAAACACATAAGAAAGTTGTAGTTCCAGAAAATGAGCGAATAATTTATAAAGATGAAAATATTCCAGCTATTGTGTCCGAAGAACTTTGGAATAAAGCAAATGAAATTTATAAATCCAAAAGAAATTTAAGAAATTTAAATAATATTAGTAAGCAACAGCATTTAGATAATTCTAAATATACAAATAAAATAATATGTAAAGATCATAATAAATATTTTACTAGATGTGGAAGTTGTAAAAGAAAGAATAATCCAGTTTGGGCTTGCAGAGAGTATATTGTAGGTGGTGTTATGAAGTGTGAATCACCATTTATTAGGGAAATAGAATTGGATAGATTAATTTCATCCATAATAGGAAAAAAATTATCTAACCAAAAAGAAAAAATAATAGGTAATTTACTTCAAAAGTATTTAATAGTTTTGAATAAAAATAATAAAGAAGAATTAAATAGTTTAGAATTAAAAATAAGTGAATTAGGTAGAAATAGAGAAAAATTAATTGAACTTAATTTAAATTCAATTATTTCTAATAATGAGTTAAAAGTTAAAATTGATAAAATTGATAACGAAATAAAGAAAATTAATAAAAAAATTAAATCATTTGAATTTATTGATAATGGTAAACGATTAAAAGAAATAGAAAAACAAATTACTAATATTTTAGATGTTAAATATCATTTAGATATATATGTAAATCTTTTTATAGAAAAAATTATTGTTATTAAAGGAACAACTAGACATAAGATGAATTTTGAAATATATTTTAAAGATGGTGAAGTAAGAAAATTAGAGTTTGCAAATTAATGTCGAATTATTTTTTTTCTTAGAAAATCGAATTCTTGCAACCCAGGGTTTGTGGTGATGGGTCAAAGATTAGGTAAAGAAAAACTGATGAGTTATATTAAAAATTTTGGGTTTGGTACAAAAACTGGTATTGATTTAAATGGTGAATCGAGTGGAATAATGTTTAAAATGGATAAAATGGGCCCTGTTGAACTTGCTACTACTAGTTTTGGTCAAGGGATAAGCGTTACTCCTATACATCTTACAGTCTAATAAATGATACTTAAATGTATCAATTTTTTTTATATAATCTATAGAAAAAATATATTATAAAAATATAAATAATTATGTTATCCTTTAATTAAAGGAAGGTGGAATTTTTGTTAGAAAACTTAAAAAGAGCGTTTTTGGAATACCAAAAATATCTTGCTGAAAGAGAAGTTGTTTTAGAAAATGCCAAGAAAGAAGAAGAAATTTTAAAAAGAAGACATTTAGAGGCAACTAAAAGCCTAAATGAAGAATATGATTTACTTACTTCGAAACTTAAAGAGGAAAATCAAAGTAAATTAAATATCATAGAAGAAAAGTATCGAAATTTAATTCATTTTAAAGAAGAGTTAACAATTAACATAATGAAAAATTCTAGTTTTTGGGCGTATAAAATTGGCAAAGCGATAGCCGCGTTAATTAGTGCTTTTGAGGGAAAAGAATATAATTATCTTGAAGGCTATTTGGTTATATCGTTTATAGATTATGATGAGTGTTATGCTGATGCTGTTGATGCAACTTACAGAGCTGGTTTAATTACAACCTCAAATAATTTTTATTTAAAAAATGGTGTTGTTTTATATCCTTCGGATAATATAACTGATCATGTTAATGAGGGTGATATTTTATTATATTGTTTCTCTAAGCCTATAAAAAAGATTGAATTATATGATCGCAATGGTAAGTTCTTACTTGATGAAAAGTATCCGTATATTAAAGATTTTATTGATATTTTGATAACAAAAAGAATGGATAATAAAGATTTTGACATTGATGAGGAACTTAATAATTTCATATCTGAAAATGAACAAAAACTTAAAAGAATCAAAAAATAAATTTGAAGAGAGAACAATATGTTCTTTCTTTTTCTTGTATGATATAGTAATCACAAAATACAACTTAGACATGAATATGATAAATTAAAGAATATTTTAGAAAAAGAGGAAAAATCATATGAAAACGGAAATTATTGTTACTGGTATTTTAAAATCCAAAGATGAGTTTTTAATAGTGAAGAGGAGTGAAGATGATTTAAAATATCCAGGAGAATGGGAATTTCCAGGAGGACATTTAGAGTTTGGTGAAACACTTAAAGAAGGGTTAAAAAGAGAACTAAACGAAGAGATAGGCTTCATAGCTGAATTTACGCCGGTTATAACACACTATAGTGATTCTATAATAGAAGTAAATGGTGAAATGATCTATGAATTAGAAATCGACTTTTATATTGAAATAACAAAAGATAATTTAAATATACAATTAAGTAATGAACATGTAGAGTATAAATGGGTAAAGAAAAATTCACGCTATTTAGATCAATATATTAAAAATAAATTAAAAGGTATATAGCTTTATGGTTAATATGTATTCTATATATATTGATATGAGAACATATTATAAAAATAATTTATCGATAACTTTGAAGAAATTTAAAGTTCTTTTTTTATAATGAAAATAGACTTAAGAGAAAGGATAGATGATATGATATCTTTAAATGAAGTTTCCTCTAAGGCTATTAAATTAGAAGTAATCATAAAATTAATGAGATATTTAAAAAGAAAAAATGCTATTGATGATAGACTCTACGATAGTTGTGTAGATAAATTAATGTCGTAACTTGAAAAAGAAAAGCTCTTATAAAATAAAGGAGGCATAATGGATTTATATACAATTAGAAACAAAATTATGAATGGCAAATCAATTCAAGAACTAAATTTAAGAGTATGCTTTTATGCCCGGGTATCAACAGAAAAAGACGAACAACTACATTCATTAAAAGCCCAAATAAACTTTTTTAATGATTATATTAGTAAGAATCCTAATTGGAAATTTGTGGATTCATATATTGATGAAGGATTAAGTGGCACCAGAGTTAATAAACGTGAACAATTTTTAAAAATGATTAACGATGCTAAAAAAAACAAGTTGATTTAATAAATGAAGATTTAGTTATTTACCAAAGTAAAATGAACGAATTAAAAAATAATAAGAAAGATAAGAATTATATAGAAAATAAAATTAATGAAATTAAAATTTTATTAGAAAAATGCTTAGATGATGATAAATGTTATAGTGATGTATTTAATGAAATAATAGATAGAATAATAGTTTATAAAGAAAGTGAAAAACAAATTAAATTAGATATTTTTATTAAGACAGGAGAAAGTGTAAATACACTTTCTAATAATTTAGGTAAAAAGTTTCATTTATTAGACCCCGTTACATCTTACAGTCTAGTAAATGATACTTAAATGTATCAATTTTTTTTATATAATCTATAGAAAAAATATATTATAAAAATATAAATAATTATGTTATTCTTTAATTAAAGGAGGGTGAATTTCTCATGGAAAGCCTAAAAAAAATTAATATAGAATATCAAGAATATTTGGCAGAAAAAGATAGTGTTTGTAAAACTATTCAGAAGGAAAAGGATATTTTAACGAAAAGATATAAAGAGGCGGTTGAAAGTCTAAATGAAAAATATGATTTACTTTTTTCGGAAATTGAAAAAGAAAAACGAAGCAAATTAGATCTAATAGAAGAAAAATATCAAAATCTAATTCGTTCTAAAGAAGAATTAAGAATTAACATAAGTAATCATTCTACATTTACGACAGATAAAATCGGCAAAGTAATAGCTACATTAATTAGTGCTTTTGAAGAAAAAGAATACCATTATTTTGAACGCCCTTTTGTTATATCGTTTATAGATTTTGAAGAACAGTACCCCGTTAGAGAAGATATAACTTACAGAGCTGGATTAATTACAACCTCCAATAATTTTTATTTAAAGAATGGTGTTGTTTTATATTCTCGGGATAAAATAACTGATCTACTTAATAGTAGGGATATTTTACTTTACTGTTTATCTGATCCTATAACAAAGATCACATTATACGATTATAATGGTAACTTTTTACTTGATGAAAAATATCCATATGTTAAAGATTTTATTGATATTTTGATATCAAAAAGGATGGATAACAAAGATTTTAATATTGATGAAGAACTTAATAATTTCATATTTGAAAACAAACAAAACCTTAAAAGAGTTAAAAAATAAATTGAAAGAAGGATGTAGATATTCTTTTTTTTCTTTGTGTGATATAATAATTATGAGATGCTACTTAGATATGATAATTAATATGGGAGAAAATTAATTTATGAAAGAAGAAATGGAAATTACTGTTAAGGTAACTACTGATTATGAAACATTAAAGAATGTTTTAGAAAAAAAGGGCTTTTCAATTAAAGAAGAATATGAACTTAATGATATTTACATGATAGAAAAAAATATTTCTCTGCGTGAATTAAGTAAGTTAGAAGTACTAAAAAAGTGTATATTAGTGAGAGATATTATTGGTGTAAAAAAAGTACTTCTATATAAATACAAAGAGTATTTAGAAAACGGAGACATTAAAAGGCAAGGTAAAATTGAATGCCCGATTTTAGATATCCAGAAAGCTGTACTTTTTATGGAAGCAATTTTTTATAAAACGTTATTTAAAATACATGATAAATGTATAGTTTTTGCAAATAATGAGACCGAGTTAGTTGTTCAATTAGTAAATAATAAATATATTTTTATTGAGCTAGAGAATACGTGCCAATATGTAAAAAAAACATATAATTCTATTTTAGAAATGAAAGAAGAACTGCAAAAATATAATTTGCCAATTGATGAAACAAATTATTTTGTTAAAAAAGCGGAAATTATGCTCGAAGAAGTTTTAAAAAAAGGGGAAATTGTTAAGTGAAAACAGAAATTATTGTTACGGGTATTTTAAAATGTAAAGATGAATTTTTAATTGTGAAAAGAAGTGATAATGATTTAAAATATCCAGGGGCATGGGAATTTCCGGGAGGACACTTAGAGTTTGGCGAAACCCTTAAAGAAGGACTAAAAAGAGAACTAAATGAAGAAGTAGGCTTCATAGATGAATTTATTCCGGTTATAACGCACTATAGTGATTCTATAATAGAAGAAGATGGTGAAATAGTCCATGAATTAGAAATTGACTTTTATATTGAAGTAGCAAAAGAAAAATTAAATATACAGTTAAGTAGTGAACACGTGGAGTATAAATGGGTAAAAAAAGATTCACGTTATTTAGATCAATATATTAAAAATAAAGTTGAACGTATATAGTTTTGGAGAATTTATGTTAAATGATTTTTCGATTAGTAAAGAAATGGTAAAAAAGATTTTAAAAGATAATTATGACATTTTAACTAGCAGCGTAGAAATAATAAATAGAGGTAGTGCCAATATATTCTTAATAAATAAAAATGAATATATTTTAAAAGAATTTCAACTTAAATATGAATCTCAAGATATTATAAAAGAAGTAAAAATATTAGAACATTTAAAAATAGATGGAATAAATGTTCCAGAATATATAAAGACAAAAGAAGGAAAATATTATTTTTTGCATGAGAAACATATTGTGATTCTTGAAAAATATATTGAAGGAGAAACAATAAAAAGAAATACTGCTAATAAGAGCTTGCTTATTTCATCTGCTTGTTATCTAGGTAAAATAATAAAAAGTTTACAAACACTTTCATTTTCTTTACCTGTAAATAAAATAAATGAAATTATGTCAGTTACTAAAATAAATGAAGGTATAGCAAAAATTGATGCTCTTTTAAAAAAAGTACCACGTAATATTTATCCTAATATTTATGAGGATTTAGATGATAAAAAAAATATTTTACAGGGATTTAAAAACTTAAATTTTGATAATTTTTCTAAAGTTACTATTATGAATACTCATGGTGATTATGGTATAGAGCAATTAATCATTAAGAATCATAAAATAAAGGCAGTCTTAGATTTTGCTAGTGCTTCTAAAATGCCAATAATTTGGGAAATAATTAGATCTTATAGTTACATAGACTCTAAAGCTAAAGAGGGAATAATAAATATATCTAATCTAATTATGTATGTATGTGCTTTTTCAAAATACGTAAAATTAAATTATTATGATCTTTTATACATGGTTAATATGTATTCTATTCAAATTGCTATGAGTACATATGGATACAAAGAATATATAAATGATAATGCAAATAAAGAACTACTTAATTTTGCAGTTTTTAGAACTAAATTATTAAAAAATATGGTTGCCAATGAAAAGAATATAACTTCAGCTTTAATAAATAATGTCAACTATCAAAACTAGTAATCTAGAATTTTGAAGAAATTCAAAGTTCTTTTTTTTTATAAGGAAAATAGACTTAAGGGAAAGGATAAATGATATGATATCTTTAAATGAAGTTTCCTATAAGGCTATTAAATTTGAAGTAATTATAAAATTAATGAGATATTTAAAAAGAAAAAATGCTATTGATGATAGACTCTACAATAATTGTGTAGATAAATTAATGTCGAAACTTGAAAAAGAAAATCTCTTATAAAATAAAGGAGGCATAATGGATTTATATACAATTAGAAACAAAATTATGAATGGCAAATCAATTCAGGAATTAAATTTAAGAGTATGCTTTTATGCTCGGGTATCAACAGAAAAAGACGAACAACTACATTCATTAAAAGCCCAAATAAACTTTTTTAATGATTATATTAGTAAGAATCCTAATTGGAAATTTGTGGATTCATATATTGATGAAGGATTAAGTGGCACCAGAGTTAATAAACGTGAACAATTTTTAAAAATGATTAACGATGCTAAAAAAAATAAGTTTGATTTAATTTTAACAAAGGAAATATCACGATTTTCAAGAAACACTTTAGATAGTATTAAATATACTCAAGATTTACTTTCTTACGGAGTGGGTGTCTATTTTTTAAATGATAACATAAATACAATTCTTCCCGATTCAGAACTTAGATTAACGCTTATGTCATCTATTGCTCAAGACGAGGTGAGAAAGTTATCTGAACGAGTTTCTTTTGGAATGAAAAGAAGCATCGAAAATGGTGTAGTACTAGGATGTTCAAATATTTATGGGTACATTAAAGAAAAAGGAAAATTAGTTATTTTAGAAAAAGAAGCTGAGATGATTAGAATTATATTTGATAGATACGCTACCACAACGGATGGATTATCAAAGCTATCACGTTATCTTTATGATTTGGGATATAAAAGTAAGTCTGGTAAAAAAATTGATGTAAGCATTCTAACTAGAATAATAAAAAATCCGAAATATAAGGGATTTTATTGTGGGCATAAGTCAAAAATACTAGATTATCGCACTAAAAAAAAGAAAAACTTAGATATATCAGAGTGGGTCCTATATAAAGATGAAAAAAATGTTCCTCCTATCGTATCCGAAAAATTATGGGAAAGAGCAAATGATAAATTGAAAAAAAGGCAGGAAAGTTTTGCTAATAAATCAAATGATAAAATAATTTTTCAAAATCGTTATACTTATTCTGGAAAAATATATTGTAAATGCCATAATCTTACTTATCATAGGTCATCATCAGGCAAAAGAAAAAACAATCCTGTATGGGAATGTCAAGAATATAGGCGTAATGGATTAAAAGGATGTAGTAACCCTCGAGTTTTTGAAAAAGAATTAGATATTCTTTTTAAAGCTCTATTTAATAAATTGCTTTTTAATGAAAATATTATTTTTAATGAAATTATAGAAGAATGTAAACAATATTTTTTAAAAAATAATAATGAATTAGAAATTAATAATTTAAAAGTAAAATTGCTAAATTTAGATAATAAAAAAAATAAGCTTCTAGAACTTGTTGTGGAAAATATTATATCTAAGGATGAATATAAAAAACAAATTACTTTAATAAACGAAGAAAGTCGTAAGTATAAACGGGGTATAAATTACTTAAATGAGCAAATATTAAGTGATGAGTATATAAATAGTAAAATTAAGGAAATAAAAAGTTTGTTGCTAAAGGCGGTAGATGATAAAGAAACCTTTCAAGATCTTTTTAATGAATTAGTAGATAAAATAGTTGTAGATAAAAAAAGTCAATCAAAAGTAAATTTATCTATTATTTTAAAAAATGGTGAATTAGTAAATGCTTCTTCGGATATTAAGGGTAAAAAGTTTCATTTTATAGGCTCCGATACAACAAATAGTCGGGGTATCTGCTGCAATTAATGGTGGAAATCTTTATAAACCATACATAGTTAAAGAATTAATTGAAGAAGAAACTAAAACGGTAATAAAAAACGTTGATAAGACTAAAATTCGCAGTGTTATCACTCCTGAATCAAGTAAGTTAGTTAGATTTGCTTTAGAAAGCGTTGTAGCAAATGGATCTGGTAGAAATGCCTATATTGAAAATTATCGAGTAGGAGGAAAAACTGGTACCGCTCAAAAAGTTAATGAAGGAAAATATATGGTAGGGAATTATATTTTGTCATTTGTTGGCTTTTTACCCGCCGATGACCCTGAGGTAATTGTTTACGTTTCCGTTGATAATCCTAAAGGAGTAACTCAATATGGTGGTACAGTAGCAGCACCTATTGCTAAAAATATATTACAAACGGCAATATCGGTATTAGATATTTCGCCACGCACAGATGGCATGCCTAAAGAATATACTTATCTAGATAAACATTATTATACCGTACCCAGAGTTATTGGAAGTAATTTAAAAGAAGCAAAAGAGGCATTAAAAGGTTTTAATGTTACTTATTCAGGAGAAGGAGAAAACGTTACATATCAGTCTCCAAAGGAAAATACTTATTTAGAAGAAGGAGGAACCGTAAAGTTGTTGCTGTCATAATTTTTGTAAAGTAATGTCAAAATAACCGTATACAAATGAATAAATATTTAAAAAGATGTATAATTTTATAGAAGAGGTGGAATATGTTAATTTTAGCAAAAGCAGCTATGGCAATGATGTTAGGATTTGTTCTTTCACTTATTTGTGGAATTATCTTAATACCATTATTAAAAAAACTTCATATCGGTCAAACCGTTAGTACAACAATTAATGAAAGGCATTTGAAGAAAAATGGTACACCAACCATGGGTGGTTTGATTTTCATTTTGCCAGTACTTATATCCCTCTTTTTTCTATATTTAAGGGGAAGTGTAGAAATAAGTTCAAATTTAATAATATTAGTATTTGTATTTGTTTCCTATGCTATCTTAGGATTTATAGATGACTATTTAAAAGTAAAATGTGGAAATAATGCAGGACTTAATATACCCATAAAATTTTTGATTCAAATGTTCATTGCATTAGTATTCTTTTATGTATTTATGAAAAATGGTGGTTCATCAACACTAACATTTTCCTTTATTGGCCTTGAACTTCATTTGGGGTGGGCATATGGTATATTTATTTTACTTGTATTAGTAGGTAGTAGTAATGCCGTTAATATTACGGATGGATTAGATGGCCTTTCGGCAGGACTTGCAGCTATTGCTTTTTTAGCATTCGGTATTATTTCTTGGAATACTGGATGGATGGATGGCTATCAAGATGTTGCTATTTTCTCATTTATTCTTGTCGGATCACTAATAGGCTTTTTAGTCTTTAATGCTCATCCTGCACGAGTATTTATGGGGGACTTAGGTTCTTTATCTCTTGGAGCTGCTCTAGCAACAGTAGCTATTCTAACTAGACACGAATTTTCTTTAGTTTTAATTGGTGGCGTATTTGTTATTGAGACGCTTAGTAGTTTAATACAATTGGTTGCAATCTTAAAATTTCATAAACGAGTATTTAAAAAAGCACCACTGCATCATCACTTTGAAGAGTTAGGATGGCATGAAAATGACATTGTCAAATTATTTTGGGTAGTAGGTTTGTTATTTTCAATGATAGCAATTACTTATGGAGTTTGGTTATAAGCACAGTTGTGCTTTTTTTAGTATATTTTTATTATTTCCTAATAAATATTATTAAGGGGATAAAATGAAAAGTAAAGATGGAAAACTCTTATTAATATTAGTAGTAATATTATCATTATTTGGACTTATAATGATTTATTCAGCAAGTTCAATTTGGGCAAATTATAAGTTTAATGATCCGTTTAAATTTGTTAAAGCTCAAGGACTTTTCTTTTTATTGGGCATCTTTTTAATATTTTTTATAAAAAAAATAGATCCTAATAAGTTCTATAATTATTCTAATGTCATTTTATTAGTATCATTTATACTTTTAATACTTGTATTAATTCCTGGTATTGGCACAGTTAGAAATGGTAGTAGAAGTTGGTTTAAAGTTGGTCCTTTCGGTATTCAACCGAGTGAGTTTGCCAAAATCGGGTTAATTATTTATGTTTCAAAGTATTTAAAGAATAATCAAAGAAATCTAAAGAATATTATTAAAGGGGTATTTCCTTTACTATTTGTTATTGGTATATTCTTTTTACTTATTTTACTTGAGCCTGATTTTGGAACAGGAATGGTTCTAGTTTTATCATTAGTTGGTATAATTTTTATTTCGGGTGTTAAAACATCATTCTTTTTGAAAATCGGCTTAATCGGCCTAATTATGATTGCTGGTTTGATCATTGTAGCTCCGTATAGAATGGCTAGGATAGTTTCGTTTTTGAACCCATGGAGTGATCCCTTAGGATCTGGTTATCAAATAATTCAATCGTTGTATGCGATTGGTCCAGGAGGATTATTAGGCCAAGGATTTTTAAAGTCTCGTCAAAAAAATTTTTATCTTCCGGAGCCCCAAACGGATTTTATATTTTCAATTATTAGTGAAGAACTAGGATTTATGGGTGTGTTATTTACAAGCTTTATGTTTGGGGCAATATTTTATTTGTGTATAAAAATATCTATGAAACAAAGTGATTTGTTTTTAAAATATTTATCTTTTGGGTTATCGTTTGCTTTGATTGCCCAAGCTCTCTTAAACTTAATGGTTGTTGTAGGATTAATACCTGTAACTGGTGTAACTTTGCCATTTTTATCATATGGTGGAAGTAGTTTATTAATAAGTATGGCAAGTGTAGGAATTATTTTGGGTATTAACGAGCATAAATAAACATATTTATTTTTTGTAAAATATTTGATCTGGTTTTAAATCAAATATTTTTGCTATTTTAATTGCTAAACTATAATATAACTGTCTTTTGTTATTCTCAATTTGCCAATAATAGGCGTAAGAAATATTTAAATATTCGGCCATTTGCTTTATACTTATTCTCTTTTTAATTCTTAATTTTTTAATTTTTCCATAATAAACACCAATCTCATTATACAAAACATATTCGTAAAAGTCTACAAATAGTGGAATTCTCTGCATAAGCCTTTTTAAGTCGTTATACTTTACTTAGTGGTGAAGAATATGATAAGAGGAGATAGATTAAAGTTGCTGCGCCAAAAAAAGAAACTTTCACAAAGTGAACTTGGCAAAATAATAGGCGTATCAAAATCCACAATAAGTTGTTATGAAAATGGGACAAGAACTCCAAGTATGGAGGCAATAATAGACTTTATAGAATTATTTGGCGTTACTTCCGATTATTTGCTAGGATGTGAATTTTTAGTAAAATCAATTTCCAAAGAACCATACTAAACATTCACCAAAGAAGATTTGATATTTATTGAAGAATTAAAGAAAAATAAAATTGTAAGTGAACTTATAATTCAGGATCCTAAAAGGACAGCTGAATTAGTAAAAAAGAAAATTGGTTAGACAAGTTATTAAATGCTTGTCTTTTTTCATATATTTAAATAGGTGAGTTATGAAAAAAATATTTAATACAATTATGCTAATAAGTTTGGCTGTTTTTAGCTTTTATTATACGGAAAAAGTGGCATTAATGATGCAAGAAAAAGATGAAATTATGTTGCAAATTTTACAGAATAAAGATAAATATACAGTAAAAAGTGTAAATGCTTTGATTGATGGTGATACGATTATTCCAGGTGTAGAGGGTAAAACGGTAAATAAAGCATCAAGCTATAAAAAAATGAAGGAAGCCAATTATTATAACGAATCTCTCTTTTTATATGATTATATAAAACCGGATGTATCAATAGTATATAATCTAGATAAAGTAATTATTAAAGGTAATAAAAATAAAAAAGCGGTTGCTTTAGTAATTCATAATAATGAATCGGTAAAAAAGTATCTTTTAAATATGAATTATGAAATCGATTATTCGGATATCTGTTTAGTAAATCTAAAAGAAGATTGCTCAACTTATACCTATAAAGTAAAGCCAACCTTAATAATGACAAATGCCAATTTTTACCAAAATATAAAAAAAATAGAAAGTGGTTTTATAATTTTTATAGATAGCTCAATGTCCATAGATAATGTCAAATTAATTATAGATGAAGTCAATTTCCGTAATCTAAAAGTTGTGTCATTAAACCATTTAATAGATGAAAAAAATGATTAAGTTCTTTTTAAAATAACATATATGTGTTATAATTTTTCATGGTGGTAGTATGAAGAAAAATGGATACACAGTTTTAGAATTAATTATTGTTATAGCCGTAATGGGCATTATTACAGCAATTGCCTTGGTTAAAACTTCTTATGCTTTTGATAATAAAACTTCAGTAAATGATGAAGTATACTATTTAATAGAAAAGCAAGCTAAATTATATGGCGAAAACAATTTGGATAAATTTTCTTCTAGTAATGAGATGTTTATTTTAGTAAAAGACTTAGAAGAAGCAAAGTATGTACCACTTGATGAAAATGGTAATATAACTTATGAAGAATTTGATATGTCTAATTTAAAAATAAAGTTAACTAAAAATAGTGAAAATATTGTAACTGCCAAAATAATTAAATAGGTGAGATATGGCAATAACTAAAACAAATTTTATTAACTTTACAAAATGTCCTAGGTATTGTGCTTTAGATAATATTAAAAAGGATCGCCTAGATGCCGATGTGGATTATGATACTTATATGGAGGAAGAAAAACTATCTCACTTGGAAGAAATGCTTGGCCAAATGTATGAAGAAGATCCACTTGGTGCTGAAGTTGACTTAGTAGATAAAGTTGATCGTCAATTGGAAGCAATGCTTCCATACTATAATAGAGTAGAAAAAGAAGCTGGTTTACTTGTAAAAAAGTATTTTGGTGGAAAGGTAACGTATGCTGAAGATACCAAAAGTCAGGAATGCTTTGATTTTTCCCGAAATGGCTTTAATTATATGTGCTATGTCGATGTTTATAATGAAGTTGGAGATAATATAAATATTGTTGAGGTTAAAGCAACAACTACCAAAAAATATTATGATTTAAAATCTAATCATAAAAAGGGTGAAAAGTTCTCAATATTTGAAAAGAAGAACAATGTAATGTATTTAAAAGATGAATTAGATTATGATATTGAGCGTGAAATGCCTATAGAAAACTATGCCAAGCAAAGGGAAAAACTATTTGATAGATACAAAGAAGGATCTTATGTTTTTGATTTAGCTGTTCAGAGATTTATAATCGAAGGAGAATATAAAGAAAGCGGTAATGAAGAAAAATTAAAAAACATTAAATATTATTTGGGAATATTGAATTCTAATTATAGATTTCCTGGTAAATATATAGATAATGAGGCCGTTTATGAAGTTGACGAAAATAATGAAGAGCTTATAACGTTCATTGATTTAACTAAAGTAACCGAGGAATATCAAAAAATAGTGGAAGCCGAAGCTTTAAAACTAGAAAGATATTTGAAGAATCCTAATCCTAATCCATGTCCACTTGGTGTATGGTGTGGATATAAAAAAAAGAATCAATGTAAATTTTTCACTCCTATATGTGGAAAGATGATTCCTAAAAAAAACTCATCATTAAGTTATGTAAATAATGGCCAAGGTTTTAAAAAGCCTAATGGCGAGAGAATAAAAGGATTAGATCTAATAAATGAAGGTTATATAAACATGCTTGATGTGCCAGAAGAATGGATAGTAAATCCTAATCACAAAATAGAAAGAGATTCATTAGAGTTTGATACAGTATATATTGATAAGGAAAAATTATCCGCAGGATTAAGTATGCTTAAATATCCAATATATCATTTAGATTTTGAAACATTTCCTTGTCCTGTTCCGCGTTTTAGAGGTGAGTGGCCTTATATTCAATCGCCCTTTGAGTTCAGCTTGCATATAGAGCATGAACCTGGTAAATGCGATTTTGATAAGGATAATTATATATTTTTAAATAAGGATTTGTCTGATCAAAGAGAAGAAATGGCGAAAGCTTTAGTAACATATATGGATCCAGATAAAGGCACTTTATTTGCTCAAAATGTTCCCTTTGAAAAAGGTCGGATTAAGGAAATGGCTGGTATTTTTCCAGAATACAGAGAAAAGTTATTAAAACTATATGATCGAGGATTTGATCTTTTATGGCTTGTAAACACAAATTCGAAAATGTATGAAGAATTAGGATTTGATAAAGAAAGATCAAAAATGTTTAATTATTATAACAAAAATTTGGGCGGATCTTTTTCCATAAAGAAAACTTTACCAGTATTTTCTGATTTGTCTTATGATAAGTTGGTAGTTAAAAATGGTACCGAAGCAATAGTTGAGTATGCTAATTATGATAAAATGAGTAAAGAAGAATTCAAGTTAAAGTATGAAGCACTTCGAATTTATTGTAAACAAGATACATGGGCAATGGTATTAATATTGGACGCTTTAAGAAAACTAGTAAATTAAATGTCAAAAGTTGTCGTTTTGCTTGTATGCTTTACATACTTTTTAGTATTATATTAGTGTAAGGATGTGAGACAATGTTATACCCATCAGTTGATAAGTTGCTCAATATTGTTGATTCTAAGTATAAATTAGTTCATGTTGCTTCTATAAGAAGTAAACAAATGAGTGAGAATAAACATTATCAAATGAATGAAGACGAGTATGTTAATAAGAAAGAATTGGGCAGGGCTCTAGAAGAAATTGAGAAACATTTAATAAAAATTAAAGAAAAATAAAAAAAGTGCTTGCCAAAGATTGTCTTATATGATAAGATAATTTTGTTCTTGGGGAATTAGCTCAGCTGGCTAGAGCACCTGCCCTGCACGCAGGGGGTCAAGGGTTCGAATCCCTTATTCTCCACCAGAATGGCATAAAAGAAGCTTTCAAGCTTCTTTTTTTGTTATTTGATTACTTAGATACCATGTTCTATTTTGCAAACATCAAAAAAACTAATTCATTTTTGAATTAGCTTTTTTTAACTCGAAAATTTCGAGTGGAATTTCTTATGGTAGCGACGGAGGGGATCGAACCCCCGACCTACCGGGTATGAACCGGTCGCTCTAGCCAGCTGAGCTACATCGCCATGAAAGTAATTAAATAATATCATATTAAAACTGCTTTGACAAGTTATTTTTTTTAAATTCTTTAAAATAACTAGTTTTGCTGATGGAACTTAAAATTGCATTATTTGAAATAATATTTTATAATACAAGAAGGTGATACTATGAATAAAGAAAAAGAGGAAAAAGATTTAAGAGAGATTCAAGAAGAAATAATTGAAAGTAAAAGAAATAATAATTTTAATAATACACTAATCATAATTTTATTAACTATTTTACTTATAATTTTAATAATTTTGGTTTTATTTCTATTAAGATAATATTATTCTTGTTTTTTAAAAAGGGCTTAGTTTATAATAGATAAAAAGAAGGTGAGTATATGAAATTATTAAGCTTGTTACCTGCAGATAAATACATTGTTGTTAATAAAACTGTACTTACCGAAGAGGATAAAAAGGTGTTATTGAATCTTTATGAACCAATAATAGGATTTGCCGCGGTATCCTTGTATTTAACATTATGGAGTGATTTAGATAAATTAGAAATTATGAGCTTAGACTATAATCATCATCATTTAATGAGTATTTTAAAGACCGATTTATCTGTTATAAAATGTGCTAGAGAATCTTTAGAAAGCTTTGGACTTTTGAAAAGCTTTGTTAAAGAGGGTGATGTAAATGAATATATTTATGAACTATACTCACCACTTTCGGCAGCTGAATTTTTTTCACACCCAATATTTAATATTGTTCTTTATAATAACATTGGCAAATATGAATATGAAATTTTAAAAAAGAGTTATCAAAAAGTTAATGTTGATATGAAAGATTATGTAGAAATAACTGCTAAAATGAAAGAAAAGTATACTCCAGTAATGGGTGGGGTAAATAATATTAAAGAAAAGACTAAAGGGATAATTGATGTAGATAATCAAATAGATTTTGATTTGTTATGTGAATCACTACCTAAAACGGTCTTTAATGAAAGAATGCTTACTAAAAAGTTAAAAGAACTATTAAATAATTTATCTTATATATATAATATTGACACTTTAAAAATGTGTGAACTTATTAGAATGGTAATTTCAACAAAGGGAGTAATTAATAAAGAAGAATTAAGAAAAGCTGCTAGAAAATATTATCAGTTCAATAACGGAGGATTACCAACTTTAGTATATCGTACTCAACCAGATTATTTAAAAAATCCAGTTGGTGATAACTCTAAACGAGGTAAGTTAATTGAGGTATTCGAAAATACCAGTCCATATGACTTTTTAAAAAATAAATATAATGGGGTTAATCCCACTCAAAGAGATTTACGTCTACTAGAGATGTTACTTATTGATCTAGAATTAAATCCTGCGGTAGTAAATGTTTTAATTGATTATTCTCTTAAACTCAACAATAATAAATTAACTAGTGGATTTATTGAAACAATAGCTGGTCAATGGAAAAGAGCTCATATAGAAACAGCTAGTCAGGCGATGGAATATGCAGAGAAAGAGCATAAAAGTCGCAAAGCCAAGGAACCAAAAACTACTAGTACTAAAAAAATAGAGCCAGCTTGGTTTGATAAAAAAATAGATAAAGTCGAAGCATCCATAGAGGATGTAGCGGAAATGCAAGATTTATTAAAAGAATTTAGGTGATTATATGGAGAAATTCTCTTTTAAAAATAAAGAAGATCTTAATAGTATTTTAAAAAATGATTTTAGTGAAGCTTTAAAAGATCCAGTTTTTAATCATTTATGTGAAAAATTAAATGTTAAAGCAGATATATTAATGAAGTACACTACTAAATTAAAGGATACCACTGATGACTTAAAAAGATGTAAAAATTGTAAAGGCCTTTTTGAATGTAAAAATGCTTTTAATGGATTTGTAACTTATCCAAAAGTAACAGATGATAAACTAGTGTTTTCTTATTTAGAGTGTGCATATAAAAAGAATCTGGATGATGCTCTTAGTGATAAGGATACATTTAATAAGGAACTAAAAAATGCTCGAATGAAGGATATAGACGTTACGGATTTAAATCGTAAGGAAGTTATAAAATGGATTAAAAAATTTTATGATGAATATGATGTAACTAAAAAAATGAAAGGCCTATATCTAAATGGAAACTTTGGATGTGGTAAAACATTTTTAATTGCAGCGCTTTTTAATGAGCTTGAGCTTAAAAAAAATGCTCGAACTGAAATTGTATATTTTCCCGAGTTTTTAAGAACTTTAAAAGATGATTTTACTCTTTTAAATAGTAAAATTAATTATTATCAAAATGTTGATTTATTGCTTATTGACGATTTAGGTGCAGAGAAAGTATCTGAATGGGGTAGAGATGAGGTTTTGGGTACTATTTTACAAAGCCGTATGAATAATAATTTAACTACTTTCTTTACTTCCAATCTATCGATTAAAGATTTAGAAAGCCATTTAGCGATAGTAAAAAACAATGAAGATAATGTTAAGGCAAGACGAATTATTGAGCGTATAAAGCAATTAACTGTTAATATGGAAATGCTAAGTGCCAATAGAAGAAAATAATAAGTGTCAAATTGACATTTTTTTTCTTTTATGGTAACATATTGGCGATTAGTGGGGGATAAAAATGGACGAAAAATACTTAATTTTAAATGGAGGAAGCTCATCTTTGAAATTTAAATTATACGTTGATGATCTTCTATACGTAAGTGGTAGTGTTGAAAGAATTGGCGAAGAAGAAAGTGAAATAGCATTATCAAAAGATGGGGTAAAGAAAAAGTATTCTTTAAAGATTAATACTCATGAAGAAGCGTTAGAGAATCTTTTAGAGGTTCTTCGTAAAGAAAATATTCTTGATGGTTTTCATGAATTAAAAGGAATTGGACATAGATTATTACATGGTGGAGAGTTTTATAAAGATTCAGTATTGATTACTGATGAAGTAATTAATAATATTGAAAGTATTAAAGAATTTGGGCCACTTCATATTCCTGGAGAACTAGCAATTGTTAAATACATAAAAAATAATTATCCAAATCTATCACAAGTAGTGGTATTTGATACAGCTTTTCATCAAACTATGGCAGAAGATAAATTTAGATATGCAGTTCCTAATGAGTGGTATTATGATTATGGGGTTAGAAAATATGGTTTTCATGGTACAAGTCATAAATATATTACTGGTGAAATGAAAAAAATATTAAATAAAAATGACGTAAATTTAATTATTTGCCATCTTGGAAATGGTTCAAGCATATCGGCTATTAAAGACAGTAAAGTTGTAAATACTTCGATGGGACTTACACCTTTAGATGGCTTAATTATGGGGACTCGTTCGGGGTCAATTGATCCATCAATCATTGCCTATATTTGTAAAATGAAAAATCTGTCCGTTGAAGAAGTTACGGAGCTTTTAAATAAAAATAGTGGATTAACCGGTATTTGTGGAAAAAATGATTTAAGAGATATATTAAGATTAATTAAGGAAAACGATGAAAATGCTAAATTGGCTTTTAAAATGCTTACAAATTCGATAGTTAATTATATTGCAATGTATTACTTTTTACTTGAAGGTGATGTTGATGCTATTGTATTTACCGCAGGCATCGGTGAAAATAATCCTAAATTAAGGAGCGATGTTTTAAAAAAGGTATCTCATGTTATTCCTATGTTTGTTAATAATGAGATGAATGATAATATATCACGTAATAAGAAATATCAAAGTGGACTTATTACAACTCCATACTCCAAGGTAAAAGCTTATGTTTTAAAAACTGATGAAGAAAAAGCAATTTTGGAGGAAACAAAAAGGGTAATTGCATCATTAGATACATTAAAGAGGAAAAAATAAAATGGAATGTTATAAAGGCTATATAGATAAAGAATATATGCCTAAAGAATATCCAAATGTATGGGTAAAAAACTTTTCTTCTTTAGAAGAATTTAAAAGTGTCCCTAAACATGGAGTGGCAGTAAGTACAGACGAAATCTGCAAGACAAATTCATTAACTGATTCTGGATGCGTTATTTCAACACTGGATGATAATCCAAGTAGGGCTTTCCGAACAATTAAGGGCATAAACTTTTATGAATATATGCCTTTTTTGGGGGCGAATGTTCATGATATTTTATCACCTCTTCAAAAAGATATAAAATTAACCGAATTTCCTAAATATTTGTTGACGATTAATAATATTCCTGTTGGCGAAGAAATTGTTTATTATCCAAATCATATAGCACTATATGACTATGTAACCGAAGATTGGTTAGAAAAACATAGTTTTGAAGAGATTTATCAAATTTATTTTGCAATATTAGATATATTACTAGAATTAGATAAACTTAATATTGTTTATGAAGATATTCATGGCGGTAATTTTTTAGTTAATCCCGATGATTTATCGGTAAAACTGATTGATTTTGAATGGCCTCATGTATTTATTGGAAATTATAAAAAGACAATGTTAAGTAATTTAAAAAACTTAATTAATTATTTAAATCAACAAATAGGATTAACTTTTAGTGATCCGTCATTTTTAAACGGAAATGATTTAAACGAAGTAAAAAGAGTACTAGAAAAAGAAAACAAAAACAGATAAAATGTTGTTAATCTTTTTTTAATATTTTATTATAATTACAAAAGGAGGATTAAAATGGCATATATTGAATTTAAGGATGTATCAAAGATTTATAAAACCGAAGATATTATAGTGAAGGCACTGGATGGTGCTAGTTTTAAGATTGATGAGGGAGAATTAGTAGTTATATTAGGACCTAGTGGAGCTGGTAAGACTACTACCTTAAATATTTTAGGGGGCATGGATGATGCTTCTTTTGGAAAAGTTATTGTTGCTAATAGAGATATAACTAAATATAACAAAAAGAAATTAATTAAATATCGTCGTAATGATATTGGCTTTGTTTTTCAATTTTATAATTTAATTCAAAATTTAACAGCTCTTGAAAATGTAGAGCTAGCATCACAAATTTCAAAAAGTCCAATTGATCCTAAAGAAGTTTTAAAATTAGTGGGTTTAGAAGATAGGATGAATAATTTTCCTAGTGGCTTATCTGGTGGTGAACAACAAAGAGTTGCTATTGCAAGGGCTATTGCTAAAAATCCTAAAATATTGTTAGCAGATGAACCAACCGGAGCATTAGATTATAATACAGGTAAACAAATTCTAAAATTGTTACAAGATACCTGCCATAAAAGAAAAATGACGGTAATTATTATTACCCACAACTCACAAATAGCACCGATGGCAGATAAAGTCATTAAATTCAAAAATGGTAAAGTTGAAGATGTTATTATAAATAAAGAACCTCTGCCAGTCGAGAGGATTGAGTGGTAATGAAACTTATAATAAAAGAAACTTTTGTTACAATAAGAAGAAGTTATAAAAGATTTATATCGATTCTACTTATAGTTTTACTTGGAGTAGGCTTTTTTGCTGGAATTAAAGCTACTAGTCCCGATATGCAAAAAACTATAAATAATTATTACAAAGCTAATAAATTTGAAGATATAGAATTAATTTCCACCTGGGGAATAACCGATGATGATATAAGCACATTAAAAAATAAAGGCTATAATATTGAAGGGTTTTATAGTTTTGATTCTGTAATTATCTCAAATGATAATGAAGAAGTTGTAAAGGTTATGTCCTATGATAAAAATAAAGAGCTTAATAAAATCATTTTATTAGATGGTAGGCTTCCTATGAATGACGATGAATGTGTTATCGAAACAAGTGAATACACAAAATTTCATGGTATAAATGACACAATAACCGTTGAAAACGATAATCTAAAAAGGAAAACTTTAAAAATAGTAGGTATAATTAAGAGCCCATATTTTATTTCTTTAGAAAGAGGTACTACAAATCTTTTAACAGGAAAGATTAACTATTTTATATATGTGCCTGCAACAAACTTTGATATTTCTTATTATACTAATACGGCTATTTATTTAGATATGGATATGTATACTTCTAAATATGATAATACTTTAAAAAGTGTTAAAGATGATTTAAAACTAGTTACCTCAGATTTGGCTAATGACCGCTTTAAAAAAGAAAGAGAAGAAGCTTTAGGAAAATATAATGATGCTTTAAAAAAGCTTAACAATAGCAAAGTAAAAACATTTAATGAGATTGAAAAGGGTTATACTAAAATAAATGAAGCGTACAAGACTTATCAAGATAATTTAAAATTACTTTTGGAAAGTAAAGATAAAGTAAATGATTACTTTTTAAGTGAAGAATCTAAATTAAAAGATAATAAGAATAATTTAGAAAAATCTTTAGAATCAATTAACGAAAATATTTTAAAGCTGGAAAGTCTCATAGCAAACAATACCGCAACTGATGATATTATACTTACGTATAACGAGCTTGCAGAAAAAAAAGAACTCATAAATAAGAGTATTTCAGATATAGATGAGGGTATTATTATTTTAAATGATAAAAAAGTTTCAGAGCTAAATAAGATAGATGCTAGTCAAAAAGAACTGGAAAAAATACCAATTAAATTAGGTAATGAAAAGAAGAGCTTAGCTAAAAAAGAAAAAGTTGCTAAAAATAGATTTAAAGAAGAAGAAAAACGTCTTAGCAATGTTAAAAAAGAAATCTTAGATTTGAAAAAGCCTTCTTGGTATATTCTAGATCGTAAAAAGAATGTTGGATTTTATCAGTTTGATCAAGATGTAACCCGCATTAAAAACTTAGGAATGTTGTTTCCGCTTGTCTTTTTTGTAGTTGCAATTTTAATATGCTTGACCTCAATGACGAGAATGGTTGAAGAAGAAAGAAGCCAATTAGGAACACTAAAATCACTAGGTTTTACAAGTAATCAAATTCTTTTGAAATATATTTTATACGCGACTATTGCAACGTTGGTGGGAGCTATTATTGGATTATTAATTGGCTTTAATCTGCTTCCTGATGTAATATTTAATATGTACTCAATGATGTATAACGTTGGAAAAATACATGTGGAGTTTAACTATTATTATGCAATATTAGCAACTTTAACAGCACTTTTCTGTACGTTGTTTGCTACTATTATAGTTGCTAGAAAATCATTAAAAGAAAATCCTGCTGAGTTAATGCGTCCTAAACAAATGAAAAGTGGAAAACGCATACTTTTAGAAAAAATACCATTCATTTGGAAAAGACTTAACTTTAATCGTAAGGTTACTATGCGTAATGTATTCAGATATAAAAAGAGAATGATAATGACTATTGTTGGAGTTGCTGGTTGTACAGGATTAATTATTGCTGCTTTTGGCTTAAAGGATTGCATAACGGGTATGGTTAGTAATCAATACGGTAATATTTTTAAATATCAAGTTGAAGTAACTTTATCAGAGGTTAAAAACAATGATGAAATATTTGAGAAAATAAAGAATTTTAAAGAAACCAAAGAAGCAGGTAGATTTTTAAAAGAAAGTGTAACTCTTAATAACTATAGTACTAACCAAAGCATCCAACTTGTGGGAATGGTTGATGATATAACTCCTTATGTTTCTCTTAAGAATCGTAAAACAAGTACTTTATTAAATGATAGTGAAGGCATGATAATTACTGAAAAAATAGCAGAATTATTAAATATTAAAAAGGGCGATGTAATAGATTTTAAGGGTACTAATACTTATAAATTACCGGTTAAAGAAATTACGGAAAACTATATGTATCACTATATATATTTAAATAAAGATTTGTATAACAGTGATAAATATAATACAATTTTAATAAATACCGATAAAATGAATGAAAAAGAAGAAAAAGAATTTGCGAGTAAAATTAAAGAAATAGATGGTGTATCTAAATTATCATATACATCAAGTATGGCGAATGTTTTTGATTCGACTATGAAAAACTTTGAGTATGTTGTAGTAGTATTAATAATATCGGCTAATCTATTAGCGTTTGTGGTTTTATATAATTTAGCAAGCGTTAATATTAGTGAACGAAAAAGAGAACTTGCAACTATTAAAGTATTAGGTTTTTATGATAAAGAAGTCTTTGATTATATTGGTAGAGAAACTACGATTTTAACGGTTATAAGTTTAATATTCGGTATATTTACTGGTAATATATTAACCACTTTTATTATTAAAACTTGTGAACTTGATATGATTATGTTTAATCCTAGAATATCAATTCAAAGTTATGTTTATGGAATTATTTTAACAATTTTATTTACAATTGTTGTCAATATTACAACTTATTTTGCGTTGAAAAAAATTGAAATGGTTGAGTCTTTAAAGAGTGTTGAGTAACTAAAAAAATACCTCTTCATAATATATTTATGAGGAGCTTTCACTGTATTTTTCTTAAAGAATATAATTAATAAAATATAAGGGTTCTTTGTCAAATAGTGTTGGTAGACAATAAATTTGATAAATGAACTTATAATGAAGAGTGATAAAAATCACTCTTTTATAATGCCTTTAATTAAATTGTTTGTTTTCTCGACTCTACCATTATTAATATCATATTTAAATGAATTCTCAATATAATTGATTTTTTCTCTGTAAAGTTTTAAGACTTGTAATATTTTATAAGATAAATTCTTATTTGGATGATTTATAATATTCTTAAATTTAATAAAGTCTCTATCCTTTATAGAACTTATGATACCTTTAAACATTTGTATGTGGTTTTTAATGCTTTATCTGTATTAATCATAAAATTAACCATATCTTTTTCAGATTGCTTTTTTCATGAGTTCAGTTCTTATTTGTAGTTCAGTGTTTGCTGAAATCGGTAGAAAATGTTTAAAAAAAATAAAAACTAAGTAAAAAGAAAACAACCATTTTGGTTGTGATATAAATAATTATTTCGTAAAATTCATTTGATTAAATATATCAGTATCATAAAACTCTGCCATAGTTATCCCAAAAACCTTACACATTTTATATATGTTTCTGGAACTAGGATTTTCTACTTTATCATTTAGTAACGCAAATAGTGTTGCTACCGGTACAGTGGAAAGTTCTGATAACTTATTTGGAGTAATATGGTTCTTTTCACATAGTTCAAGTATTCTATTGATTATTGCCTGCGTAAAAGACATATTATGGCCTCCTTTGTCTATATGTAATTATATCAAAAAAATAATAAAAAATCTCTTGATTTCAGCAAATTTTTCCGAAAACGATAAAAACATTTAAAATATTGAATATTTTAAGAAATTAGAAGAAAATCTTGATTATGATTATTATGAGCAAATGGCGATTATATCAAATTCCGTCTTAGAAAGTATTGGTTGCAAAACAACTATTGTTCCTAGTTATGAAGCATTAATTCAAGAGTTTATGGAAAATTCAAATAAATATAATGTAATTATTACAAATAATACTTATAAATAAGTCAAAAATGGCTTGTTTTTTTGTAAAGCGAGAGCAAAAATCAAAAAAATCTACCGAAAACGGAAAAATATGGTATTATATATATAACAAGAGGATATATTGCAAGAAAAGAAAGGAGGAAATATTTGAAGTTTATTTATAGAATGCTATCAATTTTTACAATAATAGTATTCGTATTTCTAGTATTCTTTGTTGAGGAATGTATAAGGTTAGAAATTAATTTGTATGATAAGCCATTTGTAGTCAGAGGATCTAGTCCAATACACAATTTCTAAAAAGACTTTTAAAACAATATTTCAGGGAAATGTTTGGCAGTAGTCTAAAGATACAAAAGAGGAAGAAACCAAAAAAATAATTACTGAAAACAATTATACTATTATAGATGTTAGAACTAAACAAGAATTTGATTCTGGTCATTTGGTTGATGCAATAAATATTCCAGAAGAGATATTAGAAAAAAATCTTAATAAACTTGACAAAAACAAATATATTTTTGTTTATTGTAGAAGTGGAAGAAGAAGCCACAATGCAATGATTAAATTAAACAAAAATGGTTTTAAAAATGTTATTGATTTAGGTGGATATGAAAAAATAACAGTTTTTAAAAAAGATAACTAAATTGGAGGAAAAAAATGAAAATTGGAAAAAAAGAAATAATTAAACTTATTGTTATAATAGCACTTGGGGCTATAATGTGTGGAGTAGTATATGTTCTATCAAGTAATAAAAAAATTAATCTTCCTAAAATGGGAGAAGTTAAAGAAGTTTTAATAAAGGATGATAATAGAGTTGTTACTATTGGTGATAAAAAAGAAATAGAAAAGATATACAAAATAATAGAAAATAAAAAGTCTATGAAAAAAAGTGTAACAGATACACCAAAAGATGTTAAAAAACTTATAAAAATTTCTTTAATTATAGGTGATGATGAAAAAAATATAATGAATATTTATATGAAAGATGATATGTATTATCTTGAACAACCATACAATGGAATATTCAAATTAAGTAAAAAAGAATACGAAGATATAATGATGTATTTATCTAAAGTCTATACTATTGGTGAAATGTCTAAATTTAATGTTACAAACAATAAAATAATGATGGAAATAAAAAATGACGAAATGAAGTCAGAAGATATGATGAATAACAAAATTAAATTGATTATCAAAAATATGACTAAGAAAACTTATGAGTATGAAGAAGATTTTTATGTAGAAATGGAAAAAGATGGTAAGTGGTATGAAGTAAAATGGACAGAAGAACCATCATTTAACTCAATTCTTCATGTGATTAAGGGTGAGGAAACAATTACAACTGAAATAGATGGAATGTTTAGAGAATCTTTGACAAAGGGAAAATACAGAATTGTTAAATCATTTACTGAGGAAAATGCGAGTGAAGATACTGAAATAGTATATTCAGCAGTAGAATTTGAAGTTAAATAAATAATATAAGAGAAGAAAGCATTTCTGATACTATATAAGTAATGCTTTCTTTTATTGTAAGAATATGGGGAGATCATTAGAATGAAAGAAAAAACACCAAATTGGTTAAAACTAGACAATGCTGCAACTATTTATCCGTCAACATTATCAAGAAAATATGCTGCTATGTTTCGTGTTAGTATGACTTTAAAAGATAAAATAGACAAAGATGTTTTACAATGTGCATTAAACAATGTAATAGATAGATTTCCAACATTTAAGTATAAGTTAAAGCAAGGACTTTTTTGGTGTTATTTTAAAAGAATAAAAGATAACCCCATAATAGAACCAGATTATAATAATCCTATGTTTAGAATAAAATTTAAAAATCATAGAAATTATCTATTTAGAGTTAGATATTATGAAAATAGAATTGCAGTTGAATTTTTCCACGCATTAACTGATGGAACTGGGGCAATTATATTTATATCTACATTAGTAGGAGAATATATTAAATTAAAATATAATATAAAAATTACTTATAATAATTATGTTTTAAATCCAAATGCAAAAGTTAATAGAGAAGAATATAGTGATGACTTTAAAAAGTATGCTAGAAAAGTTGGGAAGTTAGTGCATGAAAAACCAGCATATCATTATAAAGGAACTCTTATTAGTAATAATGATTTAAATGTTATTACTGGTATTATTAAGATAGATGATCTTAAAAAAATAACTAAAAAGTATGAATGTACTATAACCTGTTTATTAGCATCATTATACATTCTATCTATACAAGAATTATATAATAGAGAACATAAAAAGAAAAATAAGGAAGTAAAAATATCAATACCAGTTAATTTAAGAAATTATTATAAAAGTAGTACAATGAGAAATTTTTCTTCTTATGTAAATGTTGGGATAGATACTATATATGGTAATTACTCTTTAGAAGAAATAATAAAGATAGTTAAAAATACTTTGGAACTTAACTTGACTGAAAAAAAGTTAAATGCTAAAATTAGTGCTAATGTAAAAATAACAAGAAATTATTTCATAAGACTCTTACCAATGTTTATAAAAAAGCATATAATGTCATTTACTGAAAAAATGATGGGGGATAGATATTGTTCTAATACCTTATCTAATTTGGGTAATATTGTATTACCAAAAGAAGTAGAAAAATATGTTTTAGAAATGGGAATTGCAATAGGAAAATCAAGAGGAAAACCTGCATCATCAGCAATGGTTGGATATAATGGTAATTTATATATAACTATAACTAGAAAAATAAAAGAAGCTGAATTTGAACGAATATTATTTACTACCTTAGTTGAAATGGGAGTACCCGTTTTAATAGAAAGTAATAGGAGGTTATGATGAGTTATTGCGTTAATTGTGGAGTTAAATTAAAACAATCTGAAAAAGTTTGTCCTTTGTGTAATACAAAAGTAATAAATCCCAATAACTTAAAAGATAAGTTTACTCCGGCATATAGCCAAGTAGTTGAAAAACATAAAGGAATAAATAAAAAATACTTGTGTGAGTTAATAACAGTTGTATTAATATGTGCAGCCATTATTACAGTTTTATGTGATTTGATATTTACAGGAAATATTACATGGAGTATTTATGTAATTGTATCTATTTTGTTTTTGGATTCTAAACTATCATTTATATTATTTAAAAATAAATTTATTCCATTATTAATTGATTTATTTACAACTGAAACATTAATATATGTAATAGCTTATTTAAATAACGGATTACATTGGTTTTATTATTTAGTTTGTCCATTTATATTTATAATTTGGATTTATATCGTACTTTGTGCATTTGTATTAAGTAAGAAAAAATTTAATTTATTAAGAAGATTCTCTGTTGCATTCTCATTTATATCAGTAATTCTTTTAACAATAGAGATGTGTGTTGATATGTTTAAATATGAGAAAATTATTATTAATTGGTCAATATATGCTGTATTACCAATAACAATTATAGGACTAATTTTATTTATAATTTCTTATAATAGAAAATTAATGGACGAAATAAAACAAAGGATATTTATTTAGAAAGAGGTGTAAATATGTGGAATAAGTATAAAAAATATATATTAATCGTGTTTTTAAGTATATTATTATTAATAATTATTGATATATCACAAGCACTCATATTTCAAAATAGTCCAGTATTGAATATAAGAGAACGCTTTGATGGAGGGACACTTTATTATAAAGATAAAGGACTAATTACCTATACTTATAATTGCATAGGTGAAAAAAGAAAAACAGTTTTAAAATGGGAAAAATATTCTTGTCCTTTAAAAGAAACGACTTTTGAAATAATAGATGAAAGTAAGAATATTAAAAATTTTACATGTGCTGAAGCTCTAGAGGAAATATACAGAGATGATGAATATATTTATTTTTTAAGTTGTATGAAAAGTGAATACATAAAAGTAAATTATAGTCCAAATCATTTTAGTGAAAATATTACAACTGCTTTAAAAGAAGGAAAAGTTAAAATATCAGATTTAGATATATTTAAAATAGATTATATTAAAAAAGAAATAAGTAAAGAACAACTTGAAAAAGAACAACAAGTTACAGATAATAAAGAAGAAAATAAAAAAGAAGAGCAATCAAAAAAAGAAGAAGCAAATAAAAAGGATAATAAAACTAATAACGATAAAAATAATTCAAATCAAAACAATAGTGTAAATAACAATAAAAATAACATTAATAATAATAAAAGTAATGGCCAAAATGGTGGAACAACAAAACCAAAACCAGAGGGAAACAAACCTAATCCTCCAAAAGAGCCAGAACCAATACCAGAACCAAAAACACAAGCCAAAATAAATGACGAATACAGAAAAAAATTAGAAAATAAATATTTAGTTAAAATCGTATATAAGGATGAGAATGGAAATTACTTAATTGGTGGATCTATAAATACTGAAAAACTATATGATGATAATGAGATAAATAAGTATTTGAAAGAAGTTGAATCTACGTTAAAAAAATACCCAAATGGTTTCTTTAAAGAAATGAAAGATAATAATGTATCTCTTAGAATCTATATGGTAAATAAAATAGATGGTGGTCATTCTGGAATGACAGATGGAAGAAATCAAAGTAATATTACAGTAACTATCGCAACTGGTACTAATTTATTTGAATATACCCTTCATCATGAGTTAATGCACTATATAGATATTTATATGAGGCAAAAAGATCCAACATTAAACTTAGCAGAAATAATGAAATCCTATAATCCAGAAGGATTTAGTTATGGCTCTGATGATAGTACCTATGATTATAATTTTTCAAATCCAAATGATGCCTATTTCTTATCTTCTTATTCAAGGAAAAGTTATTTAGAAGATAGAGCAGTTTTGTTTTCGGATATGATGGCTAGAACATCAACAAGGCCATATTATAATGATGGCACTCCACTAAATAAAAAAGCAAAATTAATAAATGATCAACTTCATAAATATTATAATTGTGTATCAAAATCATCAAAAGAACATTGGGAAAGGTTTATTTAAAGAAAGTAACGTGAATATTCAAAAAAACAAAAAAGCTGAAGAAAGCATTGTTGATGGAGAAGGGATAAGAACTGTTATATGGATGCAAGGTTGACCTCATCATTGTAAAGGATGCCATAATAAAGAAACAAATTTAAAAGAATTACTTTTAAATATAGATGTATTAGTAGATGGACCGTTTATACTAGAATTGAAAAGTTATGATGTTCTGTTTAGAGGTTCTAGTAATCAATGAATTATAGATTCTAAAAAAAGTATAATAGAAAACAAGGTATGTGAGATTCAAAAATAGGTTTTAATATGTCTTGTTATTTTAAATATAGGATGGTGGAAAATGAAAAAAATTGGAAAAGAAAATATAAAAGAGAGTATAAGTATTTTATTAAAAGGAATATATGCTGGAATAATGATAGGAATTGGAGGAACAATTTATTTAAGTGTTTCAAACCAAGTAGTTGGAGCTATACTTTTTGCAATAGGGCTTCTTACAATATGTGTTTACAAAATGAACTTATATACAGGAATGATAGGTTATATATTAGAAAATAAATTAGGGTATTTAAAAACTCTTATATTTACTTTGTTAGGTAATTTATTAGGAACAATCATTACAGCATTATTGATACTAAATACAAGAATTGCTAATATAAGTATTAGAGCAAGAGAAATGGCTATAATTAAAATTAATGATAATTATTTAAGTATATTCATATTATCCGTATTTTGTGGAATTCTTATGTATATAGCAGTTAATAATTTTAAAAAAGGAGAAGATTCTATAATAAAATATTTATCTATATTTATATGTGTAGTAGTATTTATTTTGTGTGGATTTGAACACTGTATTGCTAATATGTACTATATTTCATTAGCAAAAGCTTGGTCATTTAAATCTGCAATATCAATGCTGTTTATGATTTTAGGTAATAGTTTTGGAGCAATTATTATGTCATTTTTTAATAATAAAATCAAAATCAAATAGTAAATAAAATTTTTAAAAAATTATAAGAAAGTGTAAAAAGCTTTGCATAAAGATACCAATCTATGGTAATAAGATTTTTTTGAGATTGATAAAAATCAATCTCTTTTTTGTTTGAAGAAAACCCCCAGATAGTCTGGGGGGTTCGATAAAGCTTTAGCGTTAAATTAAAAAATAAAACTCCTTCTAATATATTGTTGTTTCTTGCGGTCGCAACAAATATTATATTAGAAGAAGGACATTTATAATGAAAGAAATCAAAATAAATGATATAAAAAGTTTAGCACATACAACCTGGAATTGCAAATATCATATTGTATTTTATTACTTAAAGAACTAAATGCAACTTTTAAAAAATTACTATATTAACTTGCATTTACCTTTTTGAGTAATAAAATTTTTAAAAATATATTTTGAATTTAAAAATAATATGCTATTATTAATATACGGAGGGGGTAGTTAATTTATGAATCACAGTAGAGATAGATTAGAAGAAGATAACATAGTTGTAGCGATTGTTTTAAATAAATTATTGAAAAAAGTTAATTCAAAAATTATAGAAACGTTTGGATTTAAATCTAGTAGATAAATTTAGAATTGATGAAAATTTGTTAAGCAGAAGAGTTTCTGATTTATCATTAGGTTATTTAATATGTGATGTGGAGTTTTTTGCTGAAAATGAAACTCATACTTATTCTTTGGTCAAATGTTTGAGGGCAATATAACTAGTGATGATGAAGTTATGACATATCATAAATGTCAAGAATATATAGAAGAATTAATTAAAATAACAACTAAAGATAATAAAACTGCTTGGGTATGCACATTGCGTGGATATATATATGATAAAGAAGATCTTTAAGAAAACTTTAAAAGGAAATAATGGTGAACTATATGAAGAATATTTATATAATAACGGGAGCTAATGGCTTTCTTGGAAATAATATTGTAAGATTACTTGAAAAAGATGATAAGAACGAAATAAGAGCATTAATTCTACCCAATGATAAAACAGATGCTCTAAAAGGGCTTAAATGCAAAAAATTCTATGGTGATGTAACGAAACTAGAAACATTAGAAGATATATTTAATATAGATCAAAAGATTAAAGAAAAAGCGAATATTTATGTTATTCATTGTGCTTCAATAGTATACATTGATAGTAAATATAACGAAAGAGTATATCAAGTTAATGTACAAGGAACTAAAAACATTATTCAAAAAACCAAAGAAATAAAAGCTAAACTAATTTATGTTAGTAGTGTACATGCAATAGAAGAAAAACCAAATCATGAGGTAATGGATGAAAATGCAAGTTTTGATCCAGATAAAATTGTTGGTTTATATGCAAAGACTAAAGCTGAGACGACAAAGTATGTGTTTAATGAAGCAAGAAACAATAATTTAAATGCTTGTGTTGTCTTTCCATCAGGACTTCTAGGGGTAAATGATTTTACCAATACAAATATGACAGTTTTAATAAAAAAGATCCTAAATGAAAAAGTTCCTTCGGTTACCGAAGGTGGATATGACTTTGTTGATGTAAGAGATGTCGCTAAAGGTATTATTAATGCTTGTACTAAAGGTAAAAAAGGAGAAGGATATATTTTATCAGGCGAATATGTAACCATTAAAAAAATAGCTGATTTGATATGTGAGTATGGTGCTATAAGACCAATAACAAAAGTTGTTTCAATAAATATGGTTAAAAATATTGCTCCCTTATTTGAACTATATTATAGACTTAGAAAAAAAACACCGTTATTTACTAAATATTCATTGTATACATTAAAGGCCAATGCTAACTTTACAAATGCTAAAGCAAAAAAGGATTTAGATTATCAAACAAGAAATATTAAATATACAATTAAAGATTTAGTTAATGAAATAAAAAATAATAATAATTTATAAAATAAGGATATTCCTGTAATTGGTAGGAGAATGATATGAAAGACAAATTAAAAATACTTGCAATGATAATATTTGGAATTATAATAGGTGTTTTTTCAAAATATAGTGATACATCCGGTAAAACTTTTTCTCATTATTTTGGAATATTATCTTCTGGTATATTCTTTTGGTTTTTCATTGCTACTTTGATTTTATGTTTATCAAAAACAAGAAAGTTATTTAATTTATATTACTTATCATTTATGGGATCAATGCTTGTATCATACTATTTATATTCAAAGTATGTAATAGGTTATTATTATTCAAAAATAGTATGGTTTTGGATTATAATGTTATTTATAACAGCGATAATTGGAAATATATTTTACAAAGTGAGAAATACAAAATTATTTAGATTTCTATTTATTATTGGCTCTATTGTATTAATTATATATGATGGTATAAAATTATATGGTTTTGGGAACGGAACATTTATAATAGAAATAATTTTATCCATAATTGGTTATATAATAATAAATAAAGAATCTAATAAAAAAATAGAGATGGAAATGAAAATAATGAAAGTGGTTTTTTAAAAAATTGAAATGATTGAGTCTTTAAAAAGTGTTGAGTAACTAAAAAAATACCTCTTCATAATATATTTATGAGGAGGTTTTTTATTATTATAATTATAATTGGAATATTAATACCTTTTGTTGGAACCTCATTAGGAGCTTTCACTGTATTTTTCTTAAAAAATAAAATTAATAAAAGAATAGAAAATCTATTACTAGGATTTTCAGCGGGAGTTATGCTTGCGGCATCATTGTTTTCTTTATTAATACCATCTATAGAGCAAGCTCATAGTTATGGAAAATTAGAATTTATACCAGCGGCAGTTGGCTTTTTACTAGGAATGGCTTTCTTAATAATCGTTGATATATTTGAAAACAAAGATAATACTAAAAGTAAATTATCATTTGCTGTTACTTTACATAATGTGCCGGAAGGAATGGCAGTAGGTGTAGCATTTGCAAGCTTATTAGTTTCAAATAGTGCTCTAAATGTAGCATCGGCGATGGCGTTGTCAATTGGAATAGCTATTCAAAATTTTCCAGAAGGGGCAATAATTTCGCTTCCTAAAAAAGCTCAAGGGGAAACAAAATTAAAATCATTTAAAGCTGGTGTTTTATCGGGCATTGTTGAGCCTATTGCTGCACTTATTACAATACTACTTATTAATATCATTGTACCAATTCTTCCTTATTTATTATCGTTTGCGGCTGGTTCAATGATTTATGTAGTGGTAAGTGAACTTATTCCTAATGGCGAAGACAAAAGGATAATAAATAATATAGGCATAACAATAGGGTTTGTTATTATGATGATTTTAGATGTCTTACTTGGTTAAGACATTTTTTTCTTTACACATAAAAGTAAACTAATACGATATTTTTGTTGTGGTGTATATAATAATTAAAGATAATAAAGATAGAGAGAGGTTTATATGAATAATTTAAAAATATTTTTATTATCTTTTGTATTGCTACTTCCTGGATATGTAAATGCTTTAGAAAAGGAGCTTATAACAATTAAAGGTATATTACCTAAAAGTGTTATACTAGATGAAACGGATCATGATAAATTAATTATAATGGGTGATGAATACGAATGTAATTTAAAGGGTACAAAATGTAATCTTTATTCATTAAGTATTAAGAATTTCGAAAGCGGCTTAAAAAAACTAAATGAATATAGAACAAATTTATCAAATAAAGATTATTGTACTTTAAAAAATGATAGTTCTTCCGGCTTACGAGTTCATTGTGTAAAAAGATATGGCCACGAATTAGACGAGAGTTCGTTAATTATCGAAAAAGATACTAAATTTAAAGATGTTAATTGTTATAGTGGTTATTACAACGGTAATACTTTTTATGATATTTGTGAGGTTGAAACTGAGGATGGCAAAGTAGGGGTAATAGATTCTGGTTATAATGAAAATGATGATCGCTATATAATCAAACCTGATTCCAACAATAAAATATATGAAGAAAACGATAATAGAAATATGCCAATTATAAAAATTGGCGATAAATATTATGTTGTTTCTGGTAATAGAAAGGCTTTAGAATATACTAATAAAAAATATGACATCAAAGATATTCGACTATCTTCTTATACTAGTAATTCTAATAATTATATATATTATTCAAAAGATTCTCAAAAAGAAAGCGCAGTTATTTTTAATAACGAAAAAGAACTATTTACGACTGAAATAGGTGAGTTTGAAGTAGATTCCCTTCTTGCCGGATCATACTCATTAAATGATAAAATGTTTTATTGGCGGTATGCTACTTCAAGGATAACGGGACCCGCTCCAGTATACTTATACGATAGTGATAAAAAACAGTTGAGTAGCAAAATAGCTTATTCAATTGATAATAAAATGCTTATATATGATGATTATGATAAACTTATAGCAACGGATGGAAATAACATTTTGTTTGAACATAAATACAACTCATCTATATTTAGCTTTTATGGAATTTATGATAGCCCAAGTGATACTTATATATTATATAACTATTCTTACAATGACACTATAGCTCATGAAGAAGATGAAGAAAAAAACGCTGAAATATTAATATGGAGAGACAAAGTTAATAATGGTAAGGATCCAGAAAAACCTGAAGAACCTGAAAAACCAGAAACTCCAGATAAACCAGAAGTGCCGGAAACGCCAGAAAAACCCGAGACACCAGAAAAACCAGCCGAAGAAACTCCTGAGCATAAATGCGAAATAGTTGATGGAGTATATTATGATCCTAAAGGAAATAAAGTAAGCAAAAAGGATTATTTAAGTTACTGTGGTGCTGTAGATCAAGTACATAGTGGTTATGCAATCTCAATTATTTCTATGATAGTTTTAGGTTTAATCGGATTAATTCTTTATAAGCAAAAAGGAAAGAATGTATTTAGGAAAATTTAAGAGCGTGTAAATTAATTTACGCTTTTGACGTAAACATATGCGAAATCATATGTTTTCTTTTGACAGTTGATTGTATTTTCTTTACACTGAAAATAGAGAGAGGTTTATATGAAAAAAATATTTAATTTAGTAGTATTTATAGTTTTATTATTCTTTGGCGTTAACAGTGTTTTTGCCGAAGAAAATCAACCACCTGTTATGTGCCTAAGTTCTTACGAATTTATTTTTCCAGAGAACGATCAAAGTAAGTTTTTTTATGTTGATGATAACAATTATTATTTTGTTTCTTGCGATCCGGATGAAAAGCAAGATGAAGCTAAAGAAAAATTAAAAAAGGGCGAAATTAAACTTGATGATTTAAAAAGTATGAATATAGAATTATCCGCTTTCGATAAAAAAACGTATAACAGATTAAGCGAGTTAATTTCTAATAGCACCAGAACACTTTTTACACTTGATCCTGATTATAAAATATTTGAAGGCGATGATCAAAATCCTAAAACATTCGACTTTAATATTGTTTATACTCGAGAAGTATATAATGAAAAAGATGAACGCGACGTAATAGACGTGAATATATATTTTAAAATTGTAAATGGAGAATATATAGAATATGTTAAAGATGCTTCTACAGTAAAAGGTGACGATGACACGATATACTATTTGTTTAATGAGTTTATTGATTATGTTGGATTAGGTAATATAAATTATAAGAATATTAATATTATTTATTCCGAAGATTATTATGCTGATTCTGTGACTAATTTAGAATATAGTAAAAATGGCGTTTATATTGCCGAAGAACCTTCGATACAATTTAAATTAAACTTGTTTAAAGTAACTCGAGAAGTAAATGAAGATGCTAAGAAGTTTTATGATTTTGTTGAAACTGTGGCTGCTGATGATAAAGTTGAGTACGTAAGCTGTTATAGTTTTGATAGTTGCAATATGTATGCTGAGGGCACAACTCATATTATTGTCTATGAAGACGCTGATGATGAAATAATTGGAATACATGATTACTTTTTTTTGGAAACAAGCTCGGAAAAACGTGATAAACTTAGGGATAGTATTAAAAAGGCTGCAAATGTTTTAGTAAAAGGCTATGTTAAGCATTTTAAAAAAGATAATAAAATATACGAAAACTTTATAAAAAGCGATATTAGTAGATTTACGTGGGATGATAATGGCTTAGAGTTTAAAGAAGCCGAAGATGAAATAAATTTTAAATTTATATTTCGTATGAATTTAAAAGATGGTATTTCTATTCCTGAGGTTTTAGAACCAGTGCCAGAAACACCAGAAAAGCCAAAGGAACCAGCCGAAAAAACTCCTGAGCATAAATGCGAAATAGTTGATGGAGTATATTATGATCCTAAGGGAAATAAAGTAAGCGAAAAAGATTATTTGAGTTACTGTGGTGCTGTAGATCCAGTACATAGCGGTTATGCTCTTCCAGTTATTTCCGTGATAGTTTTAGGTTTAGTCGGACTAATTCTTTATAAGAAAAAAGGAAAGAATATAATTAATAAAATATAAGGGTAAATAATTTATCCTTTTTTTATGTTTTCAAGTTCATCTTGAATACGTTTTAAGGCATTTTCCAAAATGGTTATTTGTTCCTCGTTTGATATTACTTGTTCCGAAAAGTTATTTATTCCAGTGATATTTGGATCCTCATAACCTCCTTTTTGCCTACCTTTTATTAGTACCTGTTGAGCGGCATTTGTAAGAATAACCTGGCCGACTAAAATAAGCCAGTTACCAATACTATTTTGTTCATTAGGAGTGAAGTCATCTAAAAAAAGAGCCCCAATAGCGACACCGCTTAAAGTAAAAAGAGTAGAATTATAATTTCCGGGAAATCTCTGCATAATATCGTCCTCAGTATTATAACTTTATTCGAAAAAGCACTAAATTTGCAAAAAATAAAAATATGTTTTATAATGTCTTCGGTGATATTATGCAAATTAATTCAGTTGAACTGCCCAATATAGCTGTAAGAACAAGTCAATATCCTACAGATAATCTACCAGAATTTTTGTTAGTTGGAAGAAGTAATGTTGGAAAAAGTAGTTTTATAAATACTATAATTGAAAGAAAAAACTTTGCTAGAACAAGTTCAAAACCTGGTAAAACTCAAACACTAAACTTTTATTTAGTTAATAAAAACTTTTATTTGGTTGATGTTCCTGGTTATGGTTATGCTAGTGGAGGAAAACAAATTCAAAAGAAATTTGGAATGATGATCGAAGAATATTTGAAAAACAGACCAAATTTAAAAGAAGTGTTTATGCTTATTGATTATCGCCATAAACCTACGGAAGATGATGTTTTGATGTACAATTTCTTGAATTATTATAACTTAGAAATTAAGATAATTGCTACTAAATATGATAAAGTAGGTAAAAATGGAAGATTAAAACAAGATAAATTAATTAAGGATACTTTAAAGTTGGAAGATGATATGTTTATTCCATTTTCTACAATAACTAAAAAAGGTAAAGAGGAAGTTTATCAAGAAATTTCAGAAAAATTAAATTAAAGTCATTATTGGCTTTTTTTAATTTATAGATTATAATTAGGTTGGTGATTTTATGAATAATAAGGGATTTACTATGGTGGAATTGTTAGCAACAATTGGAGTTTTAGCAATAGTTATAACTATTGCTGTTCCATCGGTTATTTCTGTTTCAAAGCAAATTAAAAATAATATGTACAAAGCAAGAATTAAATTAATAGAAAGTAATGCTAAACTATGTGTTGAAGATGGAAAGTGTAAACCATCAGATGGCAAACTGAAATTATCTGCCATCAAAGGTTTTGGATATTTAAAGGAAGAAGATTTAATTAATCCGATTAACAACGAGCGTATGGATGATTGTTCTGTAAGTATTAACAATAGTGACGGCAGAGTAAGTGCCAGTTTTAATGCAACTGGTGAAGCTTGCCAAAGTAATTGATTAATGATATAGTATTACAACTTGAAAGGAGTTTATTATGAAAAAGACTGTTTGCTTAATTGGAAAACCTAATGTTGGAAAAAGTACGATTTTTAACAGGTTGATAAAAGAAAAAAAATCAATAATTATGGATACTCCTGGGATTACAAGAGATAGAATATATGGTACCGTTACTTATAAAAACAAATCGTTTTACTTAATAGACACTGGAGGAATTGATCTTGGGGATGGCGATTTCAACAAAAATATAATCGCTCAGGCTGAATTAGCCATCGATGAATCAGATATTATTTTATTTGTAGTTGATGGTAAAGAGGATTTAAGCAATAATGATTTTAAAGTAAGAGACATGCTTATAAAAAGCAATAAGGAAGTTTTTGTAATTGTAAATAAAATTGATAATGAAGAACGCAAAGACAACATATATGCTTTTTATGAATTAGGATTTGAACACATTTATCCGGTGAGTGGAGAGCATAATACAGGATTTGGAGAATTATTAGATGATTTAGTTAAAGATATGAAAGAAAGTGAACTTGATGAAGAAAATGATATTCTTAAGTTTTCTTTTATAGGTCGTCCAAATGTCGGAAAAAGTAGTTTAGTTAATGCTTTGCTTAATGAAGAAAGAGTAATAGTAAGTGATGTGGCAGGTACTACTAGAGACGCTATCGATACAAAATTTACATATGACCATAACGATTACATCGTTATAGATACAGCCGGTATGAGAAAAAAAGGTCGTATTTATGAAAATGTTGAAAAGTATAGTTTGATTAGAAGTTTAAAAGCCATCGAAAGAAGTGATGTTTGCGTTTTAGTAATTGATGCCGAAGAAGGAATTATTGAACATGACAAACATATATTATCTTATGCTATTGAAAGTGGAAAAGGCGTAGTGATAGTGGTAAATAAATGGGATACTATAAAAGATCCGGATAAGGAACTAAAAAAATGGAAGAGAGATATTTTAAATAATTTTCAATTTGTTCCTTATATAAATATTGTTTATTTATCAGCTAAAACTAAAAAAAGAATTCATATGCTTATGCCTGAAATAATAAATGCCTATAATAATAATAGAAAAGAGATAAAAACGTCGGCTTTAAATGATGTTATTACGGAAGCTTATAATTTGCATCCTGCACCATCTTATAAGGGCAAAAGATTAAAAATTTATTTTGTAAGTCAAACTGCTACGCGTCCTCCAAAATTTACATTCAAAGTAAATAATAAAGGACTTGTACATTTTAGCTATGAAAGATATTTAGAAAATAAAATAAGAGAAAACTTTGATTTAAAAGGCACTCCTATAATTTTACAGTTTAAAAACAAACTTGAGAAAAATGAAGATTAAAAAGAGCAGAAATTATTTAATTTCTACTCTTTTTGAATCATAACGTTTATCTTGAATAACTTTTGCTTCGTCAAAAGTTACTAAATCAGATACGTTAATATTTAATCTTTTTGCTAAATCATCTAAAAAATTAACAGTAATATTAACTTCACCGCGTTCAACGCTAGCTAAATACTTATACGATAGGCCAAGATTGTGATAAAATTCTTCTTGACTTTTATTAGCCGTATAACGCAAATATTTTAAATTGATTCCAATGATTTTTCTTGTATTCATAACCGCATCACATTTAAAAATATATTTCCTAACAGCTAAAAAGTCTACCTAGTTATAACTTTATAAAATTGACAAACTAAAAAAAATACTATATTATTAAATGGGAGAAGATATAATGGAAAGAAAAAAACATGAGAAACTAGAAGCTCTTAGAGTGGCTAACAATTACTCGTTTATGGACATGGCGCAAATGCTAAATATTAGTAAATCTTACTATTGGCAAATTGAGAACGGAAATAGAAATTTATACTATGATCTTGCAAAGAGAATTGCTGCAATATTTAATTTAAAACCAGATGATATTTTCTATGAGGATTTTGTAAACAAAGAATCTAAGTAACTTTAAATTGCTTTTGCCATATATTATTCTAGGAGGATAAATATGGCGTTTAGTGATAACTTTTTTAAAAAGGTTGAGAAAAAGACCAAGGTTGATAAAAATACGATTTTATCTTTAGCTGAAAAATTACAAAATGGTAATATGAAGGATGAGAGCACATTAAGAGAAATTATATCAACTTTAAGCAAAATGACTAATAAAAAAGTCACAAAAGAACAAGAAAATAAAATAATTGAGAGAATAGTAAATGATAAAGTTCCAAAGGGAGTAGAAAAAATGTTTTAAAGATTATTTGATAATCTTTTTTTTCATGGTATAATACTAACTATGAAAGAGGGAATTATAATGAATAACAAGGCAATAACAAGTAGAGATGTTGATTTTGCTAAATGGTATACAGATGTTGTAAGAGCTGCTAAGCTTGCAGATTATTCATCTGTCAAAGGATGTATGGTTATTGAACCCAACGGTTATGCTATTTGGGAAAAAATGCAACAAGTGCTTGACAAAAAGTTCAAAAGTTTAGGACATGTGAATGTTCAATTGCCGCTTTTAATTCCGGAAAATCTATTAAAAAAAGAAGGAGAATTAGTTAAGGGCTTTGCTCCAGAAGTTGCCTGGGTAACTATGGGTGGTAAAAAAGAACTTGAAGAAAGACTATGTATACGTCCTACCAGTGAAACTATGTTCTGTGATTATTATAAAGATCATGTTAAATCTTATCGTGATTTACCAAAATTATATAATCAATGGTGTAATATATTACGTTGGGAAAAAGAAACTCGTCCTTTTTTAAGAAGTAGAGAAATATTATGGCAAGAAGGTCATACTATTCATGCCACAGAAAAAGAGGCTTTGGAAGAAACCCAAAGAATGATGGATGTTTATAAGTGGTTCCATCATGAAATACTAGCTATACCTTCAATTACGGGAATAAAAACTGAAAAAGAAAAATTTGCTGGTGCTGAATTTACTTTAACAAATGAAGCATTAATGTATAATGGCGTAGCTTTGCAAGCTGGCACTAGTCATTACTTTGGCCAAAAGTTTGCCAAAGCTTATGATGTAAAATTTTTAAATAAGGATAACAACCAAGAATTTGTTTATCAAACATCATGGGGAACTACAACAAGAATGATTGGTGGATTAATTATGGTTCATGGGGATGATTATGGATTAGTACTTCCACCAAATATTGCTCCTAAACAGGTAGTAATAATTCCGATTGGAAGAGATGAAGAAATTATTAGTTTAGCAAATCATTATAATGAAATTTTAAATGATGGTGGGGTTACTTCTTATATTGATACAACTGAAAAAACGCCAGGATTTAAATTTGCCGAGGCAGAAGTAAATGGAATCCCTGTTAGAATTGAGATAGGAAAAAGAGATCTACTTAATAAAAACATAACTTTTGTAAGAAGAGATACACGTGAAAAATTGTTGGAAACTACAGATATAGATGTTTTAAGTTACGTAAAAGAATTATTAAATACTATTCAAAAAGATATGTACGAAAGAGCAGTTAAAAGAAGAGATGATTTAACATTCACGGCACATAATTATGAAGAACTTGCACATATTATAAATACAACGCCAGGATTTATACATGGTGATTGGTGTGGCTCCGAATCTTGTGAACTCAAGATAAAAGAATTAAGAGGCTGCAAATCGAGATGTATTTTAAAAGATGAAAAATTAATTACTGGCAAGTGTGTATGTTGTGAAAAAGACGCAAAATACCATGTAGTATGGGGTATTCAATATTAGGCTTTTTATTTAAGCCTTTTTGTTTATATGGTAGTTAGCACTTGATATTGACAAGTGCTAACAAGTGAGATATAATATATAACGTAAGGAGGGATTTTATGTATAATAATGAAAATATAAATGAACAAGAGGATGTTTTGAAAAAATATGGACGAGACATCACCGAAGCTGTTCGTGAAAATAAAATAGACCCCGTTATTGGTCGAGATGAAGAGATAAGAAGCGTAACAAGAATTTTATCTCGTAAGTCTAAAAATAACCCAGTACTAATAGGTGAACCTGGTGTTGGTAAAACTGCTATAGTTGAAGGACTTGCTGAACGTATTGTAAAAGGCGATGTTCCAGAAAGTTTAAAGAATAAAACATTGTGGGAACTTGATTTAGGAGCATTAATTGCTGGTGCTAAATATCGTGGTGAATTTGAGGAAAGACTAAAAGCTGTTTTGAAAAATGTCGAAGAAAGTAATGGCGATATCATTATGTTTATCGATGAAATTCATATGATTGTTGGTACTGGTGAAACCGGAGCTATGGATGCCGGCAATATGTTAAAACCTATGCTTGCCAGAGGCGATATAAGATTAATTGGTGCAACTACCTTAAATGAATATCGTAAATATATAGAAAAAGATGGTGCTTTAGAAAGAAGGCTTCAAAAAGTTATTGTAAGTGAACCGAATGTTGAAGATACAATTACTATATTACGTGGTTTAAAAGAAAGATTTGAAGTGTTCCATAAAGTTACAATTAAGGACAATGCTTTAGTTTCAGCAGCTGTGTTATCTGATAGATATATTACTGATCGTTTTCTTCCTGATAAAGCTATTGATTTAGTTGATGAAGCATGTGCTACCATAAAGATTCAGCTCGATTCAGTACCAGTTAAACTCGATGAGCTTACTAGAAATATAATGCGTTTAGAAATTGAAAGACAAGCATTAAAGAAAGAAAAGGATGACTTATCTTTAAAAAGACTTGAAAAAATTAATTCTAAACTTGATACTTTAAAACAAAGCGAAAAAGAAATGCGTGATACTTGGGAAAAAGAAAAGAACTTAAATCTTGGTATTAACAAAGTAAAAGAAGAAATAGAAAATGCCAAATTCAAATTAAAGACTGCGGAAAATAGTTATGATTTGGAAACTGCAGCAATGCTTAGACATGGCAAAATTCCTGAACTCGAAAAAAAGCTTGCTAGTTTAAAAGAACAAGTTGATAGTAAAATGCTTAGTGACGTTGTTGATGAAGAAAACATTGCCGAAGTTATTTCTAAATGGACACATATTCCTGTAAGTAAATTGGTAAGTGGTGAAAAGGATAAGTTATTATCTCTAAAAGAAAATTTGAAAAAAAGAGTGAAAGGTCAAGATGAAGCTATTGAACTTGTAAGTAATGCTATTATTAGAAGTCGTAGTGGTATAAAAGATCCTAATAGACCAATTGGCTCATTTATCTTTTTAGGCCCTACAGGTGTTGGTAAAACAGAAATAGCAAAGAGTCTAGCTTATGAGTTATTTGACGATGAAAGACATATGGTTCGTATAGACTGTTCGGAATATATGGAAAGTTTTAATGTTTCTCGTTTAGTCGGAGCGCCTCCAGGATATGTAGGATATGACGAGGGTGGACAATTAACCGAGGCTGTAAGAAGAAATCCTTATAGTATTGTGTTATTTGATGAAATTGAGAAAGCTCATCGTGATGTGTTTAATATTTTACTTCAAATCTTGGATGATGGTCGTATAACTGATTCACAAGGTAGAGTAGTTGATTTTAAAAATACTATAATAATTATGACATCTAACTTGGGTAGTGAATATATTTTAGATAATAAAAAAGATAGTAAAGAATTAGTTATGAAAGAATTAAAGTCGCACTTTAGACCTGAATTCATAAATCGTATCGATGAGATAATAGTCTTTAATTCTCTATCACGAGATGTTGTTTACGAGATCTTAGATAAAATAATTAAAGAGACTGAAAATAGATTAAAGGATAGCAACATAACTATTACTTTAACAGATAATGCTAAAAAGTTTATTATTGATTCATCATATGATGAATCATTTGGAGCAAGACCTATTAAAAGGTTTGTTACAAAAAACATTGAAACTTTGCTTGCTTTAAAAATTATTAATAATGAAATTAAAACTAATGACAAAATAATTATAGATGTAGTGGACAACAAATTTGTAATAAAAAAAGGATAAAATTTTATCCTTTTTTTATTCTAACTAATTCCATTCCAGGTTTGTAAAAGCATTTATTGGCTGCTTTAAGAATATTATTATCGCTAGGAAGAGGAGTTATTGCTGGTATAATAATTCCTTTTTTGTTTTTATCGATTTCTATTTCTCCTCTTGAGCATGAAGGAAAAATTCCTAGATCCTTTGTATATAATCCATGGTTTGTTTTTAAATGTTTATCTAAAAAAAATGGCATAAGTCCACTATGAGTATGTCCTGAAAATATAGCATCAATGTTATCATAATCTTTATTTAACTTATTAAATTCATTCATTACGTAAGGACTATGACTAAGAAGAATGTTAAAACTTTCTTTAGATATTTCTGGTACGTGGTTATTATAAAACGAAATCATTTCTTCTTTTTCGCTAACATTATAAAAGCTAGCTCCATAAAATGTTATGTTCTCATCTTTATGGTATTCTAAGTCTTCTAGTAAAGTTACATTGTGTAAATTCTTTAACTTAAATAGTAAAAGATGAGGGATAAAATACAATTTTTCTTCATTTTGACATTTAGCATCGTGATTTCCTAGGGCAATGTAAATAGGATATTTTTTCGCTAAATTATATATCCACTCAATCATATCTATACAGCTATCAAAAGAAAAGTCATCTAAAAAATCACCTAATATGCATATTTTATTTGGATTTATGGCATCGATGTGTTTGCTAATCTCATTTAAAAAGTTTTCAGTCATGTCTTTTTTATAGTGAATATCACTAACGCACACTATCAAATTATCCTTTATGTTTTTTTTAGTTTCAATTGTTGTTTTTTTAATAAAAAAATTCATGAACTGCCTCCTAACTAATTATACGTTTTTTAGCTAAAATTATCAAATTAAAATTGCATATTTAAAAAAATAATTATATAATATAAGGAATCTGGGAGGTAATTATGGAATCTGCAATCGGAACTGATATGATATGTTTACAAAAAGTACTTAAAGAAGTGAAAGAAGAATACTCTTTAGAAGAAATTGGCACTAACGTTGATATGTTATTAAATATTATTAATGAGAATCTTACTTTTCACAAGCCTGATAGAAAGCTTGAAGATTTAGATGTTTCTTACATTAATTCTAGAGCAGTTGTATGCATGCGTTTAATGATGGATGCTTATAAGCTTCATGATATGGAAACGATTTAAGGTATTATTGAAGACAAAAGTAATACACGTAAATAATAGTTGAATTATTAATTTAATGGTGATAATATTAAATTAAATCAAAGCGGAAAGACACGATGTTAATATATGATTTTTAGAGAGTTAGTGGCTGGTGAAAACTAACATGATGTATTAATTATTACTACTTTCCAAGAGGATTAATAAATCCCGGGTAATACCGTTATTAAAATTAAGTAAAAATAAGGATGGTACCGCATGTTTGCTCCTTTCAAACGTGTGGTACTTTTTTTAAAGAAAGAGGGATAATATGATAAATATTAAAGAGGATGAAAAATTAAGTGTAATGAATCACTCATGTGCTCACTTAATGGCTCAAGCAGTAAAGCATTTATATCCAGAAGCAAAATTTTGGGTTGGACCAGTTATTGAAGAAGGGTTTTATTATGATATAGATTTAGGTGGTAAAACTCTAAATGAAGATGATTTGCATGCTATTGAAAAAGAAATGAAAAAACTTGCGAAAGATGGAAAAAGAATTGTTAGACATGAATTAAAGAAAGATGAAGCTTTGGAAATGTTTAAGAATGATCCTTATAAGATTGATCTGATTTCCAGAATGGATGAAAATGAGCAAGTAATCTCTTGTTACACTCAAGGAGATTTTACTGATTTATGTCGCGGACCACATGTTGAATCAGTTAAAGAATTAAAAAACTTTAAACTTTTGAAATTTAGTGGAGCTTATTGGAAAGGTGATAGTAAAAATCAGATGCTTCAAAGAATATATGGTGTATGCTTTGATACTCCGGAAGCACTTGAGGCTCATTTAAAAGAATTAGAGGATGCTAAGGAAAGAGACCATAGAAAAATAGGCAAAGACTTAGGAATATTTATGCTTTCTGATTTAGTTGGAAAGGGACTTCCTATGTGGCTTCCAAATGGCTACACTTTATGGAGAACTCTACAAAATTACATCACTGATAAAGAAATAAAATATGGATACAGCCATGTTCATACTCCAGATTTAGGTAGTGTAGAATTATATAAAACAAGTGGACATTGGGATCACTACAAAGATGATATGTTTCCAGCAATGGAGATGGATAACGAAGCATATGTTTTAAGACCAATGAATTGTCCACATCACATGGTAATGTATAAAAATTTCTTACATTCATATAAAGATTTACCAGTTCGTATTGCAGAAATAGCTAATGACTTTAGATATGAAGCCGCTGGGGCTGTAAAGGGTATTGAAAGAGCTAGATCATTTACGCAAAATGACTCACATATATTCTGTACTAAAGAACAAATCGAATCTGAATTTAAGGGCGTCTTAGATTTAATCATGGATGTTTACAAAGACTTTGGATTTAAAGATTATAAATGTCGTTTGTCTTTGAGAGACGAAGAAGATAAAGAAAAATATTTCCAAGATGATGATATGTGGAATAGTGCTGAAGAAGACTTAAGAAAAGTACTTAATGATATAGGTATAGATTATGTTGAAGCTAAAGGTGAAGCAGCATTCTACGGCCCTAAGCTTGATATATTAGTAAAACCAGCTGTAGGTAATGAAGTTGCACTATCAACTATTCAACTTGACTTCTTGCTTCCAAGAAAATTTGATTTGAATTACATTAGCGTTGATGGCGAAAAGAAAACACCTGTTGTAATACATAGAGCGATTTTGGGATCATTAGATAGATTTATAGCCTTCTTACTTGAGGAGACTAAAGGGGCTTTACCACTTTGGCTTGCTCCTAATCAAATAGAAGTAATTCCAGTTAATAATGCATATCATTTAGATTATGCAAGTGAAATATATAAAGAGCTTCTTAATCATGGTTATAGAGTAAATATTGACAAGCGTGAAGAAAAACTTGGCTATAAAATAAGAGAAGCTGTGATGAAAAAAATTCCAATTATATTAGTTTTAGGTCAAAAAGAAGTAGATGATAAAACAATTAGTTATAGATGCTATGGTAGTGAAGAGACTCATACTTTAAGTAAAAATGATTTTCTAAGCTATTTAGAGGAAAAAATAACAAATAAAAAATAAAAAGTTGACAAATCATAAAAAGTAGCATATAATCTTATTGTTATTAAAAAAGGAAAGCGATTTATATCCACCTGATTACTTAAGTAATAGGTCAAAAGCCAATATACATTATAATTGAATACATTATTATGGATTTTGAGGTGGATAGAGATATCTACCTTTTTAATTGTATGGAGGTGCTTATTATAGCAAGCAATAAAAATGAATTACCAATTAATGAACAGATAAGAGTTTCTGAATTAATGGTAATTGGCCCTAATGGAGAGCAAATGGGAGTTAAAAATATAAAAGATGCTCTTACTCTTGCAAATTACGCGGGTTTGGATTTGGTTTTATTAAATGAAAACTCAACTCCACCAGTTGGTAAAATACTTGATTATAATAAATACAAATATGAGAAGCAAAAAAAGCAGAAAGATGCTCAAAAACGTGCAAGAGAAACCAATAAGGATATTAAAGAGTATCGTTTATCAGTAACGATAGATGTAGGTGACTTTGAGACTCGTCGTAGAAATGCGGAAGATTATTTGAAAAAAGGTCACAAAATAAAAGCATTTATTCGTTTTAAAGGTAGGCAAATGGCTCACCCGGAATTAGGTAAAGAAGTTTTACTTAAATTTGCAAATTCATTAGAAGAGGTTTCTACTATAGAAGTAGAGCCAAAGCTTGAGGGACGACAAATGTCACTATTATTAGCACCAAAAAAGTAGAAAGAAGGAAAATTTATGGCAAGTGGAAAACAAAAGACACATAAGGCTTCAAGTAAAGTTTTCAAAGTAAAGAAAAATGGAGACTTATCATATAAGAAGTCAAACGGAAATCACAAGACTAACAAAGATTCAGCAAAGCAAGTTAGACAAAGAAGAAATAAAGGAACATTAGGAAAAGGAGAAGCAAGCAGATTAAAATCTGTTTTGTAAAGAGGTGAAACATGACAAGAGTTAAAGGCGGAACTGTATCTAAGACACGCAGAAGAAAAGTATTAAAAGCTGCTAAAGGATACTTTGGTTCAAAACACAGATTATATAAGACTGCTCAAGAGCAATTATTTCATAGTGGTACTTATGCTTATCGTGATCGTAAAGCAAATAAAAGAAACTTTAGAAAACTTTGGATTACCAGAATTAATGCTGGATGCCGTGAAAATGGTATAAGTTATTCTAAGTTTATCAATGGTTTAACTAAAGCTGGAGTTGTTATTAATAGAAAAATGCTTTCAGAATTAGCAATTGATAATAAAGAAGCATTCAGCGAGTTGGTTAAAGTTGCTACAGCAGCACTAAATGGTGAAAAAGTAGTTACAGCTGTAAAAAAAGAAGAAAAGAAAGCTGTTAAAAAAGAAGAGACTAACGAAAAAAAAGATAGTTCAGATTTAAGTGGAAAAACCTTAGCTGAGTTAAAAGCTTTAGCAAAAGAAAAAGGCGTTAAAGGTTTTTCAACAATGAAAAAAGATGAACTTTTAAAAGCTTTAAATTAATTTTTTAAGAGAGTTGACTCTCTTTTTTTTATTTTAATATATAATTTTGGTATATATTTTCTACATCTTCATAGATTTTATTAGAAAAACGGAGATGATGAAATGGATAAGAATGAAATTATTTCGTCTATAGCAAAAAGAGGAAATGGAGAAATATATCTAGGGGTAGTTGGAGCTGTTAGAACTGGTAAAAGTACTTTTATTAAAAGATTTATTGAAAATATTGTGGTTCCAAATATAACTGATGAATATGAAAAAAAGAAATGCTTAGATGAAATACCACAAAGTGCTCAAGGAAAAACTATTATGACTACTGAGCCAAAATTTGTTCCTTCTGCAGGAGCTACAATAAAAGTCGAAGAATTTGAAACCAAAATAAAATTAGTTGATTGCGTTGGTTATGTTATTCCAGAGGCCAAAGGTTATGAAGATGAAGATGGAAATCCTCGAATGGTAAAAACTCCATGGTTTGAAGAGCCTGTACCATTTATTGAAGCGGCAGAAATAGGAACGGAAAAAGTAATTAAGGATCACGCAACAATCGGAGTGGTTGTTACTACAGATGGATCTTTTGGTGAAATAAAAAGAGAAAACTATGTTGAGACAGAAAAGAAAATAGTTTCGGAGTTAAAAGAAATTGGTAAACCTTTTATTGTTATTTTAAATACGGTACATCCAACTAATACTAAAACGGTTGAACTTGCTAATTCCTTAAGAGAAGAATATAGCGTTCCTGTAATGCCAACAAGTGTTGAAAATATGAATGAAGTTGAAATAATTAATATCTTAAAGCAAGCATTATATGAGTTCCCAGTCTTAGATATTAAAGTAAATGTTCCTGAATGGATTTCAGTTTTACCTAAGAGTAGTGAAATAAAAGCTCATTATTTAGAAAAGATAAAAGAAAGCACTCTAAATGTAAGCAAATTAAAAGACGTTGATGATATCATTAATCATTTTGAAAACTCAGATATTATTAAGAAAGCCTATATAAGTGAACTAGATGCTTCAACTGGAGTAGTAACATTAAATCTTGATAGTTCCGAAGAATTATATGAGAACGTTTTAAAAAGTTATGTAGGTGATGCGGCAACAACAAAATCTGGTTTACTTAAAATATTTGCTAATTATAAAGAAAATGCTCTTGAACTTGAAAATATCAAATCAGCATTAAAAATGGCTAAATCAACTGGTTACGGAATTGTTTATCCAAATATTAGTGATATGAAATTAGAAACTCCCGAAATTATTAAACAGGGTAGTAGATATGGCGTAAAATTAAAAGCTAATGCTTCATCTATTCATATGATGAAAGTTGAAGTTCAAAGTACATTTGAGCCTATTATAGGAAGTGAAGCTCAAAGTAAGGAACTTATTGACTATCTTATGAAAGATTATGATGAGAATCCTGAAAGCATTTGGAAAAGTGAGATTTTCGGTAGAAGTCTAGAAGAATTAGTTGGTGATGGTATACGTTCTAAACTTTCTATGATGCCTGAGGCAACTAGGTATAAACTTTCTAATACAGTAACTAAATTGGTTAATAAAGGTTCAAATAATTTAATTGCGATTGTATTCTAAAAACTCTTCGGAGTTTTTTTAATAATTATAGAAAATATAAAACTAATATGTTATAATTGAAACATAATAGGGATGTGATTTAAATGAATGAAGAGTTTGATACAAAAGAGTTCACGATCAAAGATGATGATGAAATAATTGAAGTTCCAGCTGATGATTACAAAGAAGATTTAACTTCTTTTCCTAGTGAAAACGCTCCTACTGGTGTTTCAGAAGAAGTAAGTGAGGTAACATCGGATAATGAACTCGAAGATTTAATGGTTGATAGAACAGATGAAGAAACTAAAAAAGAGGAAGAAAGGCCTAAAAAGAGTTTTAAGGAAAAATGGAAATCTTTGCCAAAGAAAAAGAAAACTATAATAATTATTAGCATAATACTAGTACTATTAATTGTAGGTTTAATATTGTTTTTAGTACTTCGTGATAATAAATCAGAAGTTAAAAAAGATGATAAAAAACAAGTTGTTATTGAAAAAGATAATTATCGCTATGAAAATGGGGTATTAATATTACTTGATAGCAATGATAAGGAAATTGGAAAATACACTTGCAAAAACAAAGATGAAAAACATTGCTATGTATCATATATTAGTAATGAAGATACGTTTGACACTCCTAAATATATATATGAAGATATGACGGAAGTAAAAAGATTAATGCCTATTATTAATAATAAAATAGTTTTTATATATGATAATAAAGCTGATGAAGGTATGCTTTTTTCATACGATATAGAGAATAATAAAGTATTAGACAACTATAAACTTGCTAAATATTATAAGATTGATACTCTAGAGTACATTATCTTAGAAAATGCTGAAAGTAAATATGGTTTATTTAAAGTTGAGGATGGCGTTTTAACAAAGTTAATTGATTTTAAATATGAATACTTAGGTATTAATGAGGATAATTTTAAGAACTATAATATACTTGTTGGTAAAAAAGATGATAGATATATTTTAGTAGACGAAACAGGTAAGGAAGTATCTAAAAGAATTAGTTATCCTATTAAAAGCTTTAATGACAAGCATATTGTTGTTTTAAAAGATAATAAATATTCAATTGTTGATTATCGAAATAATTTGGAATTTAATAAAACATATGATTATATAATGCTTTTAAATGATTTCGTTGTAGGTATTAATGATAAATCCTTAAGTATTTATGATTATAAAGAGAATTTGTTGCAACAAGATGATATAGTTTTGCCAAATGATTATTATAATAAAACTTATATATATGATAAAAATAATAAATTAATTGATACTAAAGAAGCTTTTTGGGTTATCGAAAATCATCCAACTGTAACAATTGAATATTACAACAACAATAATGAAGTTACATCAAAAGTCATAAATGTGTATGAAAAAATGGTTAGTGAGAAATATGATTTTATTTCTTACTATGATGGTGCTTTGTATTTTTATGAAGATGAAGCTAAAACTTCATTACTTGGAAGTTATAAATGTAATAGCAAAAATGTTATTGAATCGGCTAACTCTAGCTATGATAATTGCTATATTGCTAAAGAAAAAAATAATAGTAGTAATGAGTTAAATACCAATAAAAAAGAAGGCTATTTACCGGTTATTGATAAAAGATATGCTTTTATTTATGATACTATGTCTTCTAAAACACCTCTTATCGTTTTGTATGATTTAAAGGGAGAGAAAACTTTAGGAAAATACACAGAGGTTGATGCGGGTATTTATTCTGGCAGTAATTCTTTAACATTTGCATCAGGATCAGGATTAATAGCAATTGTTAAAAGTGAAAAGAAAGATAAATATGGATTAATAACATTTTCAAATAATAAAGTTTCTAGTGTTTTAGCAGCAGAGTATGCTTCTATGGAAAGAATTGGCGATTACATCCAAGTAAAAAATGACGCCGGAGCATATCAATTAGTTGATAAAAGCGGAAGCAAATTAACGGGTGCTTTTAGTGGCAAGATAGTTAATTATATGGACAAGTATGTTAAAGTTTATGAAAACGGCAAGTATTCGGCATATACATTTGATGTTAAAGAAGTTATAAAAAACCAAGAATACTTAGATTTATATAGTTCATATTATGTGGTAATAAATAATCACAATTTATCTATATATGAATATAATAAAAAAGAAGCAATTGGTAGTATTCCTATTTATCAAGATGATTTAACAAATGCATATCAAATTGTTAGTGCCCAAGAGGGTAGATATCAAGTTAAAATAAAAGATCAAGATGGTTTAGAAACTACCAAAGAAATTCCGAGTGCAGAAAGTGGAGTAGAAAATGGAGAAGAATAAGTATACACTTATCTCTATCATTATTCTTTTATTAATATTTATTCCGGCAACGATTGTGGGAATGAAGGAACATTTTAAAGAAGAAAATCCAAATCATGAAGTATATTTTGATAACAAAATATACTTCTATGACAACTCAGAATTAATTGCAAAATATACTTGTAAAACTAAGGATTGTCATTTTGCTAAGGCTAAAAATATGTCCGGGAAAGAAGATGTTACAACTTCACTAATTCTAAAAAAATATGCTTTTATAACTGATTCAAACAAAATAAGCTTAATTGATGTAAAAAATGGTACAGTCATTCTTAACCCTGAAGAGATCAAAACATACGAAAAGGGTATAGAAAATGATTCATATGTAATTAAAGTTAATAATAAATTTGGAGTTATTTCCTTTAAGCCAACTTTGAAAGTCTATTTAAAGACAGATTATGATGATATATATTTTACATCTAGTTTTGATGCTTCGGCTAAATTATCCGATATTGTTACTTATAAAGATAACAAATATAATATATATGACAAAGATATGAATGTTAAATTTTCTTCGGAAACATACATATCTTATAAGACGGATAATTATGTTATAGTAAAAAATGAATTTGATCAATATTTTATACAAGATTATAACAATTACTTACTTGTGAATTTGCAAAATATAACGGAGTATAAAGTGTATGGTGATTATTTAGTGATTAAACAAGATGATAATAATATTCTTTTGAAAGAAAATAATACCACAACATTCCAATTTGATACTATAAAAAGTTATTCGAGTGATGTTCAATTTGCTTTGAATGATAATACTTTAACAGTTAAATTAAATGATGAAATTATAGATTCGTATGATTTATAACATTTAACGAAAAAACTTTTAAACAATAAATATCGATAAAATTGCAATAATTACTTATTATTGCAATTTTTTTAATGCAAAATATAACTTTTATTTTTATATAATCTATTGACTTGCTCGCCAAAATGTAATAAAATACTAATTAAATTGTTGGAGGAGTTACAAATTATGGATTTAAAACATTGCTTTGAAATGTTCATTATTATAAAATTTTCCTTAATGAATAAATTATGCTCTTTTGTTTGCAAAAATAACTACATGGCATCATTATGCACTCCTTCAAATATATAGTGACCGAAAATAAATAATTTTTTGGTCACTATTTTTGTTATGTTGGAGGTGTTTTTGATGAATAATATTACGTTACAAGATTTGTTAGATAAGTTGAAAGAGTATAATCCAGAAGAAGTAGAAATTGTAAAAAGAGCTTATGAATATGCTGCAAATTTACATAAAAATCAGGTTAGACAGAGTGGAGAGCCTTATATAAGCCATCCTTTACATGTTGCCTACATTTTAGCTGATATGCATGCTGACAGAGATACAATATGTGCCGGCCTTTTACATGACACATTGGAAGATACTAGCATTACGAAAGAGGATATTGCTCATGATTTTAATCAAAATGTTGCTAATTTGGTGGATGGCGTAACAAAATTATCAAAAATGAACTTTTCATCTAAGCAAGATCAGAATTATGCAAATACAAGAAAAATAATAACGGGAATAACCGAAGATGTAAGAATAATAATTATTAAACTTGCTGATAGACTTCATAATATGAGAACACTAGAATTTAAATCGGAATTTAAACAAAAAGAAAATTCACTAGAAACAATGGAAATATTTGTACCACTTGCTTATTATATAGGTGCTTATAGAATAAAATCAGAGTTAGAGGATTTATCATTACAATACCTTAAACCAGATATGTATAAAAAAATAGAAGAACGAAAATTAAGATTAGAAGAATCGAGCAATGATTGCTTAAAAGAAATGTTATGTAAGATAGAAGCTTTATTAAATGATAAAAATATACCAAACGAAATAAAAATAAGAACAAAAAATATCTATGGTATATATAAAAGACTTAATGAAGGTCATAAATTATCTGATATTCATGATCTGTTAGCACTTAAAATAATGGTTGATGAAGTGGCAAACTGTTATTACACATTAGGCATGATTCATAAAGAATATCATCCTATAAATGACAAATTTAAGGATTATATATGTAATCCGAAAACAAACATGTACCAAAGTTTACATACAACTGTATTTGGCCCCGATGATAGATTGGTTCAAACTCAAATAAGAACATTTGATATGGATAAAGTAGCATCCTTTGGTTTAACTGCATACTGGGATGAACAAAAGGGAAAAGCAAGAGATGTAATGCAAGATGATTTAAAACAAAAATTTCAATTTTTCAAATCATTAACAGAAATTAATTCCATGTTCGGAGATAATCAACAATTTGTAAATCAAGTAAAGGCTGAATTATTTGCAGATAGAGTATATGTATATACAACAAAAGGAGATATCATAGAGCTTCCTAAAGGAGCTACACCAATAGATTTTGCATATAAGATACATACAGATATTGGGAATACGATGGTTGGAGTATTTGTAAATGACGAGTTTGTACCAATAGATTATGTATTGAAAAATAAGGATAGAGTAAGAATTGTTACTGATGATTTATCTTTTGGCCCTAGAGAGGATTGGATAGATAAGGCTAAGACTAGTTTGGCAAAAAGAAAAATAAGGGAATTCAATAAAAAATAGGAGGATGTATGAATAATTTAGATAGATTAGAGGCAGAGGCTATATACATAATAAGAGAGGTTGCTGCAACTTGTAAAAAACCTGTAATGTTATATTCTGTTGGAAAAGATTCATCAGTTATGATGCACTTAGCACTAAAAGCATTTTATCCAGAAAAACCTCCTTTTCCCTTTCTGCATATAGATACAAAATGGAAATTTCATGAAATGATAGAATTCCGAGATAATCAAGCTAAAAAATATGGCATAGATTTGCTTGTTTATACTAATGAAGAAGGAGTAAAAAATAATATTAATCCTTTTGAAAACGGATCAACTTATACTGATGTTATGAAAACAGAAGCATTGAAACAAGCTCTTGATAAATATGGATTTACGGCAGCTTTTGGTGGAGGAAGAAGGGATGAAGAAAAGTCTCGTGCAAAGGAAAGAGTATTTTCTTTTAGAAACAAGACTCATAATTGGGAGCCAAAGAATCAGCGACCAGAGTTATGGAATTTATATAATACTAAAATATTTGATGGAGAATCAATAAGAGTATTTCCTTTATCAAATTGGACAGAAAAAGATATTTGGGAATACATAAAGCGAGAGAAAATAGAGGTAATGCCATTATATTTTGCAAAAGAAAGAGAAATAATCAATATTGAAGGAAATTTGATTTTAATTGATGATGATAGAATTTTAAAATATATTGACAAATCGAAGATAGAAAAACATAAGGTTAGATTTAGAACTTTGGGATGTTATCCGTTAACAGGAGGCTGTTTATCAAATGCAGATACAATAGATAAAGTCGTTGATGAAACATTAGCAGCCGTTACAAGTGAGAGAACAAGTCGAGTTATTGATCATGAAAGTAATACAAATATGGAAAAAAGAAAAAAGGAGGGGTATTTTTAATGAAGGAACAATTGAAAATATTGACTTGTGGTAGTGTTGATGATGGTAAAAGCACATTAATAGGACATTTATTATATGATTCAAAATTATTATATGCTGATCAAAGAAAAGTTTTAGAGCTTGATAGTAAAGTTACAAGTAATGGTAGTATTGATTATTCTCTTTTACTTGATGGATTAGATGAAGAACGTGAACAAAAAATTACAATTGATGTTGCTTACAGATATTTTAATACATCAAGAAGAAGTTTTGTTGTTTTAGATACTCCCGGGCATGAAGAATATACACGAAATATGGCTGTCGGAGCCAGTCAAGCAGATTTAGCAATATTACTAGTTGATGCCACTAAAGGCGTTTTGAAACAAACAAAGAGACATCTAAAAATTTGCATGATGATGGGAATAAAAGATTATATTGTTGTAATAAATAAAATGGATTTAATAAATTACGATAAAGCTAAGTTTGAGATTGCAAAGGAAGAAATTATCAGCCAATTTAGCAATTATAAATATTCTACTTTAAAAATAATTCCTATTAGTGCAACGGTTGGCGATAATATTACAAAAAAATCGGTAAAAATGAAATGGTATCAAGATGATACATTGATGAAATACTTAGAAACTGTTAATGTAAATAAATCTGATAGTTCTAAATTTATTATGCCTGTGCAACGAGTTTGTCGTCCAGATCAAAATTTTAGAGGATTTCAAGGTAATGTTGTTTCTGGAAAGATTAATATCGGTGATACAATAACTTGTTTTCCAAGCAAAGAAAAAGCAAACGTAAAACAACTTTATAATTTAGATAAAAAAGTTAATACAGTATCAAATGGTGAAGCTATTACTATAGTTCTTGATAGAGAAATAGATGTTTCTAGAGGTTGCGTTTTAACAAATGAAGAAAAATTAAATAACGCAAATAATATTAACGTTACAATGTTGTGGATGGACGAAGAAAAATTGAAAATGAACACTGCTTATTATATAAACATAGGGACAATAAGTACACTATGTTACATAAGAAAAATTAATTATAAAATAGATATAGATTCTAACGAACATATATCTTCAATAGAAAATATAACTAAAAATGATATAATTAATTGTGATTTGGAGGTATTAGAAAAAATTCCTGTTACTTTATTTGATTATAATAAGACTTTGGGATCACTAATACTAATAAATCGTATAACAAATGCAACGAGTTCATGTGCAATCGTTAATGGTATATTGAATAACAAGAATTTATTTTATCACAATGCAGTAGTAACAAATGAGGATAGAAAAAAAACATTATGCCAAGAACCTATAACTATTTGGTTTACAGGTCTGTCGTGTTCAGGCAAAAGTACAATAGCAAATGAACTTGATAAGTTACTAAATAAAAATGGATATCATACTATGATTTTAGATGGTGATAATATTCGATTAGGTTTAAATAAAGATCTAAAATTTTCAAATGATGATAGAATAGAAAATATAAGAAGAATTGCAGAAGTTGCAAAACTTATGAATGATGCAGGATTAATAAATATTGTATCATTTATTAGTCCATTAGAAATAAATAGAATAATGGCAAAACAAATAATTGGAGATAAGTTTTTTCTAGTATATGTAAATACTTCTTTAGAAGAATGTGAAAAAAGAGACAAGAAAGGTTTGTATAAAAAGGCAAGAAATGGTGAAATCAAAGATTTTACAGGGATTAATTCTCCATTTGACATTCCGAAGAATGCTGATGTTGTTGTTGATAATATCGATTATAAAGAATGCGCCAACAAAATATATAACGCGATTGAAAAAAGGATAAAATTATAGAATTATGATGATACTTGTATACATTATTGTTGGATTTATTGCAGAAATGATAGATGGTACTTTGGGTATGGCTTACGGGGTAAGTTGCCGAACATTTATAAAAACATTTACTGGTGTTCCGAGTGAAGCAATTTCACCAATAATTCATTATGCTGAAATTCCAACAACGCTGTTATCAATGATATCGTATATTAGATATAAAAACATAGATAAAAAAATATTTAAGAATTTACTCATTACTGGAATAATAGGCGGATTTTTAGGAGCATTTATAACTTCACAAAAAATAAATTTGATTGAATTTATAATTAATATTTATTTAATTATAATGGGAATTATTATTCTATGTACATCAATTAAAAAAAACAAAATATGTTTAATGAAAAGTAAGGTTTATATTAAAATTTTAGGCTTTGTCGCATCATTTTTGGATGCTATTGTTGGAGGTGGATGGGGTCCTATTACTACTGGCAGTTTTTTAAATACAGATATTTCTACAAAAAAATTATAGGAACGGCTAATGCTACTGAATTTTTTGTAACATAATCTTCTTCAATAAGTTTTATATTGTTTATATCTAATATTAAAAAATATTTAATTGTTACAATTGGTTTGATAATTGGTGGGTCAATAACCGCACCATTATCAGCAAAGCTTTGTCAAAAAATTCCAAATGAAAAGCAAAGATTATTAATTGGAATAACATTGATTATTTTAAATTTTTATAACTTTGTTTTATTTTTTAAGTAAGGAGGTAAAGATGAAACCTAATGTACTATGTGTTGGTTTTGCAAAATGTGGAACAACAACACTTTATGATATTATGAAACAACATCCCGACATATATTTATCGGGTATAAAAGAGCCAATTTATTATGGTAGTAAAGAATTAGTGGAAAACAAAGGATTTGAATGGTATCAAAACAGATATTATCCGAAATCGTGTGACAAGAAAGTTATTATGGAAATAAATCCGATATTGGGTAGAAGTGTTCCAGCTAATCAAATATATAAAGATTTTGGAAAAAATACAAAAATAATATTTTTAGTTAGACAACCTGCAACTAGAATGTATTCAGAATTCAAAATGAATCTAGTTGATGGAACTTGTTTCACCGAACCTAAAGAAAATTTAGGAAAATCAACAAGAGAATTGTTTGATGATTGGATTAAAAGAAATTTTTATTTGATTAATGGTGAGATTATTTTAAAAGGTGATTATACTACAAAATTTTGTGAAAGTGGAAATTATTATTTAAGAATTAAAGATTATATTGATACATTTGGAAGAGATAATGTCCAAGTCCTGTTTTTTGAGGATTTTATAGCTCATCCCGAAGAAGTGTGTTCAAAAGTATTTGACTTTATTGGTGTTCCTTTTGATGATACTATTAATTATAACTTACATTCAAATGATGGAAATAGATTACCAAGAAATACTTTTACAATGAAAGCAAATCAAATATGTTTTTTAAAAATTTATAAACAAATTTTAATTGAGAAAATACCTTTTACATCAGATAACATGTGTAAATTGCTTAATTTTCTTACATGGCAAGCACCAATAGTGTTATCTCGCCCTAATGACAATCCAGAAAAAATGAGTGATGGAGCATACAATTTTGTTAATAATTACTATCATAATATGATGGTTGAACTTTCGGACTTATTAGGCATAGATTTATTTGAAAAATGGAATGTAAATACTAATCAAAAGGTTTTAAAAAAATAGGAGGAAATATGGTTAAATTTGATGATAAATATTATAAAAAAACAATTGAAAAATACAATTACAATGCAATGGATTTTAAGCCAATAGATTTTGATTTAAACACAATAAGTAAGGATGTTATGAAAGAAAAATGGCTATGTCATTATAAAGCAGAAGATTTTGTTGAAGGTATAAAAGATGGCAAAAAGCAAATAGTTACAACTGGAATAGGATTAAGTGGTACGCCACATATGGGAACTTTATCACAAATTCTAAGAGCAATATTTTTGCAACAAGCTGGTTTTGATGTGCAGTTTGTTTTAGGAGATTTGGACTCATATAATGCACGAAACCAATCTTTGGAAGTATTGGCAGAAAGGGTAGAAAAATATTCTAATTTTATTAAAAATCTAGGCTTTGATGAAAGAAAAGGAATCTTAAGAAATCAAATAGATCATCCAGAAATACTTAAAACTGCCTATTTAATATCAAATTGTTTAACAGATGAAGATTTTTTGGCAGCAGAGGAAGACTTATCTGAATTATATAAGAGTAAAAAAATATACAATGGAATTGATTTTAAAGTAAAACAAGCAATTTTGTTGATGGTAGCAGATTTTATTAGTTTAGGAACAATAAATGACTATGATAATGTTTTAGTAATGTTAGGCCTTGAGGAACATTTGTATGTTCAAATAGCTCAAAAAGTTGTAGATAGAATGAAACTAGATATGTCAGTAGGAGCATTATATTCAAGAATTATTAAAGGATTAAATGGTTATCCTAAAATGAGTAAAAGTATTCCAGATTCTTCTATAACTGTTGATATGACTCCTGATAAAATATATGATTTGGTTGTAAATAGCAAAGATCAGTACAATGACCCTGAAGATTCTACAATATTTCAAATGATGAGCGCAGTATCTTATTATACAATAGAAGAATTAAGAGAACTTCGTGAAAAATGTATTCGAGGAGGTGCTGATTGGCATGAAGAAAAAAAAGGTTATGCAAAAGTGTTGACAAGGATATGTAAGGAGTGGAAATAATGGATTCAATAACAGAACTGTTATATAGATTAAATGTTAATTCTGAATATGATTTAGATTTATTAAAAAAATCATTTGAAGATGTTTTGAATATAGAAGATTCAAATGTAAGAAATGTTTTACTAGGTTCATTATTGACAGCTTTAATGACTAAAAATCCAACTCACGAAGAAATTTCAACATTATTAAAAGTTGCATTTAGTAAAGATAATTATAATCCGTTAAATCGTGAATTAATCAATTTGGGTGACAATGTTAAAACTGTTACAATTGTTGGGAGTGGAAAAAAAGGAATAAAAACTATAAATATATCAACAGCTAGTGCATTTTTAGCAGCAAGTATGGGGGCTTATGTAGTTAAGCCGGGTTCTTTTTCAACTTCTTCCATGACAGGATCAGCAGATTTTATGAAGTTAGTAGGAGCTAAGAAAAATATCTTATTAGATAATAGTATATCAATTTTGAAAAAATGTGGTTTTGCGTTTTTTGGTATAGAAGATATAATTCCGAAATTTGATAAACTATATGGTGGAAATTTTTATGCTCCCCATGTTTTGAGTTTTGGTCTAGCTGCCTTGGTTTGTCCATTAAAAACTGATGCTGTACTATATGGCTTAGCTCATCCAAATGTTGAATTATCATTAAATGTATTAAAAGATTTTGGGATAAAAAACGCTATGGTTGTATCTAGTACAGATGATGATATACATTTCATAGATGAAATGGGAATCTGTGGAACAACTCGTTTAATTGGTACTACAGATGGAGTTACCAATGGTAAATTACTAACATTTAATCCTTTGAAAGACCTAAATCTTCCTAAATATACTTCTGCTGATATAAAACAAGGAAAAGATAAGAAGGAAAATTTAAAATATATATTAAAGGCATTAAAGGGTGAAGGAAATATAGCTCATGAAGATATAATATGTATTAACTGTTCCAATATATTGTATTTATCAGGTCTTGTTAAAGATTTGAAAGAAGGTTATGAAGTGTCAAAAAAACAGATTAGAACAGGTAAAGGGTTAGAAAAGTTAAAAGAGTATGTATTGTTAACTGGTGGTAATTTAAACAATATAAATAAAATATTGAAAGATTAAAAATAGGATATGAGTATAATGAAAGAAATATATTATGTTGAAAGAAATAATTTTTATTTTAATAAAAAAGTTAAAAGAAAATGCGATATTGATGAAGTGGAGATTGAGCCATTAACTTTAGGATTATGTGGAAGTGATTTGAATAAATTTTTAAAGCAATCGCCAAATAAAGATTATTTATTAACTCATGTTCTAGGTCATGAAATAAGTGGAAAGGTAACAAATATTGGGGATAATGTAACAAATATCAAAATAGGTGATATAGTAGTAGTTAATCCGTTTAATATTCCAGATACTTTAAAATTGTGTGAAAGTTTTAGTTTGTGTGATGAAGAAATTGATATTGTAGGAAGAAATATAGATGGTGGATATTCTGAGTTAATATATTTACCAAAAAATTGTGTATATAAATTATCATCAAGCATATCTACTGAAGAAGCCATATTTATTGATGATATAGCTGTAGCATATCATGGAATACACTATATAAAAGAATATAAAAGCGTTTTTAATGATGTGGCTGTAATAGGTGATGGACCATTAGGAATTTTATGTTATAGAGTATTAAAAGTATTATATCCACAAATAAATGTAATTTTATTTGCAAGAAATCAAGAAAAAATAAAAAATTTAAACATTAATTTTGAAAACTATGACAGGATCAACTTATATAAAAATAAATTTGATGTGGTTTTAGAAGCTGTTGGAGGGCAACAATCTGATACACTAAATAAATCAATTTTAATTGGAAAAAATAATTGTATAATTTTATGTTATGGTGTTTATAATTTTAATTATATGGCAGAATTAGATATAAGAACTTTGTTCTATAAACAAGGAATGTTAAAGGGAATTAATTCTTATTGTAATAAAAATAAAGACTTTGAAAATGCAATTTCGTTGTTGTCTTCTAAAAAGCTACTTGTTAGTGATTTAATAACAAATAGAATTAATTTTGATGATTCAGTAGAATTTATAAAAAATTATGCAAGTATTAAAAATAACATAAAAACAATATTTGAGGTAAATAGAAAATGAAAACATTTTTTGTTGATATAGATGGTGTTATTTATAAAAATGGCAAAGTAAACAAAGATGTTATTGATTTAATAAATAACAGTGATAATCGTTTGGCTTTTTGTACAGGTAGAGGATATACTAGATGTTTAGATATTGTTGGCGATTTTTTGAAAAAAGATTCAATATTAATTGTCGAAAATGGTTCAAAAATAGTAGATTATACTGGAAATATAATTTATTCAAAAAACATTTCGTCAAAAACTAAGAAAGTATTGAAAAATATTGACTATAATCAGATAGAAAGTATAATTTATAATTCTAACGACTTAAATAATTATATATCTTTTTCTAAAATTCCATTAAAACATATTGTGAAAAATTATAATAAATTTCTTGATTTTTATGATGAAATGTTGCATCAACATTTTACTCAGATTACTGTTAAATTTGAAAATGATATATATAAAAATTATTTTGTAGATTATTTAAACTCAAAAAATATAAATGTAAAAAAATCAGAGTATTATATAATTATTAACGAAAAAAATGTGAGTAAAAAAAGTGGAATTAATGAATATATCAAAAAATATAGAATTAAAGTATCTGATACTATTGTAATAGGAAATGACTACAATGATATAGAAATGTTTAAAATGAATTGTGGATATAAGATAGCAGTAAAAGATGAATATACGCCTGAATCATTACTTGAACTTGCAACAGATATAACAGATTTCAATAATTTATCTAAAATAGTTTCTATAATTATTAAAAAAACTCCGAAGAGTTTTTAGAATACAATCGCAATTAAATTATATAATAGTCTAAATATAGACATAAAACTCTATTAAATAGATTAAAAAAATGAAAAATCGGCATAAATACGACAAATAATCATAAAAGCATTTGACAAAAAAATGAAAGTATGATACCATATAGTGCAATTCGAGAGGGGGACTAAATAATATGATTAACGATTCAAAGAAGTCATTTGATGTATTAAAAGAAAGAGGATATGTATATCAAGCGACAAACGAAGAAAAAATTAAAGAAATGTTAAATGGTGGAGAGCCTAAAACATTTTATTTGGGTATAGATCCAACTGCCGATAGTTTACACATAGGGCACTTCTTTGCTTTAACAATGGTAAGAAGATTGCAAAAAATGGGACATCATCCAATAATTGTTATTGGAGGAGCAACAGCATTAATTGGTGATCCAACAGGCAAAAAAGACATGAGAAAGATGTTAACAAAAGAACAAGTAGCACATAATAAGGCAGAAGTAAAAGAACTTGTAAAAAGATTTGTGGAAGTAGATGGAGAAAATCCAGCATTAATTTTAGATAATGCAGAATGGATTAATCCTGAATCATATATTGATTTTATGAGAAATATTGGAGTTCATTTTAATGTTAATAAAATGTTAGCAACTGACTGTTATAAGAATAGATTAGAACAAGGTGGATTAACATTCTTGGAAATGGGTTATATGTTAATGCAAGCTTATGATTTTGTATACTTGAACGAAAAATATGAATGTACATTAGAAATAGGTGGATCTGATCAATGGGCAAACATGATTGCTGGTGTTGAACTAGCTAGAAAAATGGATTTTGCAAATGAAAAAGAAGATAGAGGATTACAAACATTAACTTGTCCATTATTAGTAAAAGCTGATGGAGAAAAGATGGGAAAAACAGCATCTGGTACATTATGGGTTTCTAGAGAGAAAACAACAGTATATGATTTTTATCAAATGTTCATGAATTCATTTGATGAAGATGTAGAAAGATTATTATCATTCTTTAGTGACTATGAGATAGAAGATATAAAGAAAATGTGCAAAGAGGATATAAGAAGTGCTAAAAAATTAATGGCATTTGAAGTAACAAAGCTTGTACATGGTGAAGAAGAAGCATTAAAAGTAAAAAAAGCAAGTGAAGATATTTTCTATGGTAAGGGAACATCAGTTGAGATGCCAAACTATACTATTGATTTTAGTGAAATAAAACCAGGTATTGATTTAGCAGATTTGATGGTTAAAATTCAAATGGCAAAATCAAAAAGTGAAGTTAGAAGATTGTTAGAACAAGGTGGAATATATCTAAACGAAAAAAGAGTAGATGACAATCCTAAGATTGTTACAGAATCTGACATTGTTGATAATGAAATGGTGTTAAGACGTGGTAAAAAGAATTATATGAAAGTTTTAGTAAAAAGATAAAAATACTAAAACTTTTTTTAATTATTGAAAAAAATGACACAAAGCCAAAATAGTATGATATAATGTATATGTGTAGATTTATTGAATGTTGAAAAAAATACCTAGTAGTTTTTATAGTTTGTTTTTAGAGAACTGATGTGTGGTGAAAATCAGTACAATTATAAAAATGAATTACAATTTTTGAGTTCAATCGGTGTTGAACCGTTATAATTTTAAGTGCATAGTAAAATTACTATGAATTAAGGTGGTACCGCGAGCTATTTCGTCCTTATATTGGATTTAGATAGTTCGCTTTTTTTAAGGAGGATGAGTATATGAAAAAAGCATTTGATGTATTAAAAGAAAGAGGATATGTATATCAAGCGACAAACGAAGAAAAAATTAAAGAAATGTTAAATGGTGGAGAGCCTAAAACATTTTATTTGGGTATAGATCCAACTGCCGATAGTTTACACATAGGGCACTTCTTTGCTTTAACAATGGTAAGAAGATTGCAAAAAATGGGACATCATCCAATAATTGTTATTGGAGGAGCAACAGCATTAATTGGTGATCCAACAGGCAAAAAAGACATGAGAAAGATGTTAACAAAAGAACAAGTAGCACATAATAAGGCAGAAGTAAAAGAACTTGTAAAAAGATTTGTGGAAGTAGATGGAGAAAATCCAGCATTAATTTTAGATAATGCAGAATGGATTAATCCTGAATCATATATTGATTTTATGAGAAATATTGGAGTTCATTTTAATGTTAATAAAATGTTAGCAACTGACTGTTATAAGAATAGATTAGAACAAGGTGGATTAACATTCTTGGAAATGGGTTATATGTTAATGCAAGCTTATGATTTTGTATACTTGAACGAAAAATATGAATGTACATTAGAAATAGGTGGATCTGATCAATGGGCAAACATGATTGCTGGTGTTGAACTAGCTAGAAAAATGGATTTTGCAAATGAAAAAGAAGATAGAGGATTACAAACATTAACTTGTCCATTATTAGTAAAAGCTGATGGAGAAAAGATGGGAAAAACAGCATCTGGTACATTATGGGTTTCTAGAGAGAAAACAACAGTATATGATTTTTATCAAATGTTCATGAATTCATTTGATGAAGATGTAGAAAGATTATTATCATTCTTTAGTGACTATGAGATAGAAGATATAAAGAAAATGTGCAAAGAGGATATAAGAAGTGCTAAAAAATTAATGGCATTTGAAGTAACAAAGCTTGTACATGGTGAAGAAGAAGCATTAAAAGTAAAAAAAGCAAGTGAAGATATTTTCAGCAACAAAGGTAACTCTGATAATACTGAAACAAAAAAAGTATCCAAAGAGATTTTAAAAGAAGCTATTAATGTCGTAGAAGTATTAATGTTGTCAGGTATATTTGAGTCAAAATCTGAGGTGCGAAGATTAATTGATCAAAATGGTGTAAGTATTAATAATAATAAAGTTACTTCTACTGATATGTTAATTGATATGAATTTGCTAGATAATGATGCTCTATTAATACAAAAAGGCAAGAAAAAATTCGTTAAGTTAATTTTTGAATAGAAAAGGTTATTTGGCTATTATTTTGAAAAAGCTAATAACTCTTTTTCAAATGATTTATATTTAAAGGCTACGGTTTTTATGGAAAATGATATGAGTTATAATAACTTAATAATTTCATCAGACAAATCAGCTAAATCTTTCCATAATATTGAAATGAAAGATTTAGATAATGTGAAAATATTAGTCTTGAATAAAATTAATGCTTAAAGCAAAAGATGTAATAAGATATATTAATAGAGCCAATAATAGATGAAAATGATTGGAAAAGTTTATAAGTTTAATAGCGGAAATATTATTGAGTATAATTAGACTGGAGGGTAATACTATATGATAAAATGGCTTGATGATGTAACAAATAAAATTATTGAAAAAACTGATAATTTACAAATTATTACTTGTTAATGTGGAATATCTATTACTGGAATTGCTCATATAGGTAATTTTCGTGAACCAATTATTACGTATTTTGCCACCGAAGCATTAAAGCAAAAGGGAAAAGAAGTCAGGTTAGCCATGTCTTTTGATGATTTTGATAGATTTAAAAAAGTTCCTATTGTTATGCCTTATACAAGTATACCTAGTCCCTTTAGTAAAAATAAAACTTATGGAAAGGAACTTGAAGATATTTTTTTAGAAGAATTAAGTAGACTGGATATTTATCCGGAAATAATATATCAAACTGAACAATATAAAAGTGGTAGGTATGATGAAAAAAATATACTTGCTATGGATAAAAGAAATTTTTGATATTATTTCAAAATTTAAAACACAAGAATTTACAATAGAAGATAAGAATAATTATTATCCAATTAGTTTATATTGCCAATGTTGTGGAAAAGATTCAACTACTATAATAAATTATAATAAAAAAACTCATGAAGTTGAATATAAATGTGTTTGTGGAGACCAACGTATACAAAGGATTGAAAAAAGTGGAAATATTAAATTGCAATGGAAAATTGATTGGCCTATGAGATGGCAAGAGGAAGGTGTTATTTTTGAACCAGGTGGTAGAGATCATTCTGCTGAAAATGGAAGTTATGCTGTTTCAAAAGTAATTGCAAAACAAATTTTTGACTACGATGCACCATCATATATTGCGTATGATTTTATAGGCATTAAAGGTGCTAATGGAAAAATGGCATCATCAGCAGGAAATGTTTTAACTTTGACTGATTTATTAAGAGTCTATGATAAAAATATTATTTTGTGGTTTTATGCAAAAAATAAGCCAAATCATCAGTTTAATATCGCACTTGATGAAGATGTTTTACGTTATTATGCAGAATTTGATAGCGTGAACGAAGAAGAAAATCAATGGTTAAAAGATACTTTAGTAGTGTTACAACAAAGGTATAATACGACTCAAGAATTGCAAAATAACTTATATTCTGTAGTAAAGAATGGGGAAGAGGATTCAAAAACGGTAAAAAATAAGCAAAAAAGGTATTTTCAAATAATTTATAATTTAATTTTAGGAAAAGATAGTGGGCCAAAAAAGGGGCTGTTATTATCAGCAATGAATTATGATGTAATAAAATCAAAATTACAAAAATCTGACGAACTTGTTCGTCAGAGATTAAATTCAAAAAATGATTAAAGAAAAAGTAAAGAACGTAAATTATTTGTTCTTTACTTTTTCTTAGTGTACCTAATTGGTCTTAATATTTTAAGTAAACTAAGTACTGATGGAGAATATGCTCCACATTCAATTCTAGCAATTTTTTCTCTTGACACACCAGAATACTTGGAAAATAAATCTTGTGTTAAGTTGTTTTCTTTTCTAAAACTTATAAACCCTTTAATAAATATTTCATTTGATTTTTCAGGATTATAAGCAACCCAATATTATTTTTATCATAGTCCATACGTCTTCATCAGAATAATTGAATAAAATATGAGATACAATTCGGTAAAATTTAAACTTTTTATTGAAAATAATATTTTAAAATCGTGCAATATTGTTGTAAGGAGTTACGTTTAATAAGAAAAACATGCCAAATATTAGCATTGCCTATAGGAAAGATAACAAAGCTACATTCAAAGCCTTTAACATTGAAAAAACTAATACTTATGTTAGGCGTCTACTAAAGATATTATAGAAATATATAAAGGAGGAAAAATGAAATTATTTTTAAATGGCGGTGGTTGTGGTAACCAAACATTACTAGCATACAGAGAAATAAATAAAATAATTAATCATAATAAACCGGTATTATATATACCACTTGCTATGGATGAAAAAGAGCATCCATATGATAGTTGCTATGATTGGATTAAAGAAGAAATATCAAGTATAGATATTCCAAAAATTGAAATGGTAAGATCATTTGAAGAATTAGAAGAAAAGAACTTAGATGATTATTCATTAATATATATTGGTGGAGGAAATACTTATAAATTATTAAATGGTATTAAGAAAACAAAAACCTATGATAAATTAAAAAAGTACTTATTAAATGATGGAATAGTATATGGTAGCTCTGCAGGATCAGTTATTTTTGGAAAAAGTATAGATATAATAAGTATAATGGATAAAAATGAAATTAATTTAACTGATACAAAAGGATTTAATTGTTTAAATAACATTTCCATATTTGTTCATTATACTAACTATAAATCTAGACTTTCCGAAGAAGAAAATAAAGCCTTAACTGATAAATATACCAACTTTATTACTTAGTATACTAGTAGTAATGAAAAGGTAATAGCGATTCCAGAAGAGGATACTATTTTCTTTGATGGTAAAAATATAAGAGTAATAGGAAATTTACCATACTATATTTTTGAAAGTGGTAAGAATTGCAAATATAAAAGTTAAAGACTTGAATGACAAGAGCAAAAATTGAAATTAAATCAGCTATTGACAAAGTTACCTTTATTAATGCTGCAACATCTGGATCGTTTATTCTAAGTAAAAAGTATAGATTCGTATGATTTATAACTTGAAATCATTTGTACTTTTTGATAAAATACATTGAGAGACAAAGAACAAGAGGAGTAAATAATCAAGTAATTATTAGAGATGAAAAGCAGTAGCTGAAAGCTTTTCTTAATGAAAAATTATTGAAGGTTGCTTGGGAGTTGACATATAGTCCGCTAGGTAGCGTTAAAACATTAAGAAAAAAATAAGGTGGTACCACGAACTCACTCGTCCTTTGGATGAGTGAGAATTTTTTTTAGGAGGAATAATGAAGGACAAATACAAAGCTTATGTAGAGACTTTTGATATTGGTTTATATGAAATACAATTTAGATATGAACATAGTTTGCGAGTGGAAAAAATATGTCTAGAAATCGCAGATTATTATCAATTAAATAAATCTTTAAAAGAAATTTTAGAAGTCGTGGGACTACTACACGATTATTCGAGATTTAAACAATGGCATTTATACAAAACTTTTAGTGACCATGACTCATTTAATCATGCCGATGAGGCAGTTAAAGATTTATTTGAAAAGGGAGAAATTAAAAATTTTTATTCTAAAGAAGAAAATTATGATGTTATAAAAAATGCCATTTATTATCACAATAAATTAAGCGTTCCAAAAGAATTAGATTATAATACTAGGCTAGTGTCAAATATTATAAGAGATGCGGATAAATTAGATATATTTTATTTATATACTTTGAATAAAGATTTTATAAAAACAGATAAATCTCCAATTAATGAAGAATTAAAAAAAGATTTTAAAAAACATACACTTCTTGATAGAAAAAAAGCATTAAGTGATAATGATTATATCTTAACTGAGCTCGCATATGTATTTGATATAAATTATAAGTATTCTTATGAGAAATTAAAAAAAGAAAATTACATTAATAAGATATATGAAGAAATGGATAATAAAGAAATTTTTAAGCCGTTTATTGATGAAATAAATGAATATATAGAAATGAGAGTGAATGAAAATGATAGATAAAAAATATGATCATACTTTAGTAGAAAAAAATAGATACAATAATTGGAAAGAAAAAGGATACTTTGAAACATTGGATAAAAAAAAGGAACCATTTTGTATAGTAATTCCTCCTCCAAATGTTACTGGAAAATTACACTTAGGACATGCTTATGACACGGCTATCCAAGATATAATAATTCGTTTTAAAAGAATGCAAGGTTATGATGCTTTATGGCTTCCAGGAATGGATCATGCTGCTATCGCTACTGAATCAAAAGTTGTTAAAAAACTTAAAGATGAAGGAATTAATAAGTATGAATACGGGCGTGAAAAGTTTTTGGAAGCATGTTGGGATTGGACACATTTATATGGTAATAATATAAGAGATCAGTGGGCTAAACTTGGATTATCTTTGGATTATAGAAGAGAAAGATTTACTTTAGATGAAGGACTTAATAATGCTGTTACTAAAGTTTTTGTTGATTACTATAATAAGGGATTAATTTATCGCGGTGAGAGAATAATAAACTGGGATCCTCAAGCTCAAACTGCTTTATCAAATGAAGAAGTTATTTATAAAGATGTACCAGGAGCATTTTATCATATTAAGTATTTTATTGAGGGAACAGATGAATATTTAGATGTTGCAACAACTCGTCCAGAAACTTTATTTGGTGATACTGCAGTAGCAGTTAATGCGAATGATAAAAGATATCAAAAATACGTTGGTAAAAATGTTTTATTACCAATGGTTAATAAACTTATACCTATTATTACAGATGAGCATGCTGATCCAGAATTTGGAACAGGTGTAGTTAAAATAACACCAGCTCATGATCCAAACGACTTTGAAGTAGGAAATAGACATAATCTAAAACGCATTGTTGTAATAAATAAAGACGGTACAATGAATAAAAATGCTTTAGAATATGAGGGAATGACTAGGGAAGAATGTCGCGAAGCATTAATTAAAGATCTTGAAAAGAAAGATTTATTAATAAGAATTGAACCAATGACTCATAGTGTTGGACATTCTGAACGTACAGGTGTTATGGTTGAGCCTTATCTATCAAAGCAATGGTTTGTTAAGATGAAACCATTAGCTATGCAAGTATTAGAAAATCAAAAAAATAAAGATACAAAGGTAAATTTCTTCCCAAGTAATTTTGAAAAAATAATGAATCATTGGATGGAAATAACTTATGACTGGTGTATATCTCGTCAATTATGGTGGGGCCATAGAATACCGGCTTGGTATAAAGGTGAAGAAGTTTATGTTGGCATGAATGCTCCGGAAGGTGAAGGCTGGATACAAGATAATGATGTATTAGATACTTGGTTTTCCTCCGCACTTTGGCCTTTCTCAACCTTAGGATGGCCTCAAAAAACAAACGATTTTTTAAGATACTTTCCTAATAATTGCCTAGTAACTGGATATGATATTATTCCTTTTTGGGTAAATAGAATGACTTTCCAATCTCTTGAACTAACAGGAAAAAGGCCTTTTAAAGATTGTGTTATCCATGGACTTATTCGTGATAAAGAAGGCCGTAAAATGTCCAAAAGCTTAGGCAATGGTATAGATCCAATGGATATGTGTGATAAATACGGTGCTGATGCTTTAAGATATTATTTAACTACAGATTGTGCTATGGGTACTGATTTAAGATTTGATGAAGTAAAATTAGGAAGTACATGGAATTTTATTAATAAGTTATGGAATGCATCACGCTTTGTATTATTAAATATTGAAGATTTAAATGAAGATAATTATAAACTTGATAATTTAAATATATTCGATAAATGGATACTTACAGAATTAAACGAAGTTATAAAAGTTTCGACAAAACATATGGAAAAATATGAATTTAATGTAGTAGCTAAAGAGTTGTATTCATTTATATGGGATTCATTTTGCGATTCTTATATTGAGTTTGCTAAGTTTAATATGAATGATACGACTAAATCTGTACTTTTAGTAGTACTTAAAAACATTTTAAAATTATTACATCCATTTATGCCATATGTTACTGATAATTTATATGAAACTCTACCAATTAGACATAGTGAGAGTATAATGATTAGTAATTATCCAATTTATCATAAGGAATATGTTTTTAAAAAAGAAGCAAATGAAGTTTTAAATATCATTAATTTTATTACAACATTCAGAAATATTAAAACAGAGAATAACATTGGTAAAGATTTCAAAGTTGTTTTAAATAATGATAAAGATTATAGTTTTATTGCTAAAATATTAAAATTTGATGATAAAATAGTTACTGAAAGACCAAACATTAAAGAGTATGTTGTTAAATCTGGTGATTTGTCTTTATCCATATATTTTGAAAAGGAAGTTACTTTGGAAGATAAAGAGTTATTGGAAAAACAAAGGGCATCTTTAGAATCTAGTATAGAGAGGCGAAAAAAACTTTTAGCTAATGAAAACTATGTCAATAAAGCTCCTAAAGCGTTAGTAGAGGAAGAAAAAAAGAAACTAAAAGAAGAAGAAGAAAAACTTGCATTATTAAAATAAAAAGACATAATAAGACAAATTTATTATGTCTTTTTTGTTAATATATTTCTGGTGATAATATGAGACAATTTTGGATTTTTAATATTAATAAAGAAATGGCAATTTTAACTCGTAAAAATCCTTACAATATATATAAGTCTTTGGAAGAAATTTATCGCATGCCTAAAGAAGATGTAGATGTTGGATTAAATATATTTGAACAGTTAATAAAGCCCATAAATATTGCCAAAATTAATAGAGAGATATATGAATTATTTAAGAATAATGATTATTACAGCAAAACCAACAATAAGCATATTTATTACAACAAATATAGGCCTGAACAGTCCGAACTATTATTAAGAAAAACGTATATACTATTAAATAGTAATGTTATTTCCCCAGCTTTTTGTAAATATTTTGTTTCTAAGAAAAATTATTTTGTGTGCGACTTTCTAAACAGGGATTATTTTTGGTTTGATGATTTTTTATGCATAAATAAATAAAACTTGTAAATTAAGCGATTCTCTAGTAAAATTTAAAAAGAAGGAGTGATAAAAATGTTACAAGAAATAATAGCTCTAGTAATCGGATTAATTATTGGTTTAGTTGCAGGCTTTTTAATATCTCGTGGCTTGATGAAAAAATATTTAAAGAAAAATCCCCCTATTAATGAAAAAATGATTGAAGTTATGATGAGTAGTATGGGGAGAAAACCTAGCCAAAAGCAAGTTAACCAAGTCATGAAACAAATGAATAGGTATATGTAATAAAGAGCAAATTTTTGCTCTCTTTTTTGAGGTGATTTTATGAAAATTAATTTAAATTTAGATTTTGATAGTTTTTATATTTTAGCAAAACACTATTATGAATTTTATAAAAATTTATATGTACCGGTAACTTTTAATACTTTTGATGGAGTAAATTATGATAAGGATGGCTATTCATTAGGACTTTTCTTGATTGAGCAAAAAACTGCTCGCCTAAAAAAAGAAAACAAGAAGAAATTATTAGAAATAGGTTTTTCTTTTCATCATAAAATATTAACATTTGAAGAGTATTACAGGCTTTTAAAAAATTATTATGATCACTATAAAAACTTGGATGTTAAAGAGGGATTTAAAACATTAGATGGCGTAAACTATGATGAAAACGGTTATTCTTTATATGACGAAATAGTTATTTTAAGAGCCTTCTATCACCAAAAAATGTTGACAGATGAAAAAATTGGTATGCTTATAGATATAGATTTTCCGTTTTCCTATCCAAATGAAGAATTAAAAAAATAAGATTGTGATGTGTAAAGAAATAGTAATTAGTTAGTACTTATTTACAAATGATTTCTTTTTTTGATTGAATTTTAATGTGCTGTATGATATTCTTAATGTAGAATAAGAGGGATTATTATGGAGTTTTTAGATAAAATATTTAGTTATCCTAATTTTGGAACTATTTTATTTGCCGTAATTGCTGTTTTAACTGTTCTATTTTTTATAATTTTATTTTTTGGTAAAAAAGATGAAAAAGAACGCAAATTAGAAGAAACTAGAAGATTGGAATTAGCCAATGTTAATGCTTTTAAAGAAGAAGAAAAAGAAGGCGAAAAGCTTGAAGTGACAGAGCCATCTACTACTGAAATAAAAGAAAATCCTCAATTTAATAAAGAAGATTTATCAAGTGAAGATAATTCGGAAATTAACGAAAATAATGAGAAAATAAAGTTAGATGATAACGCCTATAGTGAGCCAGTTCTTAATAATAAGGAAGAAAATAAAGAAATAGATATAGATAATGAAATTGTTAAAGACTCTGATGAAGAGGCGTATGTACCTTTATCAATTGATGAATTAATAGCCAAGATTAATGATAATGCAAAAATGGCTGCTAAAAGTGAAGTAAATAACATTGAAAAAGGTAATGATGAGACTTTTGAACCTGTTTTAAAAAAGGAAGAAGAAAAGCCTTTAGTAATTGAGTCAAATGATGAAATGCCTCATACTTTTTCTGAGTTTGCTAGTGAAATTGATAAAGAATTAGCAGAACTTAAGGATGAAAAACAGGTTGATAATTCTTATGAAAAAATTGTTTCCGAAAAAACTTCTAATGTTAAAGCAGAAGTTAATAGACTAATGAATGCCAATGTTTCGGTTACACCTATTAATGAAATTCAAAAATATAACAATCAACCAGTGTTTAGTTCAGTTTTTGCTCCAAAGAAAGAGGAACCCAAGGAAGATAATGTTACGTCATTTAAAATAATAAGTGATAATGAAAATAGCGAAATAGAAAATCAACAAAAAAAAGATTTGAAAGAAGAAACAAGTACAGTTATTTTAAATAAAAACTTAGATATTGCTCTTCCAAAGGTTAAAAAGGAAGTGCCGAAATCAATTGAATTGCCAGCTAAGAAGAAAAATAACGAAGAAGTAGTACACTTTAGTATAATTGATAACGATAAATAAAATTATAATTATTAAAAATGGGTTATCCCATTTTTTTGTTGAATAAAAAATTACCGTGTGCTAGAATATTTTTCAAGGTCAGGGACATATAAAATGAAAATAAGTAGTAATAATGAAATAGAAAATTATAAAAATGAAATTTCTAAATATAAAGAACTAAGTGATGAAGAGTTCTTAGAGTTGTTTTTGCAATATAAATCAGGTAATAAAGAGGCCGAAAATAGGTTAATTTTACATAATTTGAATCTTGTTTTTTCGATTGCCACCAGTATAATGAACAGCTTAAATAATAAAAACTTACAATTAAATTTTGAATTACTTGATTTAATTCAACAGGGAAATATTGGCTTGCAAGAGGCTTTGGCAGCATATGATTGTGAGAGAAAAAATAAATTTTCAACTTTTGCTTATGGCTATATCAAGGGTTATATTTATAATTTTGCTAAACACAAAAATAGTTTAATTAGAACACCTCATGAATGGCCAAAACTTTATAGCAAAATAATTAAATTTGATGATGAATTTCAAAAAAGCCATGGCAGGATTCCAACCGATGAAGAGCGCTCTATTGGGTTATCATTAGATCCTCAATATATTGGTCGAATTATTCAACTAAATAGAAGAATCAAATGCCTAGATGCTCCAATAAATGAAAAAAACGATACTTTAAAAGATATCATTCCCGAATCACGTGAAGATTTGGCACTATCCTATGAGAATAGAGAAATAAATAAAGAAATTGCTAGAATAATCAATGGGCCATTATTAAATGATTCTGAAAAGTATGCTATTACTTTAAGATTTGGATTTTATGATAATCCATTGAGTTGTGTTGAAATTGCTAAAAAAATGAATATTTGTAGGCAAAGAGTATATACAATTATAAATAATGGATTAGAAAAGTTACGAAACAGTAAAGAAATAGAAATGATTAATAGAGGAGAATTATTAATAAAGAAAGAATTTAAAAAAATTAATCTCCCTGGAAGAAGTGAATATCAATTAGAGATAATTAATAATGAAGCTTCTAAATTAATTTATTGTAATAGCTTATATGATTTATTAAATATGCAAAATGAAAAGGCTTTAAAAGAATTGGTTGATAATTTAACACTTTTTGAGCAGGAAATAATTTACAAAAAATTTGGACCATATTTAACTCAAATCGTTAGTGATGAAGTACTTACTGCGGATGAAATATTTCTTCTTTATTGGCAAATTATTCCTAAACTAAAAAGACTACCTAAAGAAAGTAATCTAAATTTAAAAATGAAGCACTAAGGTGCTTTTTTTGTGATATTGTTTGCATTTTATTACTAGGAATTATATAATTATTGTGAATGATAAAGAAGGTATAAAATGCATATAATGAATTTAACAAAAGACAATTTGGAAGAATACTTTATATCTATTGGTGAAAAAAAGTTTAAAGCTAATCAAGTTTTTACATGGTTATATGAAAAAAGAGTGTTTGATTATAATTCGTTTTCGGATTTAAAAAAAGAAATAAGAGATAAACTTAGGGAAGATATGGATATAAGTTTTATAAGTATTAAGAGGAAAGAAGAAGACAATCTAACCAAAAAGTATCTGTTTAGTTTGCATGATCGTAATTACGTCGAGGCTGTTTTGATGGAACATGATTATGGATTGTCGGTATGTATTTCTACTCAAGTTGGATGTAATATGGGATGTAAGTTTTGTGAAAGTGGGCGCTTAAAAAAGGTTCGTAATCTTGAAACGTATGAAATGGTTGAGCAAATACTTCTTATTGAAAAAGATATTAATAAAAGAATTTCTAGTGTAGTTTTAATGGGTATTGGAGAGCCTCTTGATAATTATGATAACGTTATAAACTTTATAAAGATAATAAACGATCCTAAAGGGATTTCCATTGGAGCAAGGCATATTACAGTTTCTACATGTGGCATAGTTCCAAAGATATATGAATTAGCACATTTGCCATTACAAGTAAATTTGGCCTTATCGCTACATGCTCCAAATGATGAGATTAGAAATAAAATAATGGGTATTAATAAAGTGTACAATATTAGTCAAGTATTGGCTGCTATTAAGGATTATATAGCACTTACTAATAGACGAGTAACTATTGAATATGTTATGCTTAAAATGGTAAATGATAGTGTAGAATGTGCAAATATGCTATCAGATTTATTAAGAGGATTAAATGTTTATGTTAATTTAATTCCGTATAATGAAACTAATAACATATCATTTAAAAAAAGTGATAAAAATACCATAGATGAATTTTATAATACGCTAAAAAAAAGAGGCATCAACGTTACGGTTAGAAGAGAATTTGGTAGTAAAATATCCGCGGCGTGTGGCCAGTTAAGAAGCAAAGAGGTGAAATAATGCAATCATTTTATTTAACGGATCCAGGAAGAGTTAGATCACATAATGAAGATTCTGTAACTATTTTAAAGAATGCGAATAATGAATATTTAATGATAGTGGCCGATGGAATGGGGGGACACCGTAAGGGTGAAGTCGCTTCAAGTATTTGTTTGTCTCATTTAGGAAAAAGATTTTCCTCTATAAGTTCACTAGGTACAAAAGTTGATGCTGTAAATTGGCTCAATGATAATGTAAATGAAGTGAATCGTCAAATTTTAAAATACGCTGAAGAAAACGTTGATTCAGTAGGTATGGGAACAACTGTTGTAATAGCTATTTATACAAGCGAATATCTTATTTTCGCTAATATTGGTGATAGTTCAGGATTTGTGTTGAAAAATCATAAGTTACATAAAGTGACTAAGGACCATACACTTGTAAATTTGCTTGTTGAGGCTGGAGATCTAACTGAAGAAGAAGCAAAGTATCATCCTAAGAAAAATGTTCTCATGAAAGCTTTAGGAGCCAGTGAGAAATGTGAGTTAGACATATTTGATGTAGTAGATGACAAATATGATGGCATTTTACTATGTAGTGATGGCTTAACTAATATGCTTACAAATGAACAAATTGAAAAGGTATTAAATGATGATGAACTTTCGATTGAAGGAAAAATAAGCAAACTTATAAGAAAATGTAATGCCAGGGGTGGTACGGATAATATTTCCGTAGCTTATTTAGCACTAAAAAGTTAATTGGAGGAATAACTATGATAATGAAAGGGCAAAAGATTAGTGATAGATATCAGATTATTAAAAGCATCGGTGAAGGAGGCATGGCCAATGTCTATCTTGCATATGATACTATCTTAGATAGAAATGTTGCTGTTAAAGTATTAAGAGGGGAACTAGCTAGTGATGAAAAGTTCGTTAGAAGATTTCAAAGAGAAGCTCTAGCAGCGTCAAGTTTATCAAATCCTAATATTGTTGAAGTATATGATGTTGGAGAAGATGATGGCGATTACTATATCGTAATGGAGTACATTGAGGGTAAACATTTAAAAGCGCTTTTAAAGAAAAGAGGAAAGCTTACTGTTCCTGAAGTTGTAGATATAATGTTGCAAATAACAAATGGCCTTTCAGTGGCTCATGATTCTTATATAATTCATAGGGATATAAAGCCTCAAAATATAATGATTTTGGAAAATGGACTTGTAAAAATAACTGACTTTGGTATTGCCATGGCTATGAACGCTACTCAATTAACTCAAACAAATTCAGTTATGGGAAGTGTTCATTATCTACCACCAGAACAGGCTAATGGTAAAGGAGCAACATTACAAAGTGATATTTATTCGATGGGAATTTTAATGTATGAGCTCTTAACAGGATCTTTACCATTTAAAGGTGATAATGCAATCGAAATAGCACTTAAGCATTTAAAAGAACCACTTCCATCAATAAGAGATGAACTTCCAAATATTCCTCAAAGTGTTGAAAATATTATTCTTAAATCAGCGGCTAAAAACCCTAAAAATAGATATAAAGATGCTAGAGAGATGCATGAGGATTTGAAAACATGTTTAAGCCCAGAACGTAAAGATGAGCCTAGATGGCTATATAAATATCCCGAGGGTGAAAATAATGATGCGAAATCCTTAAAAATCTTAAAAGAAGCAAAAGAGGAATCAGTAGAAAAAAAAGAGGTTAAAGAAGAAATAAAAGATGACAAAAATGAGGTAATTGCTAGAAAGATTACAGGTGATGAAGTGAAAAAGCAAAATAAATTAGTAATAGCTTTAGTAGCGATTTTTACAGGAATCGTAGTATTAATAACATCAATATTTGTTTTAATACCATTTATGACTAATAAAGCAACTGTTGAGGTTCCTGATGTAACAAATTTATCGGAGGAAGAAGCAGTAAAAAAACTTCAAGACAAGGGTTTTGTAGTTGCGGATGAGAAAGAGGAAATATCATCAACTGAAGTAAGTGAAGGAAGTATTGCTAAAACTAATCCGGTCGCTGGAAGTAAGCGTAAAAAAGGCTCAACGATAACACTATATATATCTCTTGGAGATACTAATATAACAATTGAAGACTATACAAATAAAAGTTATCTTGAAGTAAAAGGAGCCTTAGAAGCTCAGGGATTAATAGTTTCAGTAGAAAAAAAAGAAGTTGGAGATACCGATACAGAAGTTGATGAAAATTTAGTTATAGGTCAATCAATCGAGGCTGGTGCTAAAGTATCCGCAGGCACTCAAATTATTTTATACATTCCAAATCAAATGACTAAATATCCAAATTTCACAGATGGTTCATGGAGTGTTGATGATGTAAAAGATTTTGCCAATACTTATAATTTGAATTTGACTGTTGATGAGGTTGAGACAACTGAACACGAACCAGGAAGTATTTATTATCAAAGTAAACCAGAAGGTTATAGCATTATTTCTGGTACAGATTTTAGAATAAAAGTTGCTTTAGAGCCTTCCGAAGAAATAGACTAATAGTAGGATCTTATGATATTAGAAGGAACAATTGTAAAAATTATAAGTAATTTATATACAGTTGATAGTAACAATGAATTTGTTTCTTGTCGTGCCAGAGGGCGCTTTAGGCACGACAAAACAGATTTATTAGTCGGAGATAAAGTAGTTTTTGATAGAGATAAAAAATATATTATCGAAGTAAAAGAAAGAAAAAACTTCTTGGATAGACCAAATGTTGCAAACGTTGATTATGCTTTAATTGTGACTAGTTTAAAAGAACCAAGACTATCGACGCTTTTACTTGATAAACTAATTTCACAGGTAATTATTAAGAACGTAAAACCAGTAATATGTTTTACTAAAGAAGACCTTTTAAATAATGAAGAAAAAGATGAGATTAACAAATTAAAAAAGTACTATGAAAGCATTGATATCAAATGTTTTTATAACTACGAAGTTGATGCCATACTAGATTATTTACAAAATAAAATAGTTGTTTTAGCGGGACAAACCGGAGCAGGAAAGAGTAGCTTTTTAAATCGCTGTGATGAAACTTTAAATTTAAAAACTTCTCCGATAAGCAAGGCTCTTAATAGAGGTGTACATACAACTAGGCACACAGAATTATATAAAATACGTGATACTTTTCTTTTAGATACTCCAGGTTTTAGTTCTTTATCACTTGATAAATATACTAAAGAAGAAATAAAAAACAGCTTTTATGAATTTAGAAATCTTCATTGCTTATATAAAGACTGTGATCATGTTAATACAGAAGGCTGTGCTATAAATGAAGTTCTAGGTAAAACTATTTTAGAAAGCAGATTTAAAAGTTACGAAAAAATGTTAAGTGAATTAAAAGGGAGGATTTAAATGAAAACGTCTATTTCATTTCTAAAAAGTTCTTTAAGAAGAGATGAAACAATTAGAAAGATTGAAAAAACTGATGCTGATTTTATTCATGTTGATTTAATGGATGGCATATATGCCGGTGAAAATAATATTGATATGGAAAGTTTGGACTTTTTATTATGGAACTCCAAAAAACCATTAGATATTCATCTAATGGTAAAAAAGCCACTTGAGCTAATAAAAGATATTGTATATTTAAAACCAACATTTGTGACAGTTCATACGGATATTCTTGATGATTTAGATAAAGTCATTACTTACTTAAAAAGAAAAGGTATAAAGGTTGGGCTAGCTATTAATCCAGATCAAGATTACACGTGTGTTAATGATTATTTAAGTAGAATTGATGCTTTATTAATTATGAGTGTTATTCCGGGACTAGGCGGTCAAAAATTTATGCTTAATGTTTTACCTAAAATTAACAAAATGAGCCAAATAAAAAAATTAAATAATTACAAATATATAATTAGTGTTGATGGTGGAATAAACGATAAAACCATTGATTTAGTCAAAGATAAAGTAGATATGGTAGTTAGTGGTTCATTTGTTTGTATGAGTGATAATTATCAAAAACAAATTAATAAACTAAAATAGACGGCAGTCTATTTTTTTAATAAAAAAAATTTGGTTTCCCAAATTATTTATTTAATGTTTTTGCTTCTCTAGCGCTTATAATTACTTTTTGACCATTTATTGTTTTCTTTTGTAGATTTGGTTTTTGTTTAGTTTTAGTAGCATTTAAAGCGTGGCTTCTTTTGTTTCCTGTTAATGGTTTTTTACTTGTTAACTTAGTTGCCATATTAACACCTCCAAATTTCTCTCTTTAAAACTTTAACATATTATATGATTTATGTCAAATGTTTAATAGAATACCTGAGATATTTTTTGCAGTTTTCAAAAAAATTATATATAATGAAATTAAGAGGTGATATTATGGTGGGACCACTTAAAATTGTGAGTGATTATTCAATTTTAAATAGTTTGATAACGATAGATAAACTTGTTGTTTTTTTGAAAGAACATAATATTACTTCGTGCGGTTTAGTAGATGATAATCTTAACGGCTCTATTGAGTTTATAAAAAAATGTGAGAAAAATAATATAAAGCCAATTATAGGGCTAGATGTTGTATTAAATAAATTACATATATTTTTATATGCCAAAAATTATGATGGCTTTGAGTCATTGCTAAAAATAAATACAAAAAACCAATTACATACCCTTAATATAAATGATTTAAATGATAATAATTTAAAAATAGTGTTGCCCATCGAAGCGATTAGTTTATTTGATAATTTTTCAAATGCTTATATTGGTTATCGAAGCAAAGGTGAGCTTGGTATAGCAAAAAAATATACAAATAGAGTTTGTTATATAGATGAAATTAAAGCACTTTATAAAGAAGATGAAAAGTATATTGATTTATTAAGACTAATTAAGGATGGCTTGACTATTTCAGATCTATCAAAAAATAGCAATTATATGTCATTGGAGCGAGTTTCTTTATCAAGTTATGATCTAGCCATGATTGAAGAGTTTCAAAGGGATATAGATCTAAAAATAATAAAAAGTAAACTACATATTCCTAAATATATTCAAGATGTCGATTCATATACTTATTTAAGTGATTTAGCAAAAAGGGGCTTAAAAAGAAGGTATAATGATAATCCTACAACTGTAGCAGAAAAAAGATTGAATCATGAATTAGCAGTTATCAAAGAAATGGGCTTTGTTGATTATTTTTTAATTGTATATGACTATGTATTATATGCCAAAAAAAATAATATTTTGGTAGGACCTGGAAGAGGTTCGGCGGCCGGATCACTAGTTAGTTATGTTTTGGGAATTACTGACGTTGATCCTTTAAAATATGATTTATTATTTGAAAGGTTTTTAAATATTGAGAGAGTTACACTCCCTGATATTGATATCGATTTTGAATATACTAAAAGAGATCTAGTAGTTAATTATGTTCGAGAAAAATATGGTGAAAACAAAGTTGCACCAATTATCACTTATAATACTTATCTATCAAAGCAAGTTATTAGGGACACAGCAAGAATCTTTAAAATTGATCAAGATTTAGTTGATTTATTTGTTAAGGAATTCGATAGAAATAATAGTATAGATGAAAATTTAAAAAAAGATTCAGTCCAAAAGATTTTAGCAAATTATGAGGTTCTAAAAAAAGTTATTTTAGTTGCTAAAAAGCTTGAAGGTTTAAAACGACATACATCTATTCATGCGGCAGGTATTGTGATAAGTGACGTTCCAATAGATTCAGTAATTCCTATTTATGTAAATGATAATAAATTGTTAACCGGATACACTATGGAGTACCTTGAAGAATTTGGCTTAATTAAAATGGATTTCTTAGCTTTAAAAAATCTTACTATAATAAGTAATATAAAAAGCTTAATATTTGAAAGATATCATAAATCTATTAATTTAAATAAAATCAATTTAGAGGATGCTAAGGTACTGGATAGTTTCCAAAAAGGGGATACTAAGGGCATTTTTCAATTCGAATCAGAAGGAATGAAAAATACTCTTAGAAAAATTAAACCAAGTTCTTTTAATGATTTAGTATCCGCTGTGGCCTTATTTAGACCAGGGCCTATGGATAATATTGATTTGTTTGTTTCTCGAAAAAATAATAAAGAGAGCATTAATTATTTTCATCCTTCTTTAGAAGATATTTTAAAAAGTACATATGGAATTATAGTTTTTCAAGAGCAGATTATGCAAATCCTTGTTAAAATGGCAAACTATTCTTATCAAGAGGCTGATTTAGTAAGGAGAGCAATAAGCAAGAAAAAAGAAGATATAATTTTAAAAGAAAAGGATAAGTTTATTACTCATTCAATAAATAATGGTTATAGTAAGGATATTGCCGATCTAATATATTCTCTTATTGTTAAATTCGCTAATTATGGATTTAATAAGGCTCATTCAGTGGCGTATGCTTTAATTGGCTATCAAATGGCTTACTTAAAAACTTATTTTCCTAAAGAATTTATTGTTACTTTTTTAAATATGGATAGTGATAACGATGGAGGTATAAAAGAGTATTTACTTTTTGCCAAAAGGAATAATATCGAAATTTGTAAAGTTGATATTAATAAGAGTACTGAGAAATTTTATCTTGAAAATGATAAAATTATATTGCCTTTTAATTTTATTAAAAACTTATCTCAAAATATTATCCTTAAAATTTTGGAAGAAAGAAGAAATGGTTCTTTTAAAGATTTATGTGACTTTTTACTAAGAATGGATAAATATAACTTAAAAAAAGATATAATTGTAACTTTAATAAAAAGTGGGGCATTTGATAGTTTTAAAGAAACAAAAAATACTTTGATATCTAACTTAGACTTGGCAATTAATTATGCTAAATTAGCAAGTGGGATTGATAGTGGTGCAATTATGAAACCAGAATTCAGTAGATACTTAGAATATAATGATGATAAATTAAGGGAATTTGAGTATGATACATTAAAAACATATATAACTAATCATCCCTCTAGCAAATATCCAGATTGCCCTAAAATAGCAGATATTGCATCTTATTTTGATCGAACAATTAAGATTATGGTTTTAGTTAATGGTATAAAGGTTATAAAAACAAAGAAAAATGAGGATATGGCTTTTGTGAGTATCTCTGATGAAACCGGAGATATTGAAGCAACTTTGTTTTCAAATTCTATTAAAATGCTTGAGAAAATAGCTAAAAATGATTTTGTTAAGATAGTTGGTCGTGTCAAAAAAAGATTTGATAAGTATAACATTAACATTATAGAGATAGCTAAAATTTAATGTTGGTTGACAAAATACATAAATCGTGATAGATTATTTGGCCGTGAGGTAATTATGGCAAAGTGTGAAGAATGTAAGTATTTAGATCCTAAAAATTGTCGCGAGGCGTCAAAACGATATTATTGTAAATATCATGGCTGGTATGTATATGCTAATAGTGGTGCTTGCAGATATTTTGATAAAAAATTAGAGCAAGCTAGTAATCCATCCGGTTGTTTTTTAACAACCGCATGTGTTGATGTTTTAAATTTACCAGATGAGTATTTAAATATATTAAGATACTTTAGAGATGAAGTAATGGCTAAAGATGAGAAGTATGATTATTTGTTAAAAGAATATGATGTTGTAGGTCCATTACTTAGCGAAGCAATAAGAAATAGTCAAGATAAAGAATTTATATGTAAAACCATGTATGAGACTTATATCATACCAACAAAGGATGCTATCTTAAATAAGCAATATGATAATGCTGTATCTATATATAGTTTTATGGTTTACAATTTGAAACGTAGATTTAATATTCCTGATGAATCTTATATGTATGAATATAAACCTGATGCCTTAAAGGGACATGGAAATAGCAAAAATCTTACAAGATGTCTTACTAGAAGGAAAAAAAGTAATTAATAATTAAAAAAGCACTTAGAAATAAGTGCTTTTGTGTTATAATAAATAGACGAGGTGAAAACATGAGCGATGAGGTAAAACGTTTTTTTGATAGTATTTTATATATATATGATGAAAATATTTTTTCGAACTTAGTAATTAAAAAAGTTGTTCTAAAAAAAAGTACTGATACATTTGTAGTATATTTAGAAAATGATTCAATTTTACCTTATCAAGCTGTAATAGATTTACTAAGTGCGACTAAAAAAGGCTTAAAGGATAAAAAATGCGAAATAGTAATGTCGTACAAAAATTTAGATGACTCTTCTATAATTCTATATATAAAAAATGAATTAGAACTGCTTGTAGCGAAAAAGCCATCACTTGTAGGTGTTTTAGAAAATGAAATAATAAAAACTGATGGATCATTTGTCATAATGGCTAATAGTAAGATTGAAGAAGAAGAATTGTCTTCACAAAAAAGTTTATTAAAAGAAAGATTATTAAAATTAGGATTAAATATAGATTTCTTAATAAAACTTGATGAAGAAAAAAGGAATTTAATAAAAAATGATATAAATAAAGAAAGAGAAAAAGAAGTAAATGTTGTTTCAACAAGCCATGAAGTGCCAGAAATAAAAGAGAGAAAAACCGTTAATGTAACTAATTATAAGCCAATTAAAATAAGTGATATTATTGGTGAAATGGATAAAATAGTTATCGAAGTTTTTGTCTTTTCGAAAGAGGATATTGAAAGAAAAGGGCAAAAGGGCTCGGTGTTTATTATTAATTTAAAAGTTAGTGATAAATCTAATAGTATCCTTGCTAAAATTGTTAAATTTAAAAAAGAAGAGTTTGACAAACTTAGTAAAGCTTTTAAAGAAAATAAGTGGTATAGATTATACGGAAAAGTTGAAATGGATCGCTTTTTGCATGATTTAGTATTTAATATTGTAGATTTCGAAGAAATAGAAGATAAGTTTGAAAAAGTAGTAGATTTAGAAAGCGAAAAAAGAGTTGAGCTTCATGCTCATACCATGATGAGTGCTATGGATGCGGTAATTCCATATGAAGAAAAAAATCCTAACAATATTGTTAAGTTTGCAATTAATCTTGGCCATAAAGCTGTTGCTATAACAGATCATAATGGATGTCAAGCTTATCCCGAGGTATTTCATACCGTAAGTCATTATAATAAAGGAAAAGATGATAAAGACAAATTTAAAGTTTTGTATGGTGTTGAACTAAATATTGTTAATGATGATATTGATATGGTTTACAACGATACAAAAGAATATTCTCTTTTGGAAGATGAATTTGTTGTGTTTGATACTGAAACAACTGGTTTTTATGCAGGATCAGATCAAATGATTGAAATTGGTGCCGTAAAAATAAAAAATGGTGAAATAATTGATAGATTTGATGAACTTATAGATCCTAAAAGACCTCTTCCTAAAAAGATAACTGAATTAACGTTTATAACTGATGAAATGCTTAGTGGTTGTCGTAGCGAAAAAGAAGTTACGGAGAGTTTTAAAAATTGGATTGGCGATTTGCCATTAGTTGCTCATAACGCTAAATTTGATATTTCCTTTATAACGGCGGCTTATCAAAAGTATCTTTTAGGTGATTTTAATAACACAGTATTGGATACTATGAGTATCGCTCGTAGTTTGCACTCGGATTGGCCTAATCATAAGCTTTCAACTCTTGTAAAAAAATTGAATGTTGAATGGGATGAAGACAAGCATCATAGAGCTGATTATGATGCGGAAGGTACAGCAAAATGCTTTTATAAAATGAGTGTGGAGTTTAATAATCAAAACGTTGAAACAACGAAAGATTTAACTAAAGAAATTGATATTGAAAAAATGATTAGATTTGAAAGACCATTTCATGCCACTATTATTGCGAAAGATCGTAAAGGACTATCTAATCTTTATCGCTTAGTTTCACTTGCTAATACCAAATATTTATACAAAAATGAACAGCCTAAAATACCTCGTAAATTAGTAACCGAAAATAGAGAGGGCTTGTTAATTGGTAGTGGCTGCATAAATGGTGAAATATTTAAACTTGCTCAAGGCAAAGATGATGAAGAAGTTGTAAATATGATGAAATTCTATGATTATATAGAGATTCAGCCAATTGATGCAATGAGTCATTTAATTGGTCAAAACGAAGCTTTTTATAGTGAGATTGAATTAGAAAACTATTTAAAAAGACTTATAAATATCAGTAAAGAAGCTGGTATTCCAGTTTGTGCAACAGGAGATGCTCATACTCTTTTGAAAGAAGATAAAATATATAGAGAAATAATTATCCATCAAAGATTCAATGGTAAGTTGCACCCATTAAGTAGAGTAAATGTTCCTGATATGTATTTTAGAACAACGAAAGATATGTTAGATGCCTTTTCATTTTTAGATGATATAACAAGAAAAGAGATAGTAATTGATAATCCTAATAAAATTAGCGATATGTGTGAAATAATAGAGGTTATACCTGATACTAAGGGAATTCCTTTTTCACCCCGTATACCGCATTCTAGAGAAACAACAGTTGAACTTGTTTATGAGAAAAGTAATAGTTGGTATGGTAATCCATTACCTAAAAATATAGAAGAGCGAATTGCAACAGAGCTTTATGGAGATTCTCTTTTTACGGCTATCAAAGAAGAAAATACTACTAATCCTTATGAAGAATTGCACGAAACTATAAAAGAAGGATATGATGCAGTATTAAAAAAAGTCTTAGATAATATAGAAAAACATAAGGATGAATATGATGAGGATACTCTAAACAGCAAGCGAAAGAAACCATTAGGTGGAATTATCGGTGGTGGGTTCGATGTAATTTATTTGATTGCCCAAAAGCTAGTAAAAAAATCTAATGATGATGGTTTTCTGGTTGGTTCGCGTGGTAGTGTAGGTTCTAGTTTTGTTGCGACCATGATGGGTATAACCGAAGTAAACCCACTTCCAGCCCATTATCGTTGCCCAAATTGTTTATTTAGTATTTTTAAGGACGATGATGGCAAAGATTTAGGATCAACATATTCAAGTGGATTTGATTTACCAGATAAAGTATGTCCTAAGTGTGGAAGTAATATGTTAAAGGACGGTCAAGATATGCCATTTGCAACTTTTCTTGGCTTTAATGCTGATAAAGTGCCAGATATCGATTTGAACTTCTCAGATTTAAATCAAGCGGCTACTCATGCATATACAAAAGTTTTGTTTGGCGAAGATAATGTTTACAGAGCTGGTACTATTGGTACAGTTGCTGAAAAAACTGCTTTTGGATATGTTCGAGGATATTGTGAAGATAAAAATATCACTATGCGTTCTTTGGAGGTTGAAAGATTAGCTAAGGGATGTACTGGGGTTAAAAGAACTACCGGCCAGCATCCAGGAGGAATCGTCGTAATTCCTGATTATAAGGAAGTATTTGATTTTACGCCATTTCAATATCCAGCTGAAGATCCTGATAGCGCATGGAGAACAACTCACTTTGACTATCATGCCATTGATGAGTGTGTCTTAAAACTGGATATCTTGGGTCATACCGATCCTACCCAATTAAGATTAATTCAAGATATAACTGGTGATGATATTACAAAAGTTCCTCTAGATGATAAGGAAACTATGGCAATATTTTTATCGCCTAAACCTTTAAATGTTACTGCAGAACAAATAATGTGTGATACAGGTACATTAGGAATTCCGGAGTTTGGTACCGGATTTACTATTCAACTTGTTAAAGATACTAAGCCAAAAACTTTTGCTGAGTTAATTAAAATATCTGGATTATCACATGGTACTGATGTTTGGCTAGGTAATGCCAAAGATTTAATAGATAAAAAAATTGTACCATTTAAAGATGTTATTGGATGTCGTGATGATATAATGGTATATTTAATGTATCATGGTTTAAAGCCAATTAAAGCTTTTAAAATAATGGAATTTGTAAGAAAAGGAAGAGCTTCCAAAGATCCTGAAACATGGAAAGAACATGTTAAAACTATGCAAGAAGCCAATATCGAGGATTGGTTTATTGATTCTTGTTCAAAAATCAAATACATGTTTCCTAAAGCCCATGCTGCGGCATATGTTATAAGTGCTTTTAGAATTGCTTGGTACAAAGTTCATAAACCACTAGTTTATTACGCAACATATTTCTCATGCCGTTTTGATGATTTTGATATAGACGTCATGATTAAGGGATATGATGAAATAAAAAAGCGAATAATTGAAATTCAAGCTAAAGGCTATGATGCAACAAATAAAGAGACAAGTGTTTTAGAAACCTTAAAACTAGCCTTAGAAATGACAGCTAGAGGCTTTAAGTTTGCTAATTTGAATATTGAAAAAAGTGATGGTAAAAACTTTATCATAGCAGATGACAATGTATCATTAATACCACCATTTAGAACTTTGGATGGCCTTGGAGATTCAGTTGCCGCTAAAATAATTGAGGAAAGAAAGAAAAACCCATTTTATAGCGTTGAGGATTTCCAAAATAGAGGTAAAGTAAATGCTACAACTATTGAAAAGCTTCGAGCTATGAATATTTTTGAGGGAATGCCTGAATCTAGTCAATTAAGTTTATTTTAGGTTGTAATTTTATTTTTCTTAAGTATAATGTATAAAAAGAGGAGGTTTTATGAATCTTACAACAGCAAAAGAGTTACTATCCTTAAAAGCAAAAGCTATAAAAACAATTATTAAAGATAATAAATTATCATATGCTATTGTTGATTTTGAATCAACAAATTTAAAAAAACATGACTTTAATACACTTCTAGTTGATAAAATTAAGGAATATGCTAGACTTTACATGCAAGTGATTGTGATTATCAGATATCATATTGTATATTACCAACTTGAAAATATTGATTCTTTATATTCAGTTGAAGAACTAAGATTAATAGAAGTAGAAATTATTGAAAAACTTAAAAATATTTTGAAAAAAATAGGTGTTTCGTGCTTTATTGATGAATCATTTCCATTTTTTTATCAAGGATGTAGCAATAAAGAAATAGATGAGGCTTTAAGTAAAATTGATAAAAAGTTTTATTTAGCTCATGGCATTAATGTTGATTGTGTAATTGATAATTTAGTTAGATGTGAAGATTATATAGAAAAAAAAGAAGATGAAAATAAAGAACTGATTAAACTAACAAGGAAAAAATAGACTTATAAAGCTTGTTAAATTCAGTTTAATATTATATAATATTGGAGATTGAGAGGTTATTATGGAAAAAAATGTACATGAAATTACAGTAGTAATTGATAAAGAAGAGTGGGCAAAAGCACTCGATAAAGCTTATAAAAAGAAAAATAAAGAAGTTAAGATTGATGGATTTAGAAAAGGTGCAGCACCTAAAGATATTTTTATAAAGAAATTTGGTATAGAATCATTATATATGGACGCTGTTGATCAAGTAGTGGATCCTGCTTATAAAAAAGCTTTAGATGAAGCTAAAATCACCCCAGTAATTGAACCAAAACTAGATATAAAGAGCGTTACTGAAGAGGCTGTTACTTTTGTATTTACACTTATTGAAAGACCAGAAGTAAAACTAGGCGATTATAAAAACCTTGGTATAAAAAAGGAAAGCCCTAAAGTTACTAAAAAAGAAATTGAAGAAGAAATAAAGAATTTAAGAGATAAGCTTGCTGAGATTACTTTAAAAGAAGGTGGCAAGATTGAGGATGGTGATACTGCCGTTATTGATTTTAAAGGATTTGTAGATGGTAAACCTTTAGAAGGCGGAACAGGAGAAAATTATCCTCTTCAAATAGGTAGTCATACTTTTATACCTGGCTTTGAAGAAGGATTAGTTGGGTTAAAAAGTGGTGATGAAAAAACTTTAGAATTAACTTTCCCAGAAGACTATGTTGAAGACTTAAAAGGCAAAAAGGTAAAATTCGAAGTTAAAATTAACGAAATTAAAACAAGGGTATTACCAGAACTAAATGAAGATTTTTACAAAGACCTTGGTTATGAAGATATGAAAACCAAAGAAGAATTAGAGGAAGAAGTTAAAAAAACAATTTCTCTTAAAAAAGAAGAAGAACTTGATGATAAATACACTGAAGAATGCCTTGATAAAGCAGTTTCAAACATGACTGTTTCATTAAATAAAGAAATCGTTGATGATGAGATTCATCACATGATTCATCAATTTGAACAAAGACTTGCTAGTCAAGGATTAAATATTGAACAATATTATCAATTTAGTGGCATGACGCATGAAAAATTACATGAACAAATGCATGATGAAGCTGAAAAAAGAGTTAAATATAGATATTTAATTGAAGCTGTATCAGAAAAAGAAAATATTTCAGTAACTGATGAAGAAACTGAAGCAAAAGCTAAAGAAATGTCAGAAAATTATGGTATTTCTAAAGATGAATTAATTAAAGCATATGGTAGTTTAGAAGTTATTAAATACGATATAAAAATGCATAAAGCTTTAGAAATTATAAAAGGATAAAATGACTTGCAGTTGCAAGTTTTTTTATCTTTATGTTAAGTACTTTACTTTAAAAGTTTATGTTAATTGCTAATTTTTTAAAAATGCCATATAATTTTATTAGATAACCTTATTAAAAAGTGGTGATTAAATGGAAAATAAATTTGATCTATTGAGAAAAAAATATGATACTTTTATTTATCGAAGTTTTAAGGTTTTTAAAACTGATAAAGACTTAGTTATAAGTTATTTATTTGAAACGGTTAATTTATGTAAATTTGAACCAACTATTGAAATTCCTTTGTCTTGTATAAAAAAAGAAGATATTAATGAACAATTTATAAATTATTTGGCATTTAATATAGGACTTGTTGAACTATTAAGTTATGTTAAAGCAACATGTTCAAAAAACATTATAATTGAAGCTGGATATATAGACGATGAAGCAGTTAAGTGGTTTAAAAAACTATATTATAATGGATTAGGAGAATTTTTATATTTAAATAAAATTCAGGTAAGTGAAGAAGATTTATTTAATATAATTGTTAAAGCCTCTCCAATTGATTTTATTACTACCGATTATCATGGATATGGCAATTTGATTCCTGTCGGAGGCGGAAAAGATTCCAATGTGACAATGGAACTATTAAAAAAATATCAAAATACACCATTTGTGATAAATCCAAAGAGTGTACATGAAGAGTGTATTATGGCTGCGGGGTATAAAAATCCTGTTTATGTAAAAAGAATTCTCGATAAAAATATTTTAAAATTAAATAAAGAAGGCTTTTTAAATGGTCACACTCCATTTAGTGCTATAGTGGCATTTATATCTTTTTTGGTCGCATATTTGCAAAACAAAAAATATATTGTTTTGTCTAATGAATCAAGTGCTAATGAGTCAACTATAATTGGTACATCTATAAACCATCAATATTCTAAATCTTATACGTTCGAAAGTGATTTTAACTTTTATGCGGCTAAATATTTTAAAATCGATATTAAGTATTTTTCTTTGTTAAGAATGTTAAATGAATCTCAAATATCATTATTATTTAGTAAGTATAAAAAATATCATAAAGTTTTTAAAAGTTGTAATGTAGGAAGTAAAAATATTCCTTGGGTTTGGTGTGGCGAATGCCCAAAATGTTTATTTGTATATAGCATACTTAGTCCTTACTTAGAAAAAGAAGAATTGTATAGCATCTTTAATAAAGACTTATTTGATGATAAATCTCTTTTGAATACGTTCTTAGAACTTTTAGGATATGCGGATAGAAAGCCATTTGAATGTGTTGGAACTTATGAAGAAGTAAGGGATGCGGTTAGCAGGACTATTTTAAACTATAAAGGACCGCTACCATATCTTTTGGAGTATTATAAAAAGCATTATAAAATTGAAACACATGATTTTTTGCATTTGCTTAACAAGGAGAACTTTATTCCTTTAGAATATCAATTAGTTGTGGAAGAAGAGTTGAAGAAATATGTATAATGAGATTATAAATTATATAAAAAATAAAAACGTAGCTATTTTAGGTTTTGGCAGAGAAGGTAAATCTACTTATAAATTTATACGTAAACATTTAAAGGATAAGATGCTTACAGTATTAGATCAAAATAAAAATGCCACGAGTGATATAAATGATGATAATTTAATTTTGATTAATGATAATTATTTGGATTATATAGATAAATATGATTTGGTTATTAAAACCCCAGGTATCAGTTTAATAGGGAAAAAATATAACACCGAAATAACTAGTGAAGTGGATTTGCTTACAAGGTTTGTACCGGTGAAATTAATCGGAATAACAGGAACTAAAGGAAAAAGTACGACAAGTAGCTTAATTTATACAGTTGTTAGTGATCAGTTAAAAAACACTTTTTATGTAGGAAATATTGGAATACCTATTTTTGACTATATTGAGAAATTTACACCAGATTCAATTGTAGTTGCGGAATTGTCGGCTCATCAGCTTAATGATATAAAAAATAGTCCCCATATTGCTATTATTTTAAACTTATTTGAAGAACATTTAGATTATTTTCATACACTAGATAATTATTACAACGCTAAACTAAATATTTTTAAATATCAAAATAAAAATGACTATGCTCTTTATTACTCTGATAATGAAGAACTTACAAATAGGGTAAAAAAAATAAATAGCCTTGCTAAAATGATTCCACTAAACAAAAAAATGCTTTTAAATGATGAGATAAAAATTGGTGATTATACCTACTTTTTTAATAAGGGACAATACTTGATCGGGGATTATAATAAAATAGATATAATGTTTTCTTTATATGTTGCAAAAATTCTTAACTTAAATTTAAAAAGATGTGAAGAGGTAATTAGAAATTTTAAGCCTCTTGAACACCGTCTGGAATTAATTAATGGGGGAAATATTAAGTTTTATGATGATACTTTAGCAACAATTCCTGAAGCCACTTTGAACTCAATTAAAGCTATTAAAGATTTAGAAACCTTGATTGTTGGTGGTAAGGATAGAAATATTGATTATACTAATTTTGTGCATGAGCTTGCAAATACAAGTGTTAAAAATATTATATGCCAGCCAGATACTGGAAAGTATATTTATGAGAATTTAAAAAACAGTAATAAAAATGTGTATTATGTGGAAGAATTGGAAGATGCTGTTATCTTAGCTTATAAAATAACAGGTAAGGATAAATCATGTTTATTATCACCAGCGGCTTCTAGTTATAATAAATATCAAAATTATGCTGATAAAAGTGCTCATTTTAAAATGTACATCGAAAAATATAAATAATTATTAAATGGATGGAGGAAAAAAATGAATATAATTATTTCTGCGGGTGGAACAGGGGGACATATTTATCCAGCTTTATCAATAATTGATGAATTTAAGGAACATGAAAAAGATTTAAATGTTATTTATATTGGTACACATAATAGAATGGAAAAGGAAATAGTTAAAAATCTTAACATACCATATGTTCCTCTAACAATTTATGGATTATCCAAAACAGATATAATTAGAGATATAAAAAATATATTTTATATAAAAAAGGCTAAGAAAAGATGCTTAGAAATTATTGATGAATTTAAACCTGATGTTGTTATTGGTGTTGGTGGCTACGTTACTTATCCGGTTATGTGGGCTGCTAAAAAAAGAAAGATAAAAACATTTATTCATGAACAAAATAGTGTTCCTGGTAAAAGTAATTTAATGCTTTCTAAAGGAATTGATTTAGTCGGAGTTTCTTTCAAAAATAGTGAAAAATATTTTAAAAAAGCCAAGAAGGTTGTGTATACTGGTAATCCTTGTGCTAGTAGAGCTAAAAATGCTGCGATAATTAAAAAAGAATCAATAGGGTTTAAAAAAGATTTGCCTCTTATTACTATTGTTGCTGGATCTTTAGGAAGTAGTACTTTTAACTTTAAAATGAAAGAGTTTTTACTAACTTGTGATAAAAGATATCAAGTGTTATATATTACGGGGAAAAGTTATTATGAAGAATTTATTAAAGATACCTCATTTGATGAAAATGTTATAGTAAAACCATATTTTGATAATCTAACAGGTATAATGAAAGACAGTGATCTGTTTATTTCTCGAGCAGGAGCAGGGGCAATTACTGAAGCGTTGGCATTAGAGTTACCTAGTATTTTTATACCAAGCCCATATGTAAGTAATAATCATCAATATTACAATGCCCTGGAAATTAAAAACGCTAAAGCTTGCCTTTTATTAGAAGAAAAAGATTTAAGCGCTGCGAAAATTAAGAACTTAGTAGAAGATTTGTTGTTTAAAAAAGAAAAATATGAAAAGATAAAAAATAACATAAAAAAAATGCATATAGATAATAGTGCCGAAAAAATATATAATTATATAAAGGACTTGATAAAATGAAAGAAGAGTTAAAAAAGTATGGTAATGTTTTAAGTGATGTTTCCCTAAAAGAATTTAATACTTATAAGTTGGAAAGCTTTAGCAAATATTTAGTTTATCCAAACAGTATCACAGATTTAGTTCAATTAATAAACTATTTAGATAAAGAAAATATAAAATATTTTATTTTAGGAAATGGCTCCAATGTTATATTGCCATCCAATACTTTTGATGGGGTTGTTATTAAAACAACTGCTTTAAAAGGTGTAAAAGATTTAGATGATAATAAACTTTATGCCGAAGCAGGAGTAATGCTACCCAAACTTGTTAACGACTCACTTTATTTTGGTTATAAGGGACTTGAATGGGCTGCCGGAATACCAGGGACTGTCGGAGGAAGCATTGTTGGCAATGCCGGAGCATATAAATCTTGTATATTTGATTATTTATTAAGCGTTACAATTTTAGAAGGTGGCATAACTAAAATATTAAAAAAAGATGATATTATTTATAGTTATCGTCATACATCCTTAAAGGACGAAAAATGTATTGTATTATCCGCAGTTTTTTCGCTTGAAAAGGGTAATATGGAAGAGTCAAAGGAACTCATTAAATCTAGATATTTAAGGAGAGTTGAAACTCAGCCATTAGATAAGCCTTCGGCTGGTAGTGTATTTAGGAATCCTATTGATGAACCGGCAGGTAAAATAATCGAAGATTTAGGATTTAAAGGGACATGTTGTAACGGGGCAAAAGTTAGTGAAAAACATGCTAATTTTATTGTTAATTCTGGTAACGCCACTAGCGAAGATGTTATTAGTTTGATTAATGATATAAAAAAATGTGTCAAAGAAAAGAAAAATATAGACTTAGTTTTAGAACAAGAAATAGTAAGTTGGGAGTAAAAAATGAAAAAAGCAAAAAAGAAACATCGTTTAAAAAGTTTTTTAGTTATATTTTTATTTCTGTACCTAATAATAATGTTGGGATATTATTTATTTAAAACACCTATTAAAAATATTTATATTTACGGAAATAAATATGTTAGTGATTTAGAAATTATTGAAACTGCCGGAATTAAAAATTATCCTTCTTTTTTGCATGTTAAGACAAAGTCGATTAAAAAGAAACTAGAAAAAAATCCGTTTATTACAAAGGCTAGTATCAAAAAAACTATTTTGGGAAAGGTTACCATAAAAATAGATGAAGCTCATCCTCTTTTTATTTCTAAAAGTGATAATTTAATTTATTTAAGTAATGAAAAAACAGTTGCTAATAGTGATAAATACTTAGGCCTTCCGATGCTTATTAATTATGTTCCCAAAAATATTTTAAAAGATTTTATAGATTCATTTAAAAATATTGACGAAAATATTGTTGCTATGATAAATGAAATAGAATATCAAAGAGAAGAAAAAGATGATGTAGTTATTGATGAGACTAGATTCTTACTTAGAATGAATGATACAAATACTGTTTATGTAAATACTATCAATTTAAAGAAATTGAATCAATATGCTAAAATATGTGCTACCACAAATGGGGTAAAAGGTATAATCTATTTAAATTCAAATCGTGATACTATAAGTATAACATCATACGATAGTATAAAAAATGAAAGTAAGGATAAAAGTGAAAATTAATTATAATGAAGTTTTAAAAAAAACCATTTCTTCTTTGGATCATAAGCCAACACTATTATTACACAGCTGTTGTGGACCTTGCTCAACTGAGGTTATTGATGTTTTGAAAGATAATTTTCTTATAACTGTATTATATTATAATCCTAATATAGAACCAGAAAGTGAATATTTAAAAAGAAAAGAAGAGCAAATACGCTTCTTAAAAATGGTTAATATTCCTCTTTTAGATATAGGATATAATAATTTTGAATTTAAAAGAATAGCCAAGGGCTTAGAAAAAGAAAAAGAAGGAAAGAAACGTTGTGTGTTATGTATTCATAATCGACTAAGCAAAACAAAGGAAATGGCCTTAGCTCATAAATTCGAGTATTTTGGAACGACTCTAACTGTTAGTCCTCATAAAAACAGCCAAATTATTAATAATTTGGGAAGAGCTTTAGCGGATGATAATGTTAAATTTTTATTTAGCGATTTTAAGAAAGAAAATGGTTATTTAAAAAGTGTTTTATTCGCTAAAAAATATAATTTGTATAGACAAAACTATTGTGGTTGTTTATATGCGAAAGATAATAATCTACCTGATGATTTTTAATTTACAAAGAAACGTAAATATATGCGAAAGCATATTTTTTTCTTTTGACAAAATGCTCCGGGGGGGGGTATAGTTAAAATAGAAAGAGGTAGAGTTATATGAAACACTTAAAAAAATTGCTAGTACTTATAATGGCTTTAATATCATTTAGTATAAGTGCAAGTGCTAAGGAAGAATTTACTATCGATACGAAAAAGCTTACTGGTTTATCAGAAAGTAAAGATTACAAGTATTTAGCAATGGATAATTTTAGAGGATACGTTGAGGATGATATTTATCCTTTAAACAAGTATGTTAAGGATGTTGGCTTTTTGTTTGATGGACCCTTCTATAATGATAAAGACTCTGATTATACTTTATATGGTATTGACGAAAATGGCAAAATAACTAAAACATATAAAATTAAAAGTGATTATTTAGGGTCAGAAAAAAAGAAGTTTGTTGAGCTAAAACGTGGAAATGATTCGTCGATGTGCTACATCCAAAAATGCACTAAGATAGGAGATAATATAACTTGTAAAGTTGATGCTTCATCATTATTATTTGATTATGATAAATCAAAAGATCTAAACCAAAATTCTTCTGGAAGTGTGTTGATTGAGGACCCTTTATGGGGACACTATATTAATTATGAAAAGCAAAAAGGATTATATACTTTTATAGGAACTTTTGATGGAGTTTTAAAGAAAGCTGTATACTCAGAAGATGGTACTTTATTATTAGGACCTGTTAAAGAAAGTGATTTAAAAATAACTGGCTATGGTGGTGGCAGTTACGCTGTTAAAACCGAAAAAGATAATGACACAATATATAAGTTTGCTTTAAGTAATGGAACTAGCGAAGAATTGTCTTTGGCTAAAGTAAAAGAATGGACAAAAGCTGTAACTGTAGAATCTATAACACCATATGTTGCAAGCGAGAACTTAGCTTACTATATAGTTGTTACGGGAAATGGAACATATATTATAACTAAAGATGGAATGGCTAGCCAAAGCACATGGAAGAAAGATATTTTACTAAAGTATAATGGTGAAGATATTTATGTATTAGAAGATGACAAAAGATATGATTTTAATCATTCGGAAATAGCAAGTACATTGATAAGAAAAACCAATGATTCCAAATTAAAAGTTTTGGAAGACGAGAAAGATATAATCGTTAATTATGATGGCAAAGAAGTCTTAAAGAAAAGTAAAAAAGACATGTCTGATAAAGAGTTTTACCTAAGGTATTTAGGAAATATTGATGATAATCATTATTTTATTTCTATTACCCCAGTCGAAGATGATACTAATTTTGAAACTCGTGAAAATGTTAACGAATCATTCATGTTAGTTTTAAATAAAAAAACTATTAAAGAAGAAGAGCCAAAAAAGGATGATAATAAACCAATAACTTGTAAAGAGGTTAATGGTATATATTATGATACTAAAGGAAATAAGGTAAGTAAAAAGGATTATAAGGCCTTATGTGGTGCTGTAAAGCCAGTAGATACTGGTTATGTAGTTCCAGCTTTATCTCTAATGATTCTAGGCTGTTTATTCCTATTTACTAAGAGACATAAAAAGCTAAATAAAATAGAACATATTTAAGAGAGAAGAAAGATATATTTCTTTTCTTTTTGTAAAGGAGCAATATGAAAAAAATAAAATATTTAATATTTATATTATTAATGGTTGTGGCTAATACTGCGTATGTAAAAGCCTATGAAAAGGATAATAGTGGATGTATTATTTCTTATGATATGTTTAGGGATAAGCCAGTTTTGATTGATAGTGAAAACTATTACTTTCTTAAATGTAATAAGGACAATCTTCAAGAAAAACTTAATAATAATGAGATTATGGTTAGTGATTTAAACTTAGACAAAAATGATTTAACAAAGTTTTCTAAAAAATTATATGATATGATTTATGAAACCCTAGATAATTATTTTTCACTTTACAGTGGCGATGATGAATTGATTAATGTTTTAAATGTTATGATTAATCCTGGAAAAAGTAATAAAGATTTTTCAGTTGTTATTAATTTTGCAAATACAAATGATGAGGGATTTACTAGTCCTGATCCTAAATATAGTATAAGCAAAATGCAACTTAATGTTGTGGATGGTGAGTATTTAGAATATGATAAGGATAAAACTAGTAATAATAAGTATGCTTATCAAATTCAATATGCTTTTTTTAGAAATATATTAAATCGGGTTACGAATGAATACTTTGAAATTGATAGTAATGTTTGCTCTCAAGATTATTCTAATGAAGATAATTCTTATGAAAAAAATGGCTTTTATTTGACAAATGATGATTCTTCGGATCAATATTACTTTAAAATAAATCTAAATAAAATAACTGTAAATACCACCACAGATATCTATCGTTATTGCAAATATATAAATAATCTTCCTCTTAGTATTGATAGTAAGTCAAAATATAGTTGTCTTTATTATGAATGCTCTTTCTTTCTAGATAACAAAGAGTTTCATATGGCTTTTGATAAGGATACTAAAGAAATTTATTTAGAAAAAGAAGAAGGCACATTAGATATTTTTGATTTGACTGATAAAGCTGCTATAAATATGCTTGTAAAAAATTATCAAGAAGTAAATAATTTGCCTGATAGCTTTTATGAGGCATATTTGAACGCTTATTCAGCTGGGTTTACTCTTAAGGATAATCATATGGGGTTCAGCGATAATAATAAAATTTTTAAAATTAAAATACTTGATGAAGTTATTATTCCTTCTATAAAAAAGGAAGATAATAATATAAATTCAATGTCGGAGGTTATCATAATCGGTGCTTGCGTATTAATTTTATTCACGTCTATACTTTTTATTTTAAAAAAATCGAAAGAGAATAAGGAGGAAAAATGAAAAAGAATATTAAATACATAATACTAATATTTTTAATGATGATAGTATTTAATGATCCCGTTTATGCATCAATTAAAGATAATTCTGGCTGCTATAAAGTTCATCAACTTAATTCCATATTTTCTTCTACAAATTACTATAGAACTAATTTTTACGTCGATGATGATTATTACTATTTTGTTTCTTGTGACAAAAACAATAAAATTAAATCATTAGAAGATAAATTAAATGATGGCTCATTATCTATTGATAGTCTAGCAAAATATAGTATTACTTATATAAAAATTGCGTCAGATACCATGGAAAATGTAAAAAATATACTTGAAAATATCATGATACCAGAAATAGATTCCCATGTTTATGGTGATTATAGCCAAATTTTAAGTGGGATTTCCATGACTATGTTTGATGTAGATACTCCAAAAGATTTCTCAATTAAAATTGATTTTGTGCTAGATAACCTAAGTAATAGTATTACTTTTAGAGTTGTGGATGGTGAATATCTAAAATACTTAAGTGCGGTCAAAACAAGTAAGAATGCTTCTTTTGTAATAGAAAAAATTTATTTAAATATTTTAAATTCTATTGCTTGGAAAAGTGGCTATACTAGTAATGAGGGTGCAGTAGTTTATTCTTTAAAAAATAAAAACAGTTACACTTATTCTGCAAATGGTTTTGAGATAGGCTCAGAAGAGTCATTTAAAATAAATTTAAATAAAGTTGATTTTTCAAATAATTTTGGTAGTGAGGAATATCAAGAAAAAATTAGCTTTTTATACAGATTTATGAGTTATGCTGTTGCTGATTATCGCTCTTTATACAGATTTATGAGTTATGCTGATTATTGCTCTTTGGACGAATTAAAATGTCAATTTTATAACGATTTAGGAGATAATATATATACAATTGACTTTAATAATAATAAAATACACGGCTATTCAAATAATTTGGACATAAATAAAGAAAATGAAAAATTAGTAAGAAATATAATTAATAAATTTGTATATGTATATAGTTTCCGTGATTATAGTTTCCTTGAAGATGGCACAACAAGAAACTTTATTGATTTTACTACGACAAATTTAAAAGACTATAATTTCAAAAAAAATGGTATTGAGTATAGAGAGGTTGATAAAAATAAAAAAGAAACCTATTCATTTTATTTTAATTTTAACAATGTCTCTTTAAATATAAGCAATGATGATTATGAGATAAGTAATTTTAATTTAAGAGATATAATTATAATAGGTGTAATTGCATCTTGTTTATTAATATCTACTATAATATTAATATTGAAACGTAAGAAAAGCAAATAAGAATATAAGCAGGAAAGAGTAGTATTTTAATCAAAATAATACAATTTCTTGCTTTTATTATGCTCAAAATAAGATATTAAATATAATTGAAAAAAAGAAAATATGTGCTAGAATATAGCTCGAGGTGTTTTAATGGGGGATCAGGGATTAACTTTATTGTCTGAAGGACAAATTTGGGGAAATGATAGTGAACCCCAATTAGAAGTAATTAGAAAATATGGCGTAAGAGCTGCATTTACCGATTTATGTGCTTTAACAGGAGGCCATATGTATGACGATACCTGTTTAAATGTTAATGAAGATAACACTTTAGAAGGAAGAAGCGGTTGGTTTTGGACTAAGACTTGCAAGGAAAATTGTGTTTGTGTTGTTGTCAAAAATGGCACCAAAAGCACTAGAAATAGTTATTCGAGTGGTTGCGCAGTTAGGCCAATATTACAATCTTCCCAAATATTTTCTCGAATTACGCAAAACAGAGTAAGGGGATACAATGGAACAGAAGAAGTAGAATATGGGGAATATCCTCAAAATGTTCCAGACTTCAAAAAGCAAAATGCACTATGGGCAGAATATAATAGGGGAATGAGTAAAACCGGTAGAAGTTATACATTCAACTCAACAAAGTTTGATGGTAAAAAAACCGAGATCAATATAGATACATATGCCGAGTATGAATTTCAAGGAAAAAAATATATTCTTGTAAAAGCTAATTTTTATTCTTCTGTTTTTGAATGCGTTTTATCTAATGGCATCAAATATAAAAAAGATGATTATGTCTGGGTAGAAGTATCACCAGTTAAGTGGCTTATAGATGATAATACAGGAATTTTAATTTCAAAAAAAGGGCTTGTTTCTGGAGTGACGTTTCTTGATAAAAAGAAACAATATAAAGGAAACTTTAGCAAAACCAAAATGAAAGATTATCTTGATAACTACATGTTTCATGATTTAACGCAAAACATATCACCTATTCAAGAAGAAAATTTAGAGGGGCAATTAAAGGAAGAGAAAAACGTCTATAATTTTAATATGAATAAAGTAAGTGAAGAAGAAATTATAAGAGGAGCAATAGAAAGTGGTGTGGCAGTATTCTTGCATGGACCATCTAGTGAAGGTAAATCAGCAAGGGTAAAACAAATAGATCCAACTTGTGAAATTATTTATTTAAGAAATGCAACACCGGATAGTTTAAACGGGAAAAGCGTGTATAATGCAAGTACCGGAGAAATGATTGATGTTAAACCATCATGGCTTAAAAAACTTGAAGCTAAATGTGAACAAGAGCCAGAAAGACTTCATGTATTATTTTTAGATGAAATAACTAATGCTCTACCTAGTATACAAGGAATGGCATTTAATATAGTCTTGAATGGAGAAGTAAATGGCATTTGGAAATTGCCAGAAAACGCTAGAATTGTAGCAGCAGGAAATGATATGAAAGATTCATTAGCTGCAAATCAATTGGCAGAACCATTGTTTAATAGATTTGCACATGTATATATTAAAACAACAACTGAAAGTTGGTTAAAGTGGGCCAGTGAAAATAATATACATCCAGCAATTTATTCATATATTGCTTATAAGAATGGAGAAACACTCCGAAGTAAATATGATGGTGAATATCCTAATGCTGATCCGAGAAAGTGGGAAATGGCTTCTAAAATGCTCTATAAAACCGGGAGGCCAGAAATGTTAAGGGCATTAGTAGGTGAAGATATAACAAGGGAATTTGTACAATTTTATAATCAAAGAGTAATAACATTAGATGATGTAATAAATGGAAATTATAATGATAAAGATGTACAGGGATTAAATACCGCTGAAAGATATGCTACAACCATGGGATTATCTTGTGTTAGCGAAGAAAATTTAGAAGTAGTAAGGGATTTTGCGAATATACTAGGCAAAGAATTTAAGACAGTTTTTGATTCTTTATGGACACATGGCGATGAAAAAAGGTTAGAAAGACTTGCCGAAGCAAAACTTGCTGAAATGCAAAAAGGCGTTTCAAGAAAGCTATGAAAGATAAAAGAGAAATGTTTTTATCATATATTAAAGCTAATGTGATTGATAAAATTGATTTGATTTCTAAAAAAAATAAGAATATAAGCAGGAAAGAGTAGTATTTTAATCAAAATAATACAATTTCTTGCTTTTATTATGCTCAAAATAAGATATTAAATATAATTGAAAAAAAGAAAATATGTGCTAGAATATAGCTCGAGGTGTTTTAATGGGGGATCAGGGATTAACTTTATTGTCTGAAGGACAAATTTGGGGAAATGATAGTGAACCCCAATTAGAAGTAATAAAAAAATACGGCGTAAGAGCTGCAGTCACGGATCTATGTATTTTAACTGGTTGTTTTTTATTTGAAAATACTGAAACTGGTAGAACTGGTTTGTTTTGGACTAAATCTGATGCTGGTGATAGTGATGTCTATTCAGTTGTTGAGAATGGTTATAAAAGCATCATATGTAGTTTTGCACGCCGTGGTGCAGTTAGGCCAATATTACGATCTTCTGAAATATCTTCTCAAATTACACAAAACAGAGTAAGGGGATACAATGGAACAGAAGAAGTAGAATATGGGGAGTATCCTCAAAATGCTGCGGATTCAAGAATGCAAAATATACTAGAGTTAGAATATAATAGGGGAATGTATAAAACAGGAAGAAGTTACACATTTAATTCTATGAAATATGATGACTATAGTACAGGATTTAAACCTGTAACTTATGAAGAATATGAATATCAAGGAAAAAAATATATTCGTATAAAAGCTAACTTTCAAACCCCTGAAAAATATAAACTATCCAATGGTATTGAATACGAAATTGATGACTATGTCTGGGTGGAAGTGTCACCAGTTAAGTGGCTTATAGATGAAGATACAGGAATTTTAGTTTCAAAAAAAGGTTTACTTTCTGGTATAAGATTTGATGGTACTAATTATAAAGGTGATTTTGATAGAACAGAAATGAAAAAATACCTTGATAACTACATGCTTCGAGATTTATCTCAAATTATAACATATGCTAGTGTTCAAGATATGGCCCCAGAAGAAAAAGCTCAATTTGAAAAAAAACAAAAAGAAGCTGAAATAAGAAGAAATCCTTATGGTTTTAAATTTGAACAAGTAAGCGAAGAAGAAATTATAAGAGGAGCAATAGAAAGTGGTGTGGCAGTATTCTTGCATGGACCATCTAGTGAAGGTAAATCAGCAAGAGTAAAACAAATAGATCCAACTTGTGAAATAATATACCTTCGTAATGCAACACCAGATAGTTTAAATGGAAAGAGTGTGTATAATAGTGCAACAGGTGAGATGATAGATATTAAACCAAGTTGGCTTAAAAAAGTAGAAGAAAAGTGTGAAAATGGACCAGATAGATTTCATGTAGTATTTTTTGATGAAATAACAAATGCATTACCAAGTATTCAAGGTATAGCATTTAATATAGTTTTAGATAGAGAAGTAAATGGTATTTGGAAACTACCAGAAAACGCTAGAATTGTAGCAGCAGGAAATGATATGAAAGAGTCATTAGCTGCCAATCAATTGGCAGAACCATTGTTCAATAGATTTGCACATGTATATATTAAAACAACAACTGAAAGTTGGTTAAAGTGGGCCAGTGAAAATAATATACATCCAGCAATTTATTCATACATTGCTTATAAGAATGGAAAAACACTACGAAGTAAATATGATGGTGAATATCCAAATGCTGATCCTAGAAAATGGGAAATGGCATCTAAAATGCTTTATAAAACCGGTAGTCCAGAAATGTTAAGGGCATTAGTAGGTGAAGATATAACAAGAGAATTTGTAAAATTTTGTAATCAAAAAGTAATAACATTAGATGATGTAATAAATGGAAATTATAATGATAAGGATATACAGGAATTAAATACCGCTGAAAGATATGCCACAATCATGGGATTATCTTGTGTTAGCGAAGAAAATTTAGAAGTAGTAAGGGATTTTGCAAATATACTAGGCAAAGAATTTAAAACAATTTTTGATTCTTTATGGACACATGGTGATGAAAAAAGGTTAGAAAGACTTGCCGAAGCAAAACTTGCTGAAATGCAAAAAGGAGTTTCAAGAAAGCTATGAAAGATAAAAGAGAACTGCTTTTATCATATATTAAAGCTAATGTTGCACCAATATTAGTAGATTTTATATCTGGTGGAGATTTGAATGGTGCAGTTGTAGTACCAGCTAGTGTTGATGTTAAAGAATTAAATGGTCATTATGATGGAGCGGACTTTATGCCTCCTAAATGGCTTAATGAAATATTAAGTACAAATGCTAGTAAAATATTAGTGATTGATAAAATTGATTCGATTTCTAAAAAAGAGCAATTAAAGTTTTGTGAATTGTTAGAGCATCGAAAAATATCTACATTTGAATTACCTGAAAATTGTATAATTATTGTTACTGCAAATGAAATAAATAAAGATAAAATAAGTGAAGAAATATTTTCGTTAGTTGTGCGAATTTGAGGTGTATTTTATGAAATATGATATAACAGTATTAAAAAGAAAAATGCTTGTTAAATATCCTTTTTTTGGGAGTGTAGTAGCAAGTGTAGATTATAAAGAAAACGAGGATATTCCAACCGCAGGCACAGATGGAGAAACAATTTACTATAATCCTAAATATTTAGAAAGTTTAAGTGTTGAAGAACAAACTTTTATATTTGCTCATGAAGTATGTCATATTGCATTTAATCATATCTTAAGAAGTGAAGGCAAAGATCCAGAGTTATGGAATATTGCTACAGATGGTGTTATTAATCAGTTTTTAAAACGAGACGGATTAAAAATGACTCTGGGTGGTGTTGATATGGCAGAAGCTATTAATTACGATGCTGAACAGTTATATGACAAACTATTACAAGAAAAACAACAAAGACAACAACAAAATGGACAAGGTAATAGTCAAAGCGAACAAGGTAATCATCAACAAAATCAACAACAAAGCAGTGGTAGTAGTCAAGGCGAAAATGGTCAACAACAATCTCAATCACAACAGCAAACTGGCGATTCACAAAATCAAGAAGACCAGAAACAAGATAGTAAAGCAGGACAAAGTGGAGATGAACAGCAACAATCTCAACAACAAAATAGTTCTAATAGTGGAAATTCACAAGAAGAAGATAAATCAAAGCAAGATGTTGGCCATGATACTCACAGTATGTGGGAGAAAGCAGTTAAAAAGCACAAGGAGCAGCAAGAAAAATCTGATAAAAAAGAGAGCTTATTAGATAAACTTTTAGGAAAAGATACAAAAGAAAAAGAAACAACTGAACTTGAAAAGAAACAGGAAGAACTTGAAAGTATGGGAGAAAAAGATGCTTTTAAAAAGAATCTTGAAATAAAAAAGAAACAACTGGAAGACTTAAAAGAAGAAATATCTAAAGAAGCTTCGCAGGCAGGCATATCAACGAATAGAGATATTAGAACAGTTAATGATATAGGTACTGCTAAACCACTAATTGATTGGAGATATATTTTAAAAGAATCTATTATGTATGATGTTGATTGGTCATATAAAAATGCTACATTAGAAGATGGAGTTGTTACTGCTAATTTAGAAGAACAACCAATGCCGGAAACTGAAATTGTTCTTGATACAAGTGGCTCAGTAAATGAAGTATTATTAAATAACTTTTTAAGGGAATGTAAGAATATATTACAACATACTAAATTAAAAGTAGGATGTTTTGACACAGAATTTTATGGATTTCATGAAATTAGAACAGAAGAAGATATAGAAAATATGAGATTTGAAGGTGGTGGAGGAACTGATTTTGATGTTGCTGTAGGTGCTTTTTCAAGACGAGTTCTAAATAAAATAATTTTTACTGATGGTGAAGCTCCAATGCCAGTTATGTCACTTGATGCAACCTGGATAGTTTTTGGTAGTAATAGAATTAATCCATTAGGAGGAAACGTATTTTATATAGATAATGTAACACTCGAAAAATTAAATAACAGTGAAACGACTAGCAAATCAAAAAAAAGAATAAAAAACTAATGTAATAAAAGGTAGATATCCATCATATACTTATAAAAATACTTGTACAAAGTATTTTTTTTTGATAAAATAGTCATGGCTTTAAAAAGCAAATATACATTAATACGGATTAGAAAGGCGAGTGCCGAAGAGGTGTCTTTTTAAGTTGAAGTATTAAGATGATTAACGAAGGAGGGATTTTTTATGGCCGTAGTTTCTATGAGTTATTTATTAGAAGCTGGAGTTCATTTTGGACATCAAACTAAAAGATGGAATCCTAAAATGAAAGAATACATTTTTACATCTAGAGATGATATTTATATTATCGATCTAGCAAAAACACAAGCTTTAATTGAGGAAGCTTATGAGGAAATTAAAAAGATTGCTTTAAATGGTGGAACATTCTTATTTGTTGGAACTAAAAAGCAAGCTAGTGAAGCTTCAAAAGAGGAAGCTGAAAGAAGTAATTCTTATTATGTAACTGAAAGATGGTTAGGAGGTACTTTAACAAACTTCAGAACTATCAGAAAAAGAGTTAAACGTTTAGAAGAAATCGAAACAATGGAAAACGATGGAACGTTTGAGGCACTTCCTAAAAAAGAAGTTATTGGATTAAAGAAAGAATATGAAAAATTGAATCGTGTTTTATGCGGTATAAGAAACATGACTAAACTTCCAAACGCTTTAATTATAGTTGATCCTAAAAAAGAGATTAACGCTATTAGAGAAGCAAGAAAATTAAATATTCCAGTATTTGGAATTGTAGATACAAACTGTGATCCAGATGATGTTGATTTTGTTATTCCAGGAAATGACGATGCAGTAAGAGCTGTTAAGGTTGTTTTAGGAGTACTTAATAATGCTATTTGTGAAGCAAATGGACTTGAAATGGTAGATTATGTTACTGAGGAAGACAAAAAAGACTCAGCAAAAGATGAAAATAAAGAAGAAAAAGTTAAGGAAACTTTGAAAAAGGAAGAAGAAATCGAAATTCCTAAAGAAGTTATTATGCAAGAAGAAAAAGAAGATTTAACTAATAAAACTTTAGCTGATTTAAAAGCATTAGCAAAAGAAGCTGGTATTAAAGGTTATTCTTCAATGAAAAAAGACGACTTAATTAAGGCATTAAGTTAAGGAGAGAATTATGGAAATAACTGCAAGTATGGTTAAAGATTTACGTGAAGCTAGTGGCGCTGGAATGATGGATTGCAAAAAAGCCCTTGCTGAATGTAATGGAGATATGAATGCATCTATAGAATGGCTAAGAGAAAAAGGTATTGCTAAGTCAGCAAAAAAAGAATCACGTATTGCTGCAGAAGGATTAGCTAACATTTTTACGAGTGATAGCAAAGCTGTAATGATTGAAGTAAATTCTGAAACTGACTTTGTAAGTAAAAATGATGAATTCAAAAACATGATTGATACTATCGGAAACACTATTTTAAATAGTAATGCTAAAACATTAGATGAAGCTCTTCTTTTGTCTTGTGACGAAGGAACTATTAAAGATTTAATAGTTGCTAAAACTGCTAAGATTGGTGAGAAGTTATCTTTAAGAAGAATATGTGTAGTTGAAAAGAGTGCTGATGAATTCTTTGGAACTTATTTACACATGGGTGGAAAAATCGCTGCTTTAGTTTTATTAAAGGGTGGAAATGAAGGCGTTGCAAAAGATATTGCAATGCAAGTTGCAGCTATGAAACCTGAATATTTAACAAGTAAGGATGTTCCAGCTGAAGTAGTTGAGAATGAAAGAAAAGTATTAAAAGAACAACTTCTTAATAAAGATCCTGATAAGGCAAGTAAAGCAGATTTTATTGTTGAAGGAAAAATCAAAAAATTCTTCGAAGAAGTTTGCCTTGCTGATCAAGCATTTATTAAAGAAAATAAAATGACAGTAAATAAATATGTTACTGATAATAATGCTGAACTTTTAAAAATGGTTCGCTATGAAGTTGGCGAAGGAATGGAAAAAAGAAATGACAACTTTGCTGAAGAAGTAATGAATCAAGTTAAAGGTAATTAATTTACAAGCAGTTGACATATTTTGTATAATGTGCTAAGATAATTCCCATAAAGCAATGGGGGTTGCAGCATGAATTTGTTAAAGCCTATTGTTTAAATAGGCTTTTTTAATGGAGGTAAATATGAGTAGTATATTAAAAACAGTAGATGAATATATTAAAAAGTTTAATGCTTTACCATCTAAATATAGTGAGGTAATTAAATTTTTACATGGCTTAGATGATGTATTAAAAAATTATAGTTATGATGATTTGGCAAGATATATTTTAGATATACTAAATAAATATCCAATTATAAAAGAGGCATTAGAAGAAGTAAGAAAGAACAAAGACATTAATAACTTTCGTGGTTTATCATTTACTAATGTAGCTTTGGATGTCACAGATGATAGTGCGATTGAAAAAAATTATTATACGAGTTCTTCAATTCAACAATATTTTCTTGATATTTCTAAGTATCCTTTACTTACTTTAGAGCAAGAAATCTATTATGCCAAACTTAAGAGCAAAGGTGATAAAAAAGCTAGAGAGACTCTAATTACTTCCAATTTGAGATATGTAGCATTTAGAGTTTCAAAATATAATTTTAAAGAAAACGATATACTTGATTACATTCAAGCTGGGAACATTGGCCTTATGAAAGCCGTTGATAATTATGATTATCGAAAAGGTTTTAGATTAACTACTTATGCAACAGCATGGATATCCAGAGAAATTCAAGAGTGCAAGACTGGAAAAAATAGAGGAATTCATTTAAGCGTAAGAAATGATAGTCAAATTAGGAGCATGGAAAAATTAGATGAATTTTTTCAAGAAAAGTTTGGTAGAAATCCTAGAATAGATGAGTATTCAGTTCTTTTAGATTTATCAAAAGATTTTGTAAGAAGTCTTTACAATCAAAAAAATGGAGTTAGGAGTCTAAATGACCCAATATCTAGTGATGATAATACCACGGAGTTATTGGATTTTGTAATGGATAATGAAACCAAATCTGTTGAAGATACAGTTGAAGATAATTTAAATAATAGCATTGTAAGAGAAGCTATTTTAAAAATTGATGTTCCTAAAAAAAGTAAAGATATTATTAGATACAGATATGGTTTTGTTGATGGAAAGCCTCATACTTTGGAAGATACAGGAAGAATATATGATGTAACTAGAGAAAGAATTAGGCAAATTGAGAAAAAAACATTAAAAAAACTTGGTAATTATTTAAAAAGCTATTATGGATATACAAGCCCTGAAATTGTTAAAAGAACCAAATCTATAAGGGAAGAGGAAAGTGATTTTATAAATCCTTTTAGAATGTTTAAAATGTATGATAAAAAAGATGTTATAGAGGCTATTAATATGCTCTCCGACGAAGATAGAGAAATCTTAATGAGTGTTTACGATTACAATAGAAATACTATTAATAAGAATAATATTAGTCCAGATTTTATGAAAAATTATTATTTCAATATTCTTGTGAAAATTGGTGATAATTTGCATCAAGGTATTGTATTAAAGAGGGATAAATAATGGAATTTTTTAGTAAACTAAATGAAGAACTAAGTGAAATAGTATTTAATAATGATATAGTTAGTTATCTTTCTTTGCTTGAGGAAGTTTTAAGCAATAATACTTTTGTTAATGAGTGTGATTATTTTGCTGTAATTAACGAATCAACAATTTTAAGAGATAAATTAAAAGAACTCGAAGAGTATTTAGCTCATTTTGAAAATTGTAAATTAACCATGTTAAAATTCCCTGTACTAAATGAATTATACGATACTTATCTTTTTATGTTTTCTAATGATAATCAGGATGCTTATGATGTATATAGTGTGGATGCCACTGAACAGTACTTAAAATTAATTAGAAAATATAGACTTCTTACTGCTGAAGAAGAGTATGAATTATCAAAAAAAATAGCCATGGGTGATAAAGAAGCCAGAGAAAAGTTAATAAATCATAATTTGCGACTTGTTGTAAAAATTGCTTTTCGTTTTAGAAATCACGGAAGAGATATTAGTGATTTAATCCAAGATGGTAATCTAGGACTTATAAAAGCTGCAAAATTATATGATTATACTTCCGGATGTCGTTTTTCAACCTATGCTTATAGGCAAATTTTTGCAAAAATAAGAAGAGAAATAGATAATAATAAAAATGCCATAAGAAAACCAATTTGGGCATCAGATTTGTGGAAGAAAGCCGAGGATGTTAAACGTGACTATTATGGTGAGCATCAAAAAAACTTAAGTTTAGAAGAAGTTGCTAAAATACTTAATGTTAGAGAAAGTACATTACAATATGCATATTTAGATAATAGAAGAGTTCATATTACGGCTAAAAAAAGCGATGGCGATTTAATTGATAGTGATCCTTTATTAAATATTGCTGATCAAGGTAGTCTCTTAGAAGATAAGGTCGAACTCAAAATATTATTGGAGGAAATAAAAAATTATTTAATAATGAGCAATTTTAGTGAGAGAGATATTGATATTTATTTTTCTTGCTTGTATGATGCGAAAAGAAAAGATTTATCAGAAAAATATGGTATAACTAGCGAAAGAGTTAGCCAAATAGATAGAAGAGTTAGCAAAAATGTTTGTATGTATTTAAAAAAAGAGCCAAAGAAGCGTTATTCAATTTGACGCTTTTTTTAATCATTAATTTACATGAATTTGGATTCGTGATATAATTGATATACTTAGGATGTGTATTATGAAGAATTTAAAAAAGAGCGAGAAAATAATTTATTTTATCTTATTTGTTATAATGATTGTGTTATTTATTGTTATTGGTAAACATGACTTTAGTGATCCTGAAATGAATGATCATAAAAAATTTGCTGAGGAATATAATTTGGTACCTGAAAAAAACGTTTTTAAATATGCAAATAATTCGGAAACCTATGCGGCTTTAAAAAATGGTAATGTTATTGTTCTTTTTGGGTTTCCTAAAAATGCCTTTACTGCGGCATATGCAAATCTTGTTAATGAAGTTGCTCTAGAATGTAAAATAGATGAAATACTTTACTATGATTTTTATCAAGACAGAAAAAATAATAATGGAACATATGAAAGTATTGTAAATTATCTTGGAAATTACTTGTATAAAACGGATAATAATAAAGTTGATTTAACTGCACCATCCATGGTTGTGGTTAAGGATGGATCAATAATGTATTATGATAATGAAACGTCTTATACATACCGTGATATTACCTCTGATGATTACTGGACTATGTATAATAAAGATTTAAAGAAAACAACTTTTAAAAGTGTCTTTACTAAGTATAAGGAGAATAAAAATGGATAGTAGTAAAAAGAGTATATTTATGTCAATTCTGTTTTTGGTGGTTTTAATCTCACTAATTGTTGGTGGCCAGATATATGTTAATAAACTTCAAAAGAGCGACAAAGCAAAAAGTGAAAAACATGTGTCTAATAATGATTTTCGCTTAGATAAGAAAAAAGATTACATTTATTATGAAAATGAAAAAGTAATAAGCGATGAACCAGAAATAGTTTTTACAGATGTAATTATAAATTTGAAGGGTGCAGATGTCATTAATGCTTCTTTAAAAAGTGAAATGGATAGTATAAGAAATAGTGTAGTATTGCTAAATGATAATAATAAAGATGCTAATAAAGAGTTGAAGTATTCAAAGACTAATATTTTCGAAGCTATTGAAAGAGATTATCAAACATATGAATATTTAGATTATCTAAGCTTAGTAATTAGTGATGTTAATTTTAATTGTTATGACGACTTTTCACCTAAAAGTTTAAAAGGCTATGTGATTTTAAAAAGTGAAGGCAAAATCTTGACTGATGATGAGATACTAAAAAAGTATGATATTACCAAAGATGATATAAAAACAAGAATTTCAGCATTTTTAGACGAAGAAATTTTAGTTAAGGGTGAAAATATTATAAAAAAGGAAGATACTTTGAATGAGCTATATAATAATTATGCATTTTATATAAAAAGTGGGGATTTGTATATTTCTTTTATTGTCAAAACAAATTTAGTAGATTATAATGAAAATGTAAAAGTTAATTAAGGAGATTATATGAACGATACAGAAAGTAAAATGAAGAAAACTATTGAAAATATGGATGCTAGATTGCTTAACATAAGGGCAGGTAGAGCCAATCCAGCAATGTTAAATGGTATTAACGCTAATTACTATGGAGCATCAACACCTATTCAAAGTTTAGCAAATATTACGGTTCCAGAAGCTCGCCAACTAATGGTTAAGCCTTTTGATCGTGGAGCCTTAAAGGATATTGAAAAAGCCATAAGTGAGGCTAATATTGGGCTTACTCCAATTAATAACGGTGAAATGATTATTTTAAATATTCCTGAACTTACTGAGGATAGACGTAGAGATTATGTAAAACAAGCCAAGGCTTTAGCCGAAGAAACTAAAGTGGCTTTAAGGAATATTAGACAAGATGCTAATAATGCTATAAAGAAGGAAGAATATCCAGAGGATGAAGAAAAATTATATCTTTTGGATGTTCAAGATCTTATTAATAAATATAATAAAATAGTAGATGAGAAGCTTAAAGAAAAAGAAGATGAATTAATGTCAATTTAGACATTAATTTTTTTTGCTTAATTATGCTTTTTTAGATATAATGTTTATAAGATAGAGGTGTTTTATGAAAGCAATTCATATAAGTTGTGAAAAAGAAGAAATTTCGCCATTAGTTTTAATGCCGGGAGATCCTTTACGAGCAAAATATATAGCTCAAAAATTTCTTGTGAATCCAAAATTAATAAATAAGGTTAGAAATATGTATGGTTATACAGGATATTATAAAGATAAGCTAATTACGGTCATGTCCTCAGGCATGGGAATGCCATCAATGATGATATATGCAAGTGAGTTATTTAAATTTTATGATGTAAAAAAAATAATAAGAATTGGTACTTGTGGAGCTGGTAATAAAGATGAGCATCTGTTAGATGTTGTAGTTGGTAATAAGTTTTATACTAGTTCTAACTTCTCTCTATCTTTAACGGGAGAACTTATATCTACGCTTGCTCCAAGTGAAAACTTATTAAATAATATATTATCTTCTGCTTCAGAGAACAATAAAAAAGTAGTTTTAGGAACAATAGTTACGATGGATGTATTTGGACCATATGCTACAGAAAAAGCCAAGAAAATATTAATACCTGATGGACTAAACGTAGTGGGAGAAGAAATGGAAGGCTTTGGATTAATGGCAGTGGCAAAGCTTTATAATAAAGAAGCTTGTTGTATTGCTACTATTTCTGATAGTGAGTATATATCCGAGGTTGTTTCTAATGAGGATAGAGAAACATCTCTAGATGATATGATAAAAATAGCGTTAGATGCAATTATTAAATAAAATTATTAATAAATAAAAATTAATATGATATAATTAATTGAAGGTGATTAGATGGACTTGTTTATTCCGGATATTTATGCGAAAAGCATATATGCAATTGATTATAAAAAGCTAAAACAAAGGGGTATAAAATGTTTACTATTTGATTTAGATAACACCCTTGTTCCATATAATAAGAGTTTACCATCTAAAGAAGTAAAAGATTTATTTTTAAGGTTAGAAGAAGATTTTAAAGTAATAATTATGTCTAATAGTAATAAAAAAAGATTGACTCCTTTTAAAGAAGGGCTTAATGTTGATACCGCATACAGTTCAATGAAGCCATTAAAGAAAAAATATAAAAAAATAATGACACTTTATGAATTTAAGGACACGGAGATTGCTGCTATTGGTGATCAATTGTTAACGGATATATTTGGAGCAAATCGAAATAATATCACTTCGATATTAATTAATCCTATTAATGATATTGAACCAATAACAACAAGATTTAATCGCTTTTTCGAAAGGATTATTTATAAAAAGCTATTAAAAAAGGGTATTTTGGAAAAAGGAAAATATTATGAGTAAAAAGTGTTTAGGATGTGGTTCAGAACTACAAAATACTGATATAAATGCAATTGGATATGTTAAAAATCTTTCATTTGATAGATGCGAAAGGTGTTTTCGCCAAGATAACTATAATGAGACGGTGGAAGTAACTTTAAAGTACAGTAATGATGATATTTTAAATAAAATTAATAACTTTAAGGGATTAGTTTTTTTTCTTGTTGATTTTATTACTTTAACTGATGAAGTGTTTTCAACCTATCATAAAATTAATGACCCAAAAATTTTAATAGTAAATAAAAGTGATATAATATTTAGATATATAAAAAAAGAATCAATAAGAAAATTTATTAAAGAAAAATATAATGTTTTAGAAGATATAATTTTTGTAAGTTCTCTAAATAATAAAAATATTGAGCATATTAAAAATATAGTTTTAGAAAATAAAAAAGTATGTTTCGCAGGGTATAGTAACGTTGGTAAAAGTACCTTTTTAAAAAAGTTAGCTAAACTTTTTTCTAAAGGCCTTCTATTAACAACCAGCAATACAATTAATACTACGACTGACTTTATAGAATTTGAAATTGGAAAGACACTTTGTATGGATACTCCTGGTTTTAATTTTAATAATAAGTCTTTAACAAATAAATTATTAAAAAAAGCTAACCCTAAAAAAGTGATAAAACCAATTATAATTCAAGCCAAAGATAACGATATTATTTCAATAGGTGATGAAATATTTATTAATGTTTTAAAAAAATGCAATCTTGTTTTTTATATGTCAAATAGTCTTGTTATAAAAAAAATTTACAATAAAAATATTCATTTTATAACGGAAGTAAATATTACTGATGAATGTGATTTAATTTTAAAAGGAGTCGGCTTTATAAATATTAAAAGTAAAACAAAAGTTAAATTGAATATAAGTAATGATGATATTTTAGTGCGTGATTCGATGTTTGGATGGGGTAAATAATGAGTACAATTAGGGTTATGAATGAAAATCTTGCCAATAAAATTGCGGCAGGTGAAGTTATTGAAAAGTGTTCTTCGATTGTTAAAGAATTAGTTGAAAATAGTATTGATGCCAAGGCTAATAATATAAAAATTGTTCTTTTGAATGGTGGAATTAATAAAGTTCAAGTTATTGATGACGGAATAGGTATGGATGAAGAAGATGCTAAATTGGCTTTTTTACGTCATGCTACAAGTAAAATATATAAGGATGATGACTTGTTTTTTATTAATACATTAGGCTTTAGAGGTGAAGCACTTCCATCTATTGCAAGTGTTTCGGAAGTTGTTCTTAAAACATGTAAAAACGACATAGGAACTCTTGTTCATATTAAAGGCGGAGAAATAAAAGAGGTCTTAAAAAGTGATGCTAGAGTAGGCACAAGTATTACAGTTACCAATCTTTTTTATAATACTCCGGCAAGATTAAAATACTTAAAAAGCGAAAATACAGAATTAAATAATTGTGTCATGCTAATCGAAAGACTTGCCTTAAGTAATGTAAAAATAGCATTTACTCTAATAAATAACGACACAGAAATTTTAAAAACATCTGGTAGTGGAGATTTACTTAAAACTATTCATGAACTATATGGCTTAAATATTTCTAAAAATATGCTTTTTATTAAGGATAGCAATGATGACTTTGATATATTTGGCTATGTTGGTAAACCAGAAGTTTTGAAGTCAAATCGTAACCATATGATTACATTCGTAAATGGAAGAGTGGTAAGAAATAGTGAAATTAATAAAGCTATTAATGATGCATATTATACATATAAACCCGATACTAAATTTCCGGTTGCGGTCATTAATATATATACTGATCCAACTCTTGTTGATGTAAATATTCATCCCACAAAGCAAGATGTAAAAATGAGTAAAATGTCCGAGCTTACCGATTTAATTCTTAATAATATTAAAAAAGCTCTTTATAGCACTCTTTTAATTCCTGATGTTAGTCCTATGGAAGTTAGAGGATATGATGATATCGATATTGAAAATATAGAGTTAAAAGAAGAAAACCAAAATTATCAAACATCACTTGATTTTTCTTATCAGGATACTAGTGTTACAAATGATACGAAAGAACTAATTGTTAATGAAAGTATGAAAAAATTAGTTTTATATCCAATCGGAGTTGCACATGGTACTTATATAATTGCTGAAAATGAAGATGGCCTTTATTTGATAGATCAACATGCTGCTCAAGAAAGAGTTAATTATGAACGTTATTTAAAATTCTTAAAGGAAGAAAATGTATATCAAACGGCGATGCTTTTTCCGATTAAACTTGAATATTCATCTAGTGAAGCTTTAAAAATAAAGGAACATTTTTCATTTATAAAATCTCTTGGATTTGATATTGTGGAATTTGGGTATAATACATTTCTTATAAAGGCTCATCCTTCTTGGTTAAATAAAGACTATGAAGAAGAAAGTATAAGAAAAATCATGGATATAATAATTGAAACTGGAACTAATTTTGATCGTATTAAATTTAATGATCATTTAGCTAAAACTCTTGCTTGTAAAATGAGTATTAAAGCAAATATGCATATAAGCAATGAGGCCATAACAGAATTATTGAATGAACTTGTTTTGTGTGATAACCCTTACAATTGTCCTCATGGTAGGCCGACTATAATTAAATTTACAGTTTATGAACTTGAAAAAATGTTTAAACGAGTTATGAATTAAAATTTTTAGAATCTAGTAAACTTAATAATACTATGATATAATTATTTAGGAGATGGTTTTATGGAGTATTGGATTTTTTGGCTACTTATTATTTTCTTTTTAACTTTTATTGAAGTTATAACAGTAAGTTTAGTTTCAATTTGGTTTATTGCTAGTGCCATAGTGGCTCTAGTAGTATCGTGTTTTGTGGCCGACTTTAAGATTCAATTTATGGTTTTTGGTATTTTAGGAATAATTCTTTTAGTTACTACCCGAAAATTTTTAAAAGGAATATTCGACAAAAATGATGTAAAAACAAACCTTGATAGGGTTGTTGGTATGCATGGCGTTTGTACAATGGAAATTAAGAAAAATACTGTTGGTGAAGTAAAAGTAGATGGTAAAAAATGGAGTGCTATTTCTAAAAAAGCAATAAAAGTTAATGAAGAAGTAAGAGTAGATAAAATAGATGGAGTAAAATTAGTAGTCGAAAAGATTACTGAATAGAAAGAAGGATTGTTTATGACATTATTAATTGCTATTTTAATTTTAATCGCAATAATTATTATTCCTAATATAATTATTGTTCCACAAGCGAAAGCTTATGTTATTGAAAGATTAGGATCTTATTATGAAACTTGGGGAAATGGATTACACTTTAAAATACCTTTTATAGATCGTATCTCTAATAAAGTATCGTTAAAAGAAATTGTAAAAGATTTTGATCCACAACCAGTTATTACTGAGGATAATGTTACCATGCAAATTGATACAGTAGTATATTTTCAAATAACTGATGCTAAGCTTTATACATATGGAGTTGAGTATCCTCTAAACGCTATTGAAAATTTAACAGCAACTACTTTGAGAAATATTATTGGTGAGTTGGAACTTGATGAGACTTTAACTAGTCGTGATATTATTAATACAAAAATGCGTGCAATATTGGATGAGGCTACTGATCCATGGGGAATAAAGGTAAATAGAGTAGAAGTAAAAAATATTTTACCGCCAAGAGATATCCAAGAAGCAATGGAAAAGCAAATGCGTGCCGAAAGAGAAAGAAGAGAAAAAATTCTTCAAGCTGAAGGTGAAAAAAAATCTAGCATTTTGATTGCTGAAGGTGAAAAAGAAAGTGCCATATTAAGAGCAGAAGCTCAAAAAGAAAGTCAAATAAAAGTAGCAGAAGGTGAAGCTGCAGCTGTTTTACAACTTAAAAAAGCTGAGGCAGAAGGTATAAAACTTTTAAATGAAGCTAAAGCGGATAAATCTGTATTAACTTTGAAAAGTTACGAAGCATTAGCAAAAGTTGCCAATGGACAAGCTACTAAAATAATATTACCTGCTGAATTAAGTGGAATAGCATCATTCGCTACTATGTTTGAAGAAACTAAAAAAAATAAGTAATATTTAAAAAAGCATCGTTATGATGCTTTTTGCTTTTATAATTGATTTATTAGTAAAATAATAGTATTATAATAGTTACTTAAATATATTTACGTATATTTCTTTAGATTTAAGATGTTTTACCAGCTTTTCTATTAGAAATCAATTTTTTAAAAAGGAGAGATTGAAATGAATAGAGACGAAAAGTTAAATAAAGCGTATGCTGGGATAATAAGGGGAGAAAAATTAACAACTGATTGGTTAGAAAGTTGTGGCTTTACTGATGAGGAAATACTTGACTTAGTTACGGAAGGAATATTAATAAAAGGGGAAGATAATTGCTACGGTTTATTAAAAGATAACTTACTTTCTTACGGCAAGAAATTATTAGAAGAAGCTAATAACTGCTTTAAAAAGTGCTGTGAATTTGGCCATTCAAACATGTTAGTGGAAAATGACATTATATATGCCCAAGTCGTAAATTATTTATTAACGAATGATATAAATATGGCTTTTAAAGCGTTAAAAAATTATCTTTCAAAAATCCAAAAAACAGAATATGAGTTTTTGATTGTTGATTTAATAAAGATTAGTGTACTTGAAAAAGATTTATCGTTTATTAGACCAATCGTAGCTCTTATAAATCTAAATAACAATGGCTTTTCTCTTGACATTTCGTCATATATAAAATCATTTTATGTAGCATTAGCTAATTATGAGATTGAGATAGCTTCAATGTATTTGGATATACTTTCTATGTATTGTGCTCTTAAAAATGTATCTTTTAAAATAGATGAGTTAAGAAAAGCTTTAAATAGTGCTGAAATGACTTATTTTGCTTATGCAATGAATGGATATTCTTTAGAAGTTAAAGAAGAATTAGATAAAACTAATGATGGGAACGAAAAAGACTCTGAAAGCGATTTAATAAAAAAGATGCATGATTACTTGGTAAAGGAACACGGAATTATTATATTAAAACCAATGGGTAGAGACGATAGAAAGAAAATTCATGAGATTGTCGAGACCTACAACGATTTAGCTTCTTTTAGTATAGGAAAGAATAAAAGAAAGCAAGTTGTATTAAGATATCGAGAAAGCCCTATTGATTTAATAGATGTAAATGAAATGATAAAAAAGGGCACTTTGGCTTACAAAAATGGTGACTATGATACTTGTATTAAAAATTTTTTAGAAATATTAAAATATAGAGATTCAAATTCATATGTTTACGCTGAACTTGGTTTGGCATACATGAAAAAAGGATTAATAGAAAAGGCAATAACTTATTTAACTGTTGCAACGGATTTAAGCAGAAAAAGAAAAGATGGGAAGTTTGACTATACTTTATTGGTTCAAAAATTAAAGAATTTAAAAGATGATGAAAAAATTGATAAAGATAATATTGATTTTCCAAAAAACACTACAAATGGTATAGCAAGTGAGGGTTATTTTAATATTAATGAAGTAACTGAAGCTGTTTTAAAATCCGGCCTGGATGTTTACTCGTCTTTAAAAAACTTAAATCTCGAAGAAGAACAAATCGAAGTTGCCCGATTAATGTATGCTAGAGAGTTTTACAGACAGGGAAACTTTGAAAAAGGTGATCAATTTGTTAAAGCTGTTGAAAAGTGTCAAAATAAGACTAAATTTCTTCGAAGATTGCTAGAAGAAACTAAAATAAATAAAAAATTATATAAAAATCGTCCTAAAGAGTTAGAAAGTAATTTATCTTTAACTTTAAAGCCGTAATAATTAAAGGAAAATTTAAGTCAAAATAGTAATATTATTAGTGGTTGTAAATATTTATTTATAGTATAATTAACAAATATAGGAGGCAAAAGATGTATGCAAAAGTTTTAATTGAACACGAAATAAAATCTTTAGATAGAACCTTTACATACGTTATTCCCTCAGTGCTTAAAAAGGATTTAAAACCAGGGATGAGTGTTAAGGTACCATTTGGTAAAAATAAAGTAAAAGGATTAGTAATAGAAATTTGTTCATCTCTAGATGAAGAAAATGTCTCTTTAAAAAACATAGAGGAAATCATTAACAAAGAAATTTACTTTAGTGATGAACTTTTGAAATTAGGTGAATACATTAAAAAAGAAACATTTTGTCCTTTAATTAAAGCTTATAAGTCAATGCTTCCCTCAAGTCTTAAAATTGCATCAAAGGCTCATGAACTTAATAAATATGAAAATATTGCCTTTTTAAATGAAAACTTTTCTAATATATCTTATACAAAGAAGCAAAAAGAAATTATAGATATTTTAGTTAAAGAAAAGGAAAAAAATATTAATGAATTTTCTAAATCAATTGTAGATAATTTGGTGAAAAAGAAAGCTATCACAATTAAAAAAAGGCAGGTTTATCGTCTTAATGGCATAAAAAAAATAGATAGAGACGAATTATCATTAACAAGTGATCAAAAAAAAGTATTAAATGATATAATAAAAGATTTAACGGAATATAAAACGCATTTAATTTATGGCGTTACCGCTTCTGGCAAAACTGAAGTTTATTTTAGATTAATTGAAGATGTTTTGTCCAAAAATAAAAGTGCATTAGTATGTGTTCCTGAAATTACTTTAACGCAGCAAATGATAAACAGGTTTTATGAGCGTTTTGGATCGATTGTAGCAATTTATCATAGCGGTTTATCTGATGGCGAAAAAAATGATGAATATTTAAAAATATATAGAGGAGAAGCCAAAATTGTAGTTGGTACAAGAAGTGCTGTTTTTGCTCCATTAAAAAATTTAGGAATTATCATTATAGATGAAGAACACAGTGATAACTTTAAGCAAGAGTCTTCCCCAAGGTATAATGCCATAGATGTTGCAAAGTTTAGAGCTAAATATCATAATATTCCTTTAATTTTAGGCTCTGCAACGCCTTCATTTGAAAGTATGGCACGTGCCGAGAGAAATATTTATACTTTACATGTTATGAAAAATAGAGTTGGCTTGGCAATTTTGCCTCGAGTGTCATTGGTGGATATGGCAAACGAAATAAAAAATGGCAATAGTCTTTTTAGTGCTGAATTAAAGACATTAATTAATAAAGCGATAAGCGAAAATAAACAAACAATACTATTGCTAAATCGAAGAGGGTTTGCACCATTTGTATCTTGCAGTAATTGTGGATATACGTATAAATGTAAAAATTGTGATATTACTCTAACTTATCACAAATCTACTAATAATTTAAGATGCCATTATTGTGGTTATACAGTTTTTAAAAGCGAATTGTGTCCTAGTTGTCATGAAAAGTCATTATCATTTTTAGGAATCGGAACTGAAAAACTTGAAGAAGAAGCAAAACGAACATTTAAAAACGCAAGAATTTGTAGAATGGATGTTGATACTACTAGAAAAAAGGGTAGTCATGAAAAAATATTAAATGATTTTAAAAATCATAATTATGATATCTTGATAGGAACGCAAATGATTAGCAAAGGTTTGGATTTCCCATTAGTTACTGTGGTAGGAGTGCTAAATGCTGATGCTACTTTGAATATACCTGATTTTAGAAGTAGTGAGAGAACATTTGCTCTTCTAGATCAAGTATCCGGCAGAGCTGGGCGAGGTGATACAATAGGCAATGTAATTATTCAAACCTATAATCCCGATAACACAGTATTAAAATGTGTAAAAAATCATGATTATTTAGGATTTTATCATTATGAAATGAATATTAGAAAAAGATTATTTTATCCGCCATTTTCGTTTATAACTGGCATTAAAATTATTTCTCGTGACTATGAATTGGCCCATTTAGAAGCCGAGAAAATATGTTCTTATATTAAAAAAAATATGAATGAAAGCACAATTGTTTTAGGGCCTAGCGCTGCTAATTTATTTAAGTTTAATAATAATTATCGATTTCAATTGGTAATAAAATATAAGGCTGATAAAAAATTATTTCAATGTTTAAAAGATATTCTTTTAATGTATAAGGAAAATAATAAAATTATAATTGAAATCGATAATAATCCTTTGAAGATATGATATAATAAATTGAGGTGTAATAATGAAAGATAAAAATGTAATATTTATGGGTACGCCAGATTTTTCTGTTAAAGTTTTAGAAGCACTTATTTCTCATACTAACGTTTCACTAGTTGTTACGCAACCAGATAAAGAAGTTGGGCGCAAACATGAAATAAAATATTCTAGCATAAAAGAAATTGCTCTAAAAAATAACATTAAAATTTTTCAGCCAACGAAGATACGAAAAGATTTTGATATTATTAAAGAGCTTAATCCAGATTTAATTGTTACCTGTGCATACGGGCAAATACTTCCGAAAGAATTGCTTGACATTCCAAAATATGGATCAATAAACGTTCATGCTTCAATTCTTCCTAAATACAGGGGTGGCGCTCCTATTCATAGGGCAATCATGAATGGTGAAGATAAAACAGGGATAACTATAATGTACATGGATGAAGGCATGGATACAGGAGATATAATCTCCATTAAAGAATGTAAGATCGATAAAACCGATAATGCAGGAACACTTCATGATAAATTAAGTACAATAGGGGCAGAATTACTAATCAAAACTTTACCTGATATATTTTGTGGAAAAGCAAAAAGAATCAAACAAGATAATAGTTTAGCTACATTTGCTCCAGTTATTAAAAGAGAAGATGAGTTATTAGATTTTAATAAGAGCGTTGATGAGGTATTAAATAAAGTAAGAGGGCTTAATCCTTGGCCTTTATCATATTTTTACTTAAATGATACTGAAATTAAAGTTTTAGAAGCCGAAGGAAAAAAGATGAATGTTTTATCTCCTGGAAAAATTGATAACGTAACCAAAAATGAGTTTTCAATCACGGCAAATGATGGGTTGATTTTTTTGAAGACAATTAAGCCTATGGGTAAAAAAACCATGCATATAAAAGATTATTTAAATGGAATAGATAAAGAAAAAATAAAAAAAGGGGGAAAAATAAATTGTTATGAAGAAAGCAGAAATTAGTGATCGCTCAAAAGCCCTTATACAATTAGGCTTTTGGTTTATATTTTTATTAATAGTTATTGCAATAGCAAATTTTAAAACTGCTGATAAACCATCACCTGTCGAAACAAAAAAGGACCTTAGTGAAAACGTTCAAGCACTTTTAAGTGCAAATAGTTATAAATATAATTATAAATATACTGATTTAGCCAATAAAACAACTTATATTTATAATGGCCAAGTTACAGATCAAACCGATAGTGGTTATTATGAGTCTTCATCTGAAGTCTTTAAATACTCATGTGAGTTAGATAAGTGTTTTAAAATATATACTGATCATAATGATGAGTTTGAGTTTATAAAACCAGCTTTGTTTGATTTATCATTTTTCTTTTCAAAAATTAATTTAACATCTTTCACTTTAAAAAATGAAAATGATAATGAAAAAATGTGCTATGAAGATAAAACAACAATTTTAGATACTGAATATTTAATAGACATATATGTATTTAATGATAAAATAGAAAAGATTTCTATTTTTAGTGATAAAGATAATTATGAATTATATTTAGAGTATTAAAAAATATCAAAGGAACCTTTGATATTTTTGTGAGTATTCATTAAATATAACTTTTATTTTTTGTAAATTACTACTACTATATATATTACTATATCTATCTAAATTTAATAGAGTTGGATTAGCTAAAACGTTTTTCCAATTTTTTTTGACAAAATTATATGTAAACTCTAATTCGCTTTCAGTTAAATGAACACCTTTTTTTATGGCAAAGTTGTTAACTTCATCTATAGTAAGATGATCCATAAATTTTTCTACTAAATTAATCATATAATCACCTATAATATTGTATGATTTAAGATATTTTAAAAATACTAATAATGGTGAAAATATGAAAAAATGTTTCATTTGTGTTGTAACTATTTTATTTTTGATAGTGGCTTTTAACTTGACTTTCATTTATAAAAATCAAAATTTTTATTTAAAAAAGTTAGATGAAAAAACTAATATATTTGTAAAAGGGCCAACTGCTCCAAGGGGAAGAATTCTTGATGTATCGGGCAAAGTTATTGTAGATAATAAAAAACTTAATGCGGTTTTTTATAAAAAGGATAATTCTTTTAAGTATGATGAATTATTGATTGTAAAATCACTAGCACAATTTTTGCGTGATGATAAAGTAAGCGAAACCGATTTAAAAAAGTATTTTAAAATTTCTCAAAAAGAATCATATGATGCTCTTCTAAGTAATGAGGAAATAAATGAGCTTAATAATAAAGGGCTTAGTAAAAATAAGTTAGATTATATAAAAATGGAAAGAATAACTAGCGATATGCTTGATAAGCTAAATAAAAAAGAAGCCTTAATTTATAAAAAAATGAATGATGGCTACAATTATCAAATTAAAATGATTTTAAATGATTTAACTGATCAAGAAATTGCCCAAATTACTGAAATGGCACTTCCAGGAATTATAGTAGATTATGTTTGGGAAAGAACATATCCTTATAACGACACTATGAAAAGTATATTAGGCTCAGTTGGAAGAATTCCTGAAAATGAGTTAGAAGAATACTTAAAAAAAGGATATAAAATAGATGACACAGTCGGAGTAAGCTATTTAGAAAAAGAATACGACGAATTATTAAAGGGTAGTAATGCTATATATAAATTAGAAAAAAATAAAAAATTAAAAAAAGTTGAGGAAGCGAAAAGGGGTAAAGATATAGTCTTATCAATCGATATAGATAAACAAGTATATATTGAAAATGTTTTGCAAGAAAAAATAGCTAATGCAAAAAAAGAAGCAAACACTAAGTATTATAAAGAAAGCTATGCAATTGTTTCTAATCCTACGAATGGTAGTATAATTGCTATGGCTGGTAAGCGGCTTATTAAAGATGACATTTGGGAAGATGTTGCTAAAAATATAATAAATACTTCGTATACTATGGGTTCAGTTGTAAAAGGTGCTACTATAGGTGTTGGTTATAAATATAATATAATTGATATGGGGACAAAAATGAAGGATGGATGTGTTAAATTATATTATGTTCCTAAAAAATGTTCTTTTAAAAATCTTGGAGTAATAAATGATCTCCAAGCATTGCAAAATAGTTCTAATTATTATCAATTTAAAATAGCCATTGGTCTTACTGGAAAAAAATATAAACCTAATATGAAACTAAACGCTACGGAAGAAGATTTTTTAAAATATCGTAATTTTTTAGCGTCTTTTGGTTTGGGGAAAATCACCAATATTGATTTGCCAAACGAAGAAAATGGGATAATTGGAAAAGTTATTTCAGATGATTTATTATTAAATTTAGCAATAGGGCAATATGATACTTATACTCCCATTCAAGTTGTACAATATATAAATACTATAGCTGCGGATGGTAAAAAATATTCTCCAAGTCTTTTAAAAGGTGTTATGGAAGATAATAAATTAAGTGTAAAAGAAAAACAAGTAGATGGTGTAGTTGATTTAGAAGAGGATTATTTAAAGAGAATAAAAACTGGTTTAAATCTTGTTTTATTAAAGGGTACTGGAAGAGGTCATGTAGATGCATCAATCAATCCAGCAGGAAAAACCGGTACTAGTCAATCGTTTTATGATTCGAATAATGATAATATAAGTGATGTAGAAACTGTTACCAAAGCCTTTGCAGCATTTATGCCAGTTGATAATCCTTTGTATTCAGTTGTTGTAATTAGTCCAAATGTAAGCTATAATAATCCTAGTAATTCATATACAAGTAATGTAAACAGAAAAATTGCGAGAGCAATAACTGATTTTTTGTTTGAAAAATAGTTATTATCTGTTATAATACTAATGGATTTAAAGAAGGAGGCAAATTATGGCTAAGAATGAAAACAGAAATTTTGTTACATTAAAATGTACAGAATGTGGTAGCGAATTACGTCCTACTAGTAAAAATAAGAAAAATACACCAGATCGTTTAGAAGTAAAAAAGTATTGCTCTAAATGCAAAAAACAAACTGTAGCAAAAGAAAAGAAGTAATAGGAGATAAACATGAATATTAATATCAATGATATAAAAAATGGTATGACTGTTATTATTGATAATAACTTATATATTATTCAAGAGTTTCAACATGTTAAGCCTGGTAAAGGGCCTGCTTTTGTAAGAATAAAATTAAGAAATTTACGTACAGGTTCTACAACTGAAGAAACTTTCAATACTAATATTAAGATAACAAGAGCTCATATTGACAGAATGCCAATGCAATATTTATATGCTAATGGTGATAATTTTGTATTTATGAATACAACTACTTATGACCAAGTTGAGGTACCAGCATCTAAATTAGAAAATGAAAAGAAATATATTAAAGAAGGTTTAGAGATAACTATTGATTATTATGAGGGAGAGATTCTTGGAATTACTTTGCCTGAAAAAATCGAATTTGAAGTTATTGAAACTGAACCAGCTGTAAAAGGTAATACAACTAATAATGCTTTAAAAGATGCTAAAATTGAAACAGGATATACTGTTAAGGTGCCTTTATTTATAAATAGCGGAGAAAGAATTATAATATCAACTAAAGATGGAAAATATTCGAGTAGAGCATAATATTCTCTTGATTATTGAAAGAATTTGTTGTATAATTCTTTTTAGTTGATGTCCTCGTAGCTCAGCTGGATAGAGCATACGCCTTCTAAGCGTACGGTCGAGTGTTCGAATCACTCCGGGGACACCATTTTAAAATTACTCCTTTTTTGGAGTTTTTTTATTGCTAAAAAAAGGGGTTTATGATAACATATGACAAAAAAGGAGGTCAATCATGGATAATATAGCAAAATTTAAAAATATTATGGAATATGCAGCTTCCATATTTGATCTTAACGCTAAACTTCGAAGATTAGAAGCAGAAAGCGGCAAAGATACCCCAGTGTATAAAGCTTGCCTTTTGAAATACAAAATGCTATCAGACGAAGAAACAGCATATTATAATAGTTTTTTAAAAAATATAAGTGATGTTGCAGGTCTTAAAAATTTCATGCAAGAAATAGTTGATAAAACTCCACCGGTGGTGGCCACGGGAAATGATCTGATAACGAAACGCACTATTTTAGGGCGCGTTTTGGATAAATGTTCAATGATTTTTAATACAAATTATTTAAAACTTTATCCTTTAGAACCAGGAAAAGATCCATCAAAAGATCAAATGGAATGTGCAAGAGATTTATTGAAACTTGCTTGCGCCGCGGATGTTTTTAATTATTCTCGTGTGTCAGTGTATGAGTATGCCAGAAAAACTAATGATAAAGAACTGATAAATTGGGTTACTGACGATACATACTATTTTTTATACTCAGATGCTATCTCATCCTTGTATAACTTTGGCTTTTCACATGATTTAACTGGCAATTATTTGGTTGGCGAAAAATTTACTAAAGAATTTAATATACCATATGTGGATTATTTTTTGACCTTAACCGATATGATTAGTAATACAATTTCTGATTATAGTGATTTAATCTTTTCATTACCTAGTGATACAAAATCTTTTGAACATCTTATGATAAAAGTTGCTTCTATAATAAATTTATGGCCAGAGGACGAAGAATTTAAAAAAAATAACATTTCTGTTGGAATGTCAAAAGAAGAAATGTTAGATATATTTTATAGAGAACTTTATGAGGCTTTGCAAAATGATAAAAAAGCCTTAGAAGTAATAGAAGATGTTTGGAAAAGAAAAGAAATAAAAATGCGTAAATTAAAATAGAAGAATTTAATTTATAATAAATTCTTCTATTTTTTTATTATCTACTAAGTAACTAACTTTATTTATACCGTATGTGTCATTTATGGAATAACCAATAGCGTATTTTATTTCTTCTAATATGGTATTATTTTTAATATCATCAAATAAATAATTATTAAAACTTAAATTTATATTATTCTCTAATATTTCATAATCTTTTAATTCAGCATTGGCATTTAAGAATCCGATCAAATTTGTTTTTTCTAAAGGTCTTGATTTTAGCTGATCAATTATTATTTTTACTTTTTCATCTTCACTATTAGAAACCGTAGTGACAGGAATATAATAATATCCTTCACTGGTAGAATTTAAGTAATAACTGATAACTTGGGTAGTGTTTTTAAAATTATTAATATCAACAATTTTGTTTACGCCAAAGCTTTTATCCAAAATTGATGGCAATTTCTTTTTGCTATTGGGTAATTCATTTAAGATACTACCATTAACAAAAATCATTATTTCTTTTATATTTTCCTGACTGGTTAGAGTAAATATTATCGATTCAATCATTTTTTCTTCATCGTCTTTTGAAACATTTAAAAACTCTTTAGAGAAGTCTATTTTTAGAAGACCATTATCAAGGGTTATGCTGTTTATAGTGGTGTTCTTAGGAATTATGGCTTTAAACTCGTAAGGAATATAGATTTCTTCGTTACTTTCTTTAATAAGACATCTAAGTAAATATTTAGCTTTTTCAATAGTATCTTTTTCATTAGAAATAATATCAGTCCGAGCTACATAATTATTTTTATCTATTAAATATATTGCCGCTTTATTAGTCTTTATATAATTTATTTCATTTTTAATTTTTAATGGCTTGTCACTTTTGGGAAACAAATATAATATCGCAAGAATTAAAAGAGCAATAGTTGAAAGGGCAATTTTCTTGTAAGCATATTTTTTTAACATAGTATCACCTAATAAAAATATATTTTTATTATTTCTAAATATGCAAAAAAGCTTCTTGCGAAGCTTATAATTTTATTTCTCCTAATTTAAGTAATTCAACCACAGCTTGGGCACGTCCTTTAACTCCAAGTTTTTGCATAGCATTTGATATGTGATTTCTTACTGTTTTTTCGCTTATTTTTAAATCATTTGCTATGTCTTTAGTTGATTTATTTAATATTAGCAATTTAAATATTTCTTTTTCTCGAAAAGTCAAAATGCTTTTATTCATATTTCCTCACTTTCATATTAATATCCTTCACATTATTTTATGAAATTATATTGTAAAAGTGAGAATGATTGCCCAATCTACGTTTATTTTTGAAATTTTATAGTAATGTACATTTGATTGCTATACATGCTTTGAACTTTTTTGATAATCTTATTTGCTATTTCTTTATTGTGCTCTTTTAAATCAACTGTAACATTTATTTGATCGTTTGTTATCTTAACAAAGGATTTATATCCAAATTCTTTTTCAATTTCCTTTTCAATTTGATTTTCTTTTCCTTTATTAGAATTTAGTGCTTGTAAAGAGTTATAAGCATCATTTTTTTCCTCAATAGTTGCTGTTTCATCTAAAAGTATAGTTTGTAATTTTTCCATTTCAGCTAATACGCTTTCATCTGCGGATACTCTTAAAGATACCAATAAATCGCTTTCAGAAATATTTGCTTCTTTTGATACTTTTTCTGTGTTTGTGGCAGCTATTTTTTCCAAAGTGTTATCTGAAATTGTAACATAATAAATACTTAAGATTAATATCAAAGAAAATAAAGTTACAAACCACATATTTTGTTTGTTAATCATAGTTCCTCCTTTGTAATTCTATTAAAATATACGATTAACAAAAATATCTATGACAAATAATTTTAATTTTAACATTTTGTGTTATAATATGAATGGTGATGTTATGGTTACACTTTCCAAATTATTTATTACTTTTATTATTTACAGTTTTGTTGGATACATTGCTGAAGTTATATGTGTTAGTGTTGAATTTAAAAAACTAACTAATAGAGGCTTTTTGTGTGGGCCTATATGTCCAATATATGGAATTGGAGCAGTTTTGATGGGAATATTTCTAAAAAAATATGAACATGATGCTCTTGCTCTGTTTTGCTTAGGGGCCATTCTTGCTTCTATAATAGAGTATATGACCGGATGGGTTTTAGAGAAGGTCTTTCATAACAAGTGGTGGGATTATAGTAAACATAAATTTAATATAAATGGACGAGTTTGTATGAGTAATGCAATTTTGTTTGGACTAGGTGCCGTAGGGGTTGTAATGTTTGTAAATCCGTTTATTTCTAATTTATTGAGTAAGATAAGTAATAAGTTAATTATAATTGTAGCAAGTATTACTTTTTTAATATTTATTCTTGATTTAATATATTCTTGGATTGTTGCTTTTAACTTGCGTCATAATATTATTATAGTTGAAGATTTGAAAAATAGTAAAATTGGTAATATTCCGGAAAAAGTCGAAGCCGTATTATCAAAGCAAATTAAAAATATTAAAAGAATTCCTAAACGTATTTCTCAGACTTTTCCTAAATTTATTGGTAATTATAAAATAGAATTTGATATTATAAATAAATTAAAGAAAGAAAAAAAAGAAAAAGATAAAAAGAAAAACAAATAAAAGTTTTTCTTTTTTTAAAGGAAACACTCTTGGCCTTTTGTAATAATAAAAATGAAGGGAGAGATAATGAAATTTGTAACAGTTAGGCAAAGAGATGCTAATGATTGTGGATGTGCATGTTTGCAAGCAATCATAAAATTCTATAATGGCTATATTCCAATTGAAAAAATTAGAAATGATATACTGCTTGATAGTGGAGGAGCAACAGCATATCAAATTATAATGGCTTCAAAAGAATATGGCTTGGAGAGCAAGGGATTAAGAGTTACATACGAAAATTTACTTTTAAGTTCATATCCTTTGATTGCCCATGTTATTTTGAATAATGGATATGGTCACTATATAGTTATATATAAAATCAAAAAAGATATTTTATATATTATGGATCCTGCGAAAGGCAAAATGAAAATGCCTAAAGACGAATTTTTAAATATTTGGACTAATATCGTAATCATTTTCCATCCAACACAAAAAGTAATAAAAATGACAAAACCTAAAAATGTTTTTTTAGTATTCTTTTCATATATTTCCAGATTTAAAAGTAAGTATTTAGGCTTTGTTTTGCTGAATATTGTAGTGACTTTTCTAATGATAATAGGTAGTTTTTATTTGAGTTTCATGCTTGATGATACTGCAAGTATTTTTTCCTTAAAAAAACTATCCATGGTATTTTCTTTCTTAATGTTAATGGAAATTATTTTAACGTATTTACTGCAATACGTAAGAATAAAACTAGGCTATATCATTGATAGCGTGATAATAAAAGGCTTTGTTACAAAAATTTTTTCTCTTCCTTTAAACTATCTGCAAAAAAGAAATCCAAGTGAATTTATATCGAGAATTAATGATCTATTTGAAATTAAAAATTTGTTTTCGGATATAGTTGTTTCCATGTTTTTGGATTCGATTTTGCTGATAGGGTCTTTTATAGTTCTTTTAAAAATAAATTGGGTTATGGCTTTACTGACATTGTTATTTTATTTTGCTATTTTAGTAATAAATATTATTTTTAGTACGAAAAGTTATAGAAATGCCCATAAGATTCTTTTAGAAGAAGTTATGTTTAATAACTATCTTGAAGATAGCATATTGATGATTTCGACTATTAAAAATTTATCTGTTGAAAAGAATATTGTAAAAAAAATATCTAATAAACTCGACGAACTTTATTATTATGTAAATATACATAGTTTTAACAGTTCTAAAGCTAGCACTTGTATGGAATTTATAAGAAAATTTGGTGGCATTATAATTATTTTGGTTGGCGCCATAATGGTTGCAAAATCTAAATTCACAATAACAAGACTAATTCTTTATTCCTCAGTGTTGACACTTTATGAAATGGCGATTATGAATATTAATAAAATCATTCCTAAATATTTTTTCTTAAAACCGTCGTTTGATAAGATAAGTGAATTTTATAATATTTGTTGTGATGACAAAAAAGATCTTATTCCATTTAAAGAAGGTACAATTGTATTTAAAAACTATTCTTTATCATATGATGATACTAATTTTGCCCTAAAAAATATTAATATAAATATAAAAAATAAGTCACACACCCTTTTAACTGGCAAAAGCGGTATTGGGAAAAGTTCTCTTTTAAAATCTTTTTTTACGGATAATTATAAAGGCGAAATAACCATTGATGATGTGAACATAAAAGATTATTCTTTAGAAACCATACGGCAAAATATAATTTACGTGGGACAAAATGATAGACTTTTTTCTGGTAATATCTATGAAAATATAACTTTGTACAAAAAAGTATCCCCTAAAAAGTTTTACAACGTATGTAAAATCTGTGGAGTTGATCTAATATTGAAAAATAAACCATTTAGATATTTTACAGACATAAATGATCAACTTAATAATTTGAGTGGTGGAGAAAGACAAAGAATTATTTTGGCAAGATCATTACTAATTGATGCAAGCGTTTATTTAATTGATGAGGCTTTAAGTGAAGTTGATTTAGCAATGGAAAAAGAAATCATTAAAAATGTTAAATTATTTTTGAAAGATAAAACTGTTATTTATGTGAGTCATAAAAATGTGAAAGAATTATTTAAGGACATTATTTGTTTGAAATAAGGAGGTTTAATGAGTAACGTTTTAAACAAAAAGCAGTTGTTAGAAATAAAAGGTGGAAGTGCAAAATATTTTATTGCTGCGGCAATAATTGGCTTTGGTACCTTCATCATAGGAATTATAGATGGCTTAGTTAGGCCACTAAAATGTTATAGGAGAAGATAATGATTAATAATAGTGAACTAAAAAATATTAGAGGAGGAATATCCTTTACCGCAGCTTTGATGGCAGCAATTTCCAAGAATATAACAACTATATTAAATTTAGGCCAAACTCTTGGCTCGGCAATTAGACGTATTTTAAGAAAGAATTATTGCTAAATAAAGAGCTTTTACAAGATTAGTAAAAGCTCTTATTTTGTTTAAAAGCCGAATAATTTGTATTGTCAAAGCAGTTTTTAAGTGTTATAATAAAAGCCGTGAGACGAAGGGAGGGAATTTGATGACTAAAGTGGTAGTTCAAGATGGTAACGTTGAAGTTGCTTTAAAAAAGTTTAAGGCCAAAGTTGCACGAAGCGGTGTCCCTTCGGAGTTAAAGAAAAGAAAACATTATGAAAAGCCAGGAGTAAGAAGACGTAACGAATTAAAAGAAATGATCAAAAACGCTCGTAAAAATAAACGCAAAAGAGGCGATAGATAATGAATGAACGAATCCTAAATGACTTGAAAGATGCCATGAAAGCTCAAGACAAATTTAAATTATCTGTCTTGAGAATGTTAAAAAGTGCCTTACAAATGGAAGCCATTAATAACAAAACTGAATTAACAGATGATAATGTTATTAAAGTTATTAAAAAACAGGTTAAATTAAGAAAAGATTCAATTTCTGAGTATCAAAAATGTGGAAAAATGGATACAGTTGAAGATCTTAACAATGAAATAGCAATTTTGGAGGAATATCTTCCAGAAGAGATGTCTATTGAAGAAGTAAAAAAATGCATTGATGAAGTCTTTGCTGAGTTGAATCCATCTTCAATTAAAGACATGGGCTCAGTCATGAAAAGACTAGGTGAAAAAATCACCAACGCTGATATGAAAGAAGTTAGCAGATTAGTTAAGGAAAAATTAAGTTGATTATTCAACTTTTTTTATTGGCCTAAATAAGTATATTTTATGTCTTTTGTTTTTTTAAATTCATATATTTATTTAGGTGATTATATGAACATTGTAAATAATATTAAAGAATTTTTGTATAATAAACAATATTTTATAAATTTTTACGAAAATTATATTCACCTATATAATTTTCAAGAAATAGAATCTATTTCCAGTGGTGAAATAATGGTTAAATTTGCTCAATTTAGGATGATTATTACGGGACTTAATTTTGTGGTTGCAAGATTAGAGAATAATGAAATGCTCATAAAAGGAAAAATAAATAAAGCGGAGTATCACTATTATGAATAAAGTGTGGGTTTATTGTGACAAAATTGAAAAATCAAAAATAATAAAAAAAATGATAAGGCTTTCCATAAATTTTTATGATGAAAAAGATATCGATGGCCACTTTTTATTCTTAATAAATGAGAGTGATATAAATAGGCTTAATAAATATTCAGTTTATAAGTTTTCGGTGTATAAATATGAAGGCTTAAAAAAATATGTAAGCGTTTTAAGAAATACTAGAACTAAAATTATAATGGGATTTATAGCAATATTATTAATTATTTTTTTAAGTAATGTGATTGTATCCGTAAATATAATACATTCCAAAAAGGAAATTCGCTTTCTTATATTAAACGAACTAGAAAAAGAAGGCATCAAAAGATTATCGATAAAAAAAGATTTTAAATCCCTTGAAAAAATAAAGAAGAAGATTTTAAGCAATAATAAAGACAAGCTAGAATGGTTAGAGATTGAGTCGAAAGGCATGTCATATGTCGTAAGAGTTGAAGAAAGAATTATTCCCCCTAAAAAGGAAGAAAAAAAATATTGTAACGTTTTAGCTACCAAAGAGGGAATCGTTCGAAGAATCTTTTTGAAAAATGGGGTAAGTCTTATAAAAATTGGTAGTTATGTCAAGAAAGGCGATATCATATTTACTGGCGATATAATTCTTAATGAAGATACAGTATCATGTGTTTGTGCTGAGGGAAATGCTTATGCTGAAGTTTGGTATAAAATAAATGTTGAAGAACCATTATTAATTACGCAAAAAGTTAATACAAAGAGAAGACGTAACAATATAATGATCGCCAAAAATGGTAATGAATATAAAATATTTAAAAAGCGCCTTGATAAATCAACTGATATAAACCATTATCTTTTTAATTTATTTAATTATGATGTTTATTTTCAAAAGGAAGCAGAGTATAAAACTTTGAAAAAGCGCCTAAGCGAAAAAGAAGCAACGGATATTGCTATAAAAAAAGCTATGAAGTCTTTAGAAAATCGCTTAGATGATGAAACAAAAATATTATCGCAAAAAGTTTTGAAAAAAAGCATAAATGATAGTAAAATATATATAGAGTTATTTGTTACTGTTGAAGAGAAAATTTCACAACAGCAAATTATTGAATAAGAAGTGGAGAAATAATTATGATATGGGATATAGCACTTAAAACTTTTCATGGAATATGGCCAATACTTACTATCTTTATTATCGTTTTAATAACGGCAAGAATAGCATATGTAGTTAGTCATAAGGAAAAATTCTGCTTTTACAAAGAATTCTGGACACTTTTTTTCTTAATATATATTTTACTATTATTTCAACTATTAACTACAACTGAAATTAATCATTCCGGAGGTATCAATTATGTTCCTTTTACAGAGATAATGAGATACAAGGTTGGTAGCAAGCTATTTATTTATAATGTTTTAGGCAACATAATAATATTTATACCTTTTGGCTATTTTATTTCATCTTATATCAAAGCTAAGAAAATATCGCTTCCATTTTTAGTTACGCTTATTGTAAGTGCATCTATTGAATTTGTACAATTGAAAATAGGCAGATCATTTGACGTTGATGATATCATTCTTAATGTTTTAGGTGGTGTTATTGGGTATTTGATTTATATAGGTCTTACCGCTATAAAGAATCACTTACCAAAATTTTTCCAACGAGATTTATTTTATAATCTAATTTGTCTTGTCGTTGTGGTACTTTTAGTGTTATATTATTTTGGATATATTAAATTGGGAGTTTTGATATGATTGATTATGAAATTAATGATAACTATGGATATTCAGATGATTATTCGTATTTGGATGGAGTTATTAAAAGCACATTAAAGCATGAAAAAGTAAAAAATGCGATATTTTCGATAATTTTTGTGTCGGATAGTGAAATAAAAAAAATTAACAAAGAATACAGAGGCATAGATCGTGTGACGGATGTAATTTCATTTGCTTTTGAAGATCACAAAGACGTTATCTATAAGAATTTACGTGTTTTAGGCGATATATATATATGTATTCCACGAATGAAAGAGCAGGCCGCTTGTTATGGCCATTCTGAAAAAAGAGAACTTGCTTTTTTGACGGTTCATGGGTTACTACATTTGCTTGGCTATGATCATCAAACAAAAGAAGATGAAGAAAAAATGTTTTCGTTACAGGAGTTGATTTTAAATGGAGAAAATATCAAGAGATAAGTTAAAGAAAAAAGGATTTAAAAGATTTCTAATGAGCTTTAAAAATTCATGGGATGGGTTAGCTTATTCTTATAAAAATGAACAAAGCTTATGGATTCATGGAGTATGTACGATATTTTGTATATTATTTGGCTTAGCTCTTAAGATATCTTTTACAGAGTGGGCAATAATTTTAATAGCTTTAGGGGTGACATTAGGAATGGAACTTGTTAATACCGCTATTGAAGCAGCAGTTGACTTAGTAACCTTGGAAATTCATCCTTTAGCTAAGATAGCTAAGGATTGTGGCAGTGCTGCTACTTTTATAATGTCAATGATTTCAGTGGTAATTGGCTTAATAATTTTTGCTCCTAAAATTATTCATATATTTTTTTAAATAATTATTATAAATAGTAAGTGAGGTGTTTATATGAAAAGCGGTTTCGTAAGTATAATTGGAAGGCCTAATGTTGGTAAATCAACGCTTATTAATTCGTTAATTAAGGAACATATAGCAATTACATCTGATAAAGCTCAGACTACCAGAAATGTAATTCAGGGTATATATAACGAAGAAGGTTATCAAATAATATTTGTGGATACTCCAGGGATCCATAAACCAGTAAGCAGGTTGGGAAGAGTCTTAAATAAGCAAGCATACACATTCATGAAAAACGTTGATGTTGTTTTATTTGTTGTTGATGGTCATGACGGTATTGGCACTGGTGACAAATGGATTATGGAAAATCTTACCAAAACTGAAGCTCCAGTAATTTTGGTAATTAATAAAATAGACAAAATTTCTGATGAACAATTAATGATGACAATTACTGAATATAAAGAATTATTTCCTTTTGCTGAAATTGTTCCTACTTCAGCAATCAAAAATGATAATACAGATAGATTAATAGAAGTTATAAAAAAATATTTAACAGATGATATTAAATATTTTGAAGATGATGAAATAACGTCAAATTCCGTATCGTTTATGGCTGCCGAAACAGTAAGAGAAAAACTTTTAAATGTTACGGAAGATGAAATACCTCATTCATTAACTTGCCATTGTGTTAAGTTTGAAGAAAAAAAAGATATTGTGAATATCGCTGTAGATATAATAGTTGATCGTGATTCGATAAAAAAAATCATAATTGGTAAAAATGGTGCTAGATTAAAAGCTGTAGGAACTCTTGCAAGAATTGATATTGAAAAGTTACTTCATAAAAAAGTTTATTTGGAATTATTTGTGAAGACTATAAAAGATTGGAAAGATAAAGAAAAATATCTTACTGAGCTAGGATTTATGGATTTTAAAATATAATGAATAAAATTATTTTATTTGCCTCATATAATATGTAGAGGTGAAAAAATGGATAAAAAGGAAGCCTGGGAATTGTTTAAAAAAACAGGAAAAATAGAATATTATTTAGAATATAAAAAGCAAGATAAGAAGTGATATTGTGATAGAAAAAGTTGAGGGTATAATCCTTAAAGAATCACTTTATGGAGATACTTCAAAAATCATTCAATTATTGACTAAGGAACATGGACTTATAAGTGTTATATGTAAAGGGGCTAAGAGCCCTAAAAGTAAACTTAGAGCGGTAACTTTAAAATTTACATATGGATTTTTTAATATTTATTACAAGGAAAATAAACTTTCAACTTTGATTTCAGTAGATGTTATTAATCCTTTCTCTTTTCTAAAGAATGATATTATTTTAATAAGTTATGTTGGATTTATTTGCGAACTTACTAGCCAGGTTGTTAAACAAAATGAGTTTTTTCAAGGATTTAATGATTTGATCGAAGGGATTATTAAGATAAATGAAGGATTTGATCCTTTAATTATTACTAATATTCTTGAAATAAAATACCTTCCTTATTTAGGAGTTGGAATATCTTTAGATGGGTGTAGCATTTGCGGATCAACTAAAAATATTGTAACCGTGGATGGCGATGCTGGTGGCTTTATATGTGAAAAATGTTATACTAATCAATTAATAGTTGATACAAAAGTTATTAAATTACTGCGGTTATATTATTTAATTGATATTAAGAGTATTTCAAGTATAAAGATTAGTGATAAAATAAAAAATGAGATAAATATGTTCATTGATAAATATTATGATCGGTATACCGGTTTGTATTTAAAAAGTAAGGATTTTTTAAAAAAATTGATTGATTCTTCTAATAATTTTGATATAATAAACATATAAAAGCAGTGACGGGTGTGGAAAGCCTCGAGCTATAATAAATTAAAGGGATTCTTAGGAATAAATAAGGTGGAACCGCGTGCATTGCTCGTCCTTATGTTCTTAGGATTTTTTTATTTGAGGAGGAAAAAATGAAATTAACTATGGATGAATTGGTAAATTATTGTAAACAGTATGGATTTGTTTTCCAAGGAAGTGAAATATATGGAGGTTTGGCAAATTCATGGGATTACGGTCCATTAGGTTGTGAAATGAAAAAAAACTTACGTGAAGCTTGGTGGAAGAAGTTTGTAAGTGAGAATATATATAACTATGGGATTGATTCAGGTATTATTTTAAATCCTGAAGTATGGGTTGCTAGTGGACATGTAACTAGTTTTAATGATCCATTAGTAGATTGCAAAAAGTGTAAAAGTAGACATAGAGTTGATAAACTTATTGAAGATTATACAAACGGAAAAGTAACGGCTGAAGGCTGGAGTAATGAAAAGATGGAGAATTATCTTAAGGAAAATGAGATTCCATGTCCTAAATGTGGAAGATGTGATTTTACACCAATACGAAAGTTTAATTTGCTTTATGAAACCTATCAAGGAGTAACAGAAGATAATAAGAGTAAAGTTTATCTACGTGGTGAAACAGCTCAAGGAATATTTATAAATTTTTTAAATGTTCAAAGAAGCATGCGCTTAAAACTACCATTTGGTATATGTCAAACTGGAAAAGCATTTAGAAATGAGATAACACCAGGTAATTTTATATTTAGATTGCGAGAATTTGAACAAATGGAGATGGAATTTTTCTGTAAACCTGGAGAAGATTTAGAATGGTTTGGATATTGGAAGAGTTACTGCTTAGAGTTCTTAAAAGAGCTAGGTCTAAAAAAAGAAAACTTAAGATATCGAGATCATTCAAAAGAAGAATTATCATTTTATAGTAAGGCAACCACAGATATAGAGTATCTATTCCCAATGGGATGGGGAGAATTATGGGGAATTGCTGATCGTACTGATTATGATTTAAAAGCTCATGAAAAGCATGCTAAAACTGAATTAAAATACTTAGACCCTGAGACAAATGAAAAATACACACCATTTGTTATTGAACCTTCACTAGGGTTAGATAGATTATTCTTGGCTGTATTATCAGATAGTTACCATGTTGAGAAATTAGAGAACAATGAAGAAAGAGTAGTTTTGAAAGTACATCCAGCTATAGCGCCGCTTAAAGCTACAGTTCTTCCTCTTATAAAAAAACTTCATAACGAAAAGGCTATGGAGATATATGCTAATCTTTCAAAGCATTTCAATATTTCTTATGATGAAACGGGAAGTATAGGTAAAAGATATCGTCGAAGCGATGCAGTTGGTACACCATTTTGTATAACAGTTGATGATGACACAATAAATAATAATACTGTAACAGTAAGATTTAGAGATACTATGGAACAAATTAAAGTTCCGTTAAATGAACTACAAGGTTTCATTCAAGATAGGATAGAATTATAAATTGACATTAAGTAGACAATCATGTTATAATATTTCTCCTAAACAGGAGGTATGAAGTATGGCATATTTAGCAATAGAAGAAAGACCAAATAGTTATGTCCCAATAGACATTTTGCTACTTGATATATTTAATACTTATAAAAGTCAATTTAAAGGTGAAATTTCTACGAATGATTTATTAAGTATAGATTCATTTTTGGCTGCATATACACCTGAAGAAGTAAGACAATCAATATCTAGAGCTAACATTATAGATACGTCAGTAATAAATGAGCCATTTGTTATAATTGATAAAAAGCATAAGCTTGAACCGTTATTTAAAGATCCATCTAATGAATGCGATTTTTATCAAATTGTTTTATTATCTACTGAAGATAAGAGCTTTGCTAATACCTTGAAAAATAAACTTATAAATATTATAAAAAGCTTAGGAAAGAATAAGGAATACAACTATAAAGAATTTTATATTAATAACCTTTTAGAAAATTTAAAAGATGCTTTTTCTTATCAAGATGGCAAAATAATATATGATATTATATCAATATTGCCATATGAGTATAAAAGAGAACTATATGTTTACTTCTATAAAAGCAAAGAATTTAAGATGACTAAACAGTTACTTAGAGAAAAAAAGCAAAGTATTGGTGAGTAAAATTATGAAAAACAGTTTGAAAAATGTAATTATTAATAATTTGATTGTAATGGATGAGAACTTTGATGCAAAGTATTTGCAATCATTAGGTTTTTATGAGCTAATAGAAATTTTTGGAAATAAATTAGGAATTAACGGTGAACAGTTTTTAAGTTATTTAAAATCTTATCAGACCGATTTAAAACCAATTGATTTTCATGACGAAGAGTTTTTAACGTCATTATATATCGATGAAGCTTTTTCACCACTTACTATTTATGGATATTTTTCTAGAATAATCTCTTCTATAGATGATGAAATAAGAGATTGTGAAAGCGAATTAGCTATAAATAATGAAATTATTAATAAGACAACAAACGGTTTTGAAAAATCAGAAACACTTCATGAGTCGGCACAACTTACTAAAAAAGAGTATCAATTATTGAATGAGAAAAATGACTATTCTGCTATTTTAAATAATGTTAGTAGATTTATAGAGTTAGATAATGAACTTAAAAGAGTTTAACCTAACTCTTTTTTTGTGTTAAAATGTTTAAAAGGAGACACTATGGAAAAAAGTATTTGTGATTTTTTAAATTATTTAGATATTGAACTTAACTACTCAAAATTAACTATAAGAGGTTATGAAAATTCACTAAAAACTTATCAGGAATTTTTGGAAGGAAAAAAACTTGATTATCTAAAAATTGAGAGAAGTGATATTATGAATTACTTAAAGTTTTTAGATCAAAAAAATTACCTTGCCACTTCAGTTGCAAATAACTTATCAGCTCTTAGAAGCTTTTATAAATATTTGGTTAATAATAGTGTCATAGAGGTAAATCCATTTTTTAATGTTGGAAACCCCAAAAAAGAAAAGAAAATCCCTGAATTTTTGAGCGAAGTTGAAATAGAGGAATTACTAAATGTTGATGATGAAAACGCTATATTAGGGGTTAGAAATAAATTGATTATGGAATTAATTTACTCAACTGGAGTAAGAGTTAGTGAACTTGTTAATATTAAGATTAATGATATAAATTTTTATGATTCATCTATCAAAATTTTAGGAAAGGGTAGTAAAGAAAGAATCGTTTTATTTGGGGATTATGCTAGAGATTTGTTAAATGAATATATTAATAATAGTAGAGTTATATTATTAAACAAAGAAAAATGTGACTATTTATTTTTAAACCGTTTTGGCAAAAAAATTACTCCCCGAAGTATTGAAATCATTATTAGCAATCATGCCAAAAAGTTAGCACTAAAACATAAAACAACACCGCATACAATAAGACACACATTTGCAACTCATTTACTAAATCATGGTGCGGATATTAAAACAGTTCAAGAACTATTAGGACATGAAAGTTTGAGTACTACGCAAATATATACACATATTACTTCGGATAGATTAAAAAGTGTTTATTTAAAAACACACCCTCATGGAAAATTATAGAAAATATACGTAAAAAGCTTAAAAAGTGTTTAATTATAAATAATTAGTGTGATATAATTATTATTGTCAAGGAAGGAGAAAAAACATGAAATATGTTTATTTGTTCAGCGAAGGTAACGCTGATATGAGAAACCTACTTGGTGGTAAAGGTGCTAATTTAGCAGAAATGACAAAAATTGGATTACCAGTACCACAAGGTTTCACAATTACGACTGAAGCATGTACGAAATACTATGAAGATGGTAGAGAAATAAATGATGACATTCAAGCCCAAATTAATGAGTACATTGCTAAAATGGAAGAAATTACTGGAAAGAAATTTGGCGACAAAGAAAATCCTTTATTGGTTTCTGTTCGTTCAGGAGCTAGAGCATCAATGCCTGGTATGATGGATACTATATTAAACTTAGGTTTAAATGAAGATGTTGTTAATGTTTTAGCTGAAAAATCTAACAATCCACGTTGGGCATGGGATTGCTACAGAAGATTTATTCAAATGTATTCTGATGTAGTTATGGAAGTTGGAAAAAAATACTTTGAACAATTAATCGACGAAATGAAAGCTAAGAAAGGCGTTAAACAAGACATTGAGCTTGATGCTGACGATTTAAAAGAATTAGCAAATCAATTTAAAGCAGAATATAAAGAAAAAATAGGTACTGATTTCCCATCTGATCCAAAAGAACAATTGATGGGAGCTGTTAAAGCCGTATTCCGCTCATGGGATAATCCTAGAGCAAATGTTTATAGAAGAGATAATGATATTCCTTATTCATGGGGTACTGCTGTAAATGTTCAAGCTATGGCATTTGGTAACATGGGTGATGACTGTGGTACAGGTGTTGCCTTTACACGTGATCCAGCAACTGGAGAAAAAGGATTATTTGGTGAATTTTTAACTAATGCTCAAGGTGAAGACGTTGTTGCTGGTGTTAGAACACCAATGCATATTTCAGAAATGGAAGAAAAATTCCCAGAGGCATTTAAGGAATTTAAAGAAGTATGTAAAACTCTAGAAAATCATTATAGAGACATGCAAGATATGGAATTTACTGTTGAACATGGTAAATTATATATGCTTCAAACAAGAAATGGTAAGAGAACAGCTAAGGCTGCTTTAAAAATTGCTTGTGATTTAGTTGATGAAGGCATGCGTACCGAAGAAGAAGCTGTTTCAATGATTGATCCAAGGAACTTAGATACATTGTTACATCCTCAATTTGATGCTGCTGCTTTAAAAGAAGCAAAACCTATAGGAAAAGGCTTAGGAGCATCTCCAGGGGCTGCATGTGGTAAAATTGTGTTCACTGCAGAAGATGCTGTTTCTTGGCATGAAAAAGGTGAAAAAGTTGTTTTAGTTAGACTTGAAACTTCACCTGAAGATATTACTGGTATGAAAGCTAGTCAAGGAATATTAACTGTACGTGGTGGAATGACTAGTCATGCTGCAGTAGTTGCTCGTGGAATGGGAACTTGTTGTGTTTCTGGATGTGGAGACATAGCTATGGATGAAGAAAATAAAAAATTCACTTTAGCTGGTAAGACATTCCATGAAGGAGATTATATTTCTATTGATGGTACAACAGGTTGCATTTATGATGGTATTATCAAAACTGTTGATGCAAGTATTGTTGGTGAATTTGAAAGAGTTATGTCTTGGGCAGATAAGTTCAGAAGACTTAAAGTTAGAACTAATGCTGACACTCCAAGAGATGCAAAAAAAGCTCATGAATTAGGAGCTGAAGGTATTGGACTTTGCCGTACTGAGCATATGTTCTTTGAAGAAGATAGAATTGCTGCATTTAGAGAAATGATTTGCGCTGATACTTTAGAAGAAAGAGAAGCTGCACTAGAAAAAATATTACCATATCAACAAAGTGACTTCGAACAATTATATGAAGCACTAGAAGGCGATTCAGTGGTTATAAGATATCTTGACCCACCTCTACATGAATTTGTTCCTACCGAAGAAGCTGATATTAAAAAACTTGCAGACGCCCAAGGAAAATCGGTTGAAAGAATTAAAGAAATTATTGCTGGATTGCATGAGTTTAACCCAATGATGGGACATAGAGGATGCCGTCTTGCAGTTACTTATCCAGAAATTGCTAAAATGCAAACAAAAGCTGTAATAAGAGCTGCTATAAATACAAAGAAAAAGCATCCTGACTGGGATGTAGTTCCTGAAATTATGATTCCATTAGTAGGAGAAGAAAAAGAATTAAAATATGTTAAAGATGACGTTGTTAAAATAGCAGATGAAGAAATAAAGAATGCCGGTGTTGATCTATCATATAAAGTTGGTACAATGATAGAAATTCCAAGAGCTGCTTTAACTGCTGATGAAATTGCTAAACACGCTGAATTCTTCTCATTTGGAACAAATGACCTAACTCAAATGACATTTGGTTTCTCAAGAGATGATGCTGGAAAATTCTTGCCTTCATATTATGATAAAAAGATTTATGAAGAAGATCCATTTAAAACACTTGATCAAAAGGGTGTTGGAAAACTAATTGAAATGGCTGTTAAATTAGGAAAAGAAACTAGACCTGACATCCATTTAGGTGTATGTGGAGAAACTGGTGGAGATCCTAAATCAATTGAATTCTATCATAATTTAGGACTTGATTATGTTTCATGTTCTCCATTTAGAGTTCCAGTTGCAAGATTAGCCGCTGCTCAAGCCGCTATCAAGTCAGGAACGCAAAAGTAGATAAAAGAACAAAAGTGTTTTTAAGCCGTATAATCATTACG
>CAKORR010000005.1 GCA_934101595.1 uncultured Bacilli bacterium
AATGTTATTTATACTGAACTTGATGGTTATAAGTTTATGTTTATGGGAGATGCAGGAGTAGAGAAAGAAAAAGATATTTTAGAAAAGTATAATCTTTCTAACATTGATGTATTAAAAGTAGGACACCATGGAAGTAAAACAAGCAGTAGTAAAGAATTTATAAATGAAATTAATCCAAAATATTCAATTATAAGTGTAGGTAAAAATAATAGGTATGGGCACCCAAATAAAGAGGTATTAAATAGTTTGGAAGATGCAAAAATATATAGAACAGATCAAGATGGTAGTATTATGTTCGAGATTAAGAATAATGAATTAAAAATAGAAACTTGCAAGCCATAATTATATTTATCTAAGTTTTGTTATTTTAAATTTTTATGATATAATAACGATGGTGATGAAAGTGAAAGATTATAATACTAGAATGGCAATAAATATACCAGGAGATGAAACTGTTAAAATGGTATACATGGGTATGTGTACAATTATTGAGGGTGATTCAAAAGAACATCTATTAACATATGGACTAGGACCATGTGTTGGAGTATCGATAGTAATAAAAGACAATAATGGAAAAGTATCTCGATTGCTTGCTCATGTCGATATGGGGCAAATTATTGGCATTTCTTTTGATGCTTTACAATCTGATTTTAGAAGAATCATAAATGGTATGGGGAATAATATAGAAAGTATAGAAATATCGTTAAGTAGCACTCAAAGTTTTCAGAATATGAAATTTTTAAAAGAACAAGAAACAAAACTTTTAGCGATTATTTTAAAAGAATTTGAAAAATATGGTATAAGTGTTCGTGATATTAAGTTTAATTATAGTTCTCAAGTACAAATCTCTCCTGACGGTGTTATTTCAAATTATTCAGAATATGAATTAGAACAACATAAAGCTAATATGATGGCAACTGCTCTAAGTGAATTTGGGGGATATGTTCATCCAGAATTGAATATATACATTACTAATTTTGGTGCTTGGATGGGCAACTGCTCGTTAGGGAAAGAATGTGATGAAGAAGAAAAGGAAAAAAAATTATCGGAAAAATATTGGCAAGAATATATCCAAAAAGGATATAATTTAGTAATTGCACCATCGTTCAACAATCCACAATATCAAGCTGTTTATGTTACCAATTGGCAGGAAATAATTGATCCTAAATGGGGAGTAGTGATTGGTTGCCCACAAGCAAAAACTAATAATAGTGTGTTTGACTCAAAGAGAAGAATATAGATTGCATCTTGCAGTCTTTTTTTTGCTATAAATAAAAGTATTTCATCCGTATGCATAACCGTATATCACCACATGGCGACTATGATCATATTGGTGAGGCATTTAATTTGATTGAAAGAATTAAAATTAAGAATGTTGTATTTAATTGTGGCACATATAATGATTTAGAAAAAAGATTAATTAAATCATTAGATACTAAAGGAATCAATTATTATTCATGTATTAAAGAGTTAAACCTTAATAATTATAAGTTGCAATTTTTGAATGTAGATATATATGGAAATGAAAATGATAATTCAAATGTTATTTATACTGAACTTGATGGTTATAAGTTTATGTTTATGGGAGATGCAGGAGTAGAGAAAGAAAAAGATATATTAGAAAAATATAATGTTTCAAAAATTGATGTATTAAAAATTGGTCATCATGGAAGTAAAACAAGCAGTAGTAAAGAATTTATAAATGAAATAAATCCAAATTATTCCATTATTAGTGTTGGCAAAAACAACAGATATAGTCATCCCAATAAAGAAGTAATAAATAATTTAGATAATTCAAAAATATATAGAACAGATCAAGATGGAAGTATTATGTTTAAGATTAAAAATAATAAATTAAAAATTGAGACTTGTAGCACATAGAAAGGAGTAGATATAATAGAAGAAATAGATAAAACATATCAACAAATAGAAAACAAGATATTAAATCATGAAATATATCAAAATGTAAAAGATTATTCAAAAGCAAAGGAAAAAATAAAAACATATTTAGAAGTTGGAGAACTACTTAAAAATGTAGATACTAAGTATGGAAAAAATGTAATAAAGGACTATTCTAAAAGATTAACAAATAAATTTGGTAAAAAATATACGCCATCATTATTATATAAAATTAAACAATTTTATAATATAATTGAAAAAATCCCGACATTGTCGGGAAAGTTAACATGGAGTCATTGGTATGAAATGTTATCATTTGATGATATAAATAAAATAGAATATTATGTCAATCAATGTGAAGTCTATAATTTAGATGTTAGACAATTAAGAAATAAAATAAAATCTAATGAGTACGAAAGATTACCAGCTGATACAAGAAATAAATTGAAAAGTAGGGATGATATAAGAATAATAGACTTTGTTAAAAATCCTATTCATATTAGAAATAGTAATAAAAAAGAAATTATATCTGAAAAAATACTGCAAAAGTTAATACTTGAGGACATTCCAATATTTTTAAAAGAATTAGGTAGTGGATTCACTTTTATTGATAACGAATATAAGATCAAATTAGATGATAGATATAATTATATTGATTTACTGCTTTATAATATTAAATACAAGTGTTATGTAGTTGTAGAATTAAAAGTAACTCAACTTAAGAAGGAACATACTGGACAAATTATGACTTATATGAATTATATTGATAAAAATATAAAAACTATTGAGGAAAACGATACAGTAGGAATAATTATTTGTAAAGAAGACAATGAATATGTAATTAAATATTGTTCTGATGATAGAATAATTGCTAGAGAATATGAATTAGTATGATATATTATTTATAGGATGCGATAACATGTTTAAAAATGTTGAAGAGTTGAGAGATTTAATTAAGCAGGGAAAACCAAACATGGAAATCATAAAAAGTCAAATTGAATATTTAAATTCAGATACTTATTGTATATCTAAACATGAAACAATAAAGAAAAATGATACAGATGTGATTATTTTTCATCAAGGATTCATAAACCAAAACACGTCCATTATAATAACATGTAAAATGTCAATTGATGTGATACAATAATATAGATGATGATATTTTGTTAATGAGTGGAAGAATTGATACTGATTTTGTATAGTAGGATCAGTTACAGAAAGATTATACAGAATAACTAAAAAAGACGTCATCATAAGGTTACTTAATGAAGCGGAATTATTAGCAAAATATTTTGTGGACTATGCAAACCAAAATAAAGAATTTGAGATCAACTGCAAAGTTCTCGTCAAAGAATAAGTTTCTCTGGCTAAAATAAAAAAGTGCCTTGATAATGGTGGAGTAGCAATAGCTCGATGTTTTCAAGAAAGTGAACATTATGTCCTAATAACAAAAATAGATGACACATTTGCCTATATATTTGATCCATATTATTTGGCCGAAGATTATTACTGTAATGATAATGATGTAGCTATAGTTTTACATGAAACTTTTACACACAATAGAGTGGTAACAATTAATAGATTATTAAGTGAAAGTAATAAAGACTTTTCACTATTAAACGTCAAAAACAGGCAAGTTATTTTGATTAATAAATAAAATTAATAGTGAAATGTTATAATGGTCATTATTAATTTTGTTACATATAATATATTACATTATATAATGTTTATATATAGAAGAGGAGAAATCCTCTTCACTTTTTTTTGATTTTTATTTATAATTAAAAGGGTGATGTTATGAATATGCATTTAATTTTAAGCGGTAGTAATCGTATAACAAATACCAAGATAAAAGAGTTAGTAGATCTTAAGAATGAAACAATTTATTTTGACCTTAATTTTTCAACAATTAAAGATATATTGAAGGAAGCAACATATGTATCATTATTTAAAGATAAAAAAAATATAATTGCTTTTAATACTCAGCAATTAAATGATAAATCTTATCCAGACGATCTTAATTTATTAGCTGAGTATAGTGAAAATGAAAATGAAGAAACCACGATTATTTTTGTTTCTTCAGAAAAATGTTCTTTAAAAAACCCTGTTTATTCAGTTTTAAAAAAAACTAATAATATATATGATTTCTTGAAAGTTAAAACAGACTTAAACAAAGATATTCAAGATTATTGTAAAAAAAATAAATATAGCATCGGTAACCAAGCTATTAATGAATTAAAAAAGCACTTAAATAATAATTATGATTTAATCATGAATGAACTCGACAAGTTATTTTTGTTTTATGATAGCCCTCAGGAAATAAAACCTGAAGCAATAGCCAAAAATTGTTCCAAAGTTGCGGATGATAATAATTTCAAATTTATAGACCTTGTCGTAGGTAAAAAATATAAATCTTCATTTGAATACTTAGATGAATTGCTAGTTAATAAAGTTGAGCCATTAAATTTATTTTCACTTTTGTTAAGAGAATTTAGGATAATGTTTCTATTTAAAACATGTGAGAAATATAATGTTAGCTCTAATGATATAATAAAACGCTATAATCTTAAAGAATGGCAAATTGATAAAGCTTATCGAAATGCTTCTAACTACAAGTATGAAGAATTAAAAAAAATAATGTTGTTATTTTCAACATATGATTATAAATTTAAGGCCGGAAAAGTTTTAAAGGATAATTTTTTAAATGTTTTCTTGCTTGAACTTTTTTCTTAAAAAGGAGATAATTCTTAATTACAAGAATTATCTCCTTTAATTATTTGTAATACTTTTTCGGTATTTTTAAAATTTAGCTTAACAAGAGATTTTAATTTATTAAGGCCAAATTCTTTAACTATGTTAGCCGCCGCTTTATCAACTTCAAGACCAGCGCCTTTTGGTATATCCATTCCTGTTTCTTTTTTCATTTCTTCAATTTTTTGTAAAAATAAATAACGACTTATAACAGAAGATGCTGCAACGCTTAGACACTTATCTTCAGCTTTAGTTGTAAAGGTAATGTTCTTTGCTTTTTCTTTTGAATTAGAAATATGCTCATAATATTTTTTAGGATAAACAAATTGGTCTATAACAATTTTCTGATAATCATAATTGTCCTTTTTTAATAGCGTAACAATAGCTCTGTTATGAAGTAACGACTTGATTTTATTCATGTTAATATCTTCACTATAGTTCTCATTATATTTTTCATTATTTAAAATAATTGTTACATAAGGTATTTTTTTGATTATCTGAGGAGCTATAGCTTTTATTTTATCATCAGTTATTTTCTTGGAATCTCTTACCCCCAAATCAAGCATAAATGGAATGTTTTCTTTCGAAACATAAGATGCCGTAACTATGATTGGTCCAAAATAATCACCGGTGCCAACCTCGTCAGAGCCAATTGTGCTCATATTGAATTGCAGCTCTGGGGTGTTTTTTTTATCATCCTTTTTTGGGGAAGGCGAAGTTATATCTATAGTTTTGTTATTTAAATGCTTTTCCATATCTATCCAGATGTTTGCATCTATATCAGCACTAGTTCCCTGAAACATTGCTTTTCCGCTTTCATATAAAGTTATAATCGTGTCTTCTTCTACAGCTTGAAATATTGCATAAGGAGGAGTTTTTTCTTTCTTCTTATCCATATAATATTTAATCATTTTATCCTTGACATTATCACTTACTTTAAAAACAATATTCATAATGCACCTCTAAATAATTTTAACATAAAAGTCTTTTATTTTCATCATTATTATAATATAATTGAAAATAGGAGAGGATTATGATGAATATAATTGATGCGGTCGTAATATTATTTTTGGCACTAGGAGCAGTAATTGGTTTTAAAAAAGGTTTTATAAAAACAATGGTAACATTAATTGGTACCATAATAGTTATTATAATTTCATATAAATTAAAGGATCCAATTGCAGGTTTTATGTTTAAGTATTTACCATTCTTTGATTTTACAGGAATATATCAAGGAATAACAGTTTTAAACATACTAATTTATGAAGCTATTGCTTTTTTACTTGTTTTTGTATTTTTGTATGCAATATTGGGTATAATAATAAATGTATCGGGAATTGTTGAAAAAATATTAAATGCTACTATTATTTTAGGTGCCTTATCTAAAGTTTTAGGAGCGATAGCTGGCCTTTTAGAAATGATAGCATTTATTTGTGTAGTATTATTTGCATTAGTTCAATTTAATTTAACTAGCGAATTGGTATTACAAAGTAAGGTTGGTAGGAAAATACTTGATAAGACTCCATTAATCTCAAAAACATTATCACCATCAATAGCTGCAATTGAGGAAATATATGGATTGCATGAGAAGTATGAGAACGAAAAAGACAAATCAAAATTTAATGAGGAAGCTATTGCTGTACTTAAAAAATATGATATTGTGACAAAAAAACAAATTGAAGAACTAATAAAAAGCGGAAAGCTAAAGTTTAAAAGTACAATTGTCTTTTATTAGAAAAGGATAAACATGATTAAATATTTAGAAAATGAAAACGATTTTGAAACACAAATAAATCAAGATTATGTATTAGTTGATTTTTATGCTGATTGGTGTGGACCTTGCAAAATGCTTGGAAAAGTTTTGGAAGAACTTGATGATACAAATATTTTAAAAGTAAATGTTGATCAATTTGAGAATATTGCTAGAGAGTTTGCAGTAATGAGCATTCCAACTTTGTGCATATTTAAAAAAGGTGAATTAGTAAAAAAACAAATAGGATTTCTTCCCAAAGAAGAATTAGAAAAAATAATAAATGAAACCAAATAAAAAATACTTTCAAACGAAAGTATTTTTTATTATCTATTATAGAATTCAACGATTAGTGCTTCGTTTACTTCTTGGTTCAATTCGCTTCTGTCAGGATATCTTACATAAGTACCTGATAATTTCTTTTCGTCAAAATTAACAAATTGTACTCTGGTAATTTTATCTTCTAAAGCCAATCTAATACCAGCATGTTCTAATGAATTTTCTCTAACTGAAATTACATCACCAGGTTTGCATGTATATGAAGGAATGTCTGTTTTAACTCCATTTACAGCTATATGACCATGGTTAACGATTTGTCTTGCAGCTCTTCTAGTTTTAGCAAGTCCAAGACGATAAACTAAATTGTCAAGTCTGCTTTCTAGTAAAATAAGTAAATTCTCACCAGCAATACCTTTCATTGAAGAGGCTTTTTCAAAAACTTTTTTGAATTGTTTTTCATTCAATCCATACATTAATCTAACTTTTTGTTTTTCTTGTAATTGGATTCCATATTCGCTTGATTTTCTTCTTCTATCTGCACCATGTTGTCCTGGAGCATATGGACGACGAGCTAATTCTTTTCCGTTTTCTAATGTAGAAAAACCAAGACGTCTAGATTTTTTGTAAACTGGACCAGTATATCTTGCCATAAAATTTCTCCTTTCATTATATTTGCATAATTAAAGGACAGTTATATATACTTAAAGGGAGTTTGTATTAGTTTTTTTGCTAAGGCAGTCTTAACTACTCAAACACTATCGTTACAAACACATTTTAATTTTATATAACACTGCCAACTAAATGCATCTACCATTATACACTATATTTTTAATTTGTCAAATTATTATAAATTAACACAATGTGACATTTTTTTTAAATAAAATCAATTATTATTGTTTTGGTGATTGTGTGAAAAAGAATATAAAGATTATTTTAATCGGTTCATTGATTGGAATTATAATATCCGGTGTTTTTGTGTATCGGTTTTATTTTAAAAAACCTAATGATAAAAATACTGTAAGTGTTTTTCAAGCCGGAGTTTTTAAAGATGAAAATAGTGCTCAAAAAAAAGCTAACGAGTTAAATGGTATAGTTTATAAAGATGGTAGATATTATCGGGTTTATGTGGCTGTTTATAAAAATGAAGAAATAATTGCTCGAATGGAGGAGTATTATAAAAAGAACGATATTAATTATTATATAAAGTTGCTAAATGTTAATAGTGATTATCTTAACGTTTTAAATAAATATGAAAAAATGTTAGAAGCTAGTAATGATGAAGAAATATATGATGACTTAAATTTATTGTTATTAAAGAAACTAGAAAGTAATATATTATGATAATTAAAGACATGCCTGAGGAAGCAAAACCTAGAGAAAAAGCCTTAAAATTTGGAATTCAGTCACTTAGTACTGATGAATTAATAGCAATAATTTTAAGATGTGGATGCAAAGGTAAAAGTGTCACTGATTTAGCCCAGGAAATACTTAAAGAGTTCAATATTTATGGTAAGGATTCCCTGCCTAATATTAAAAGCCTTTATAAAGTTAAAGGCATCGGAAAAACTAAAGCATTAACGTTGTTAACTGCTCTTGAACTAGGTAAAAGATGTAGCAGAGAAATACTAGTTACGTCTAATCAAAAAATAACCAATAGCAGAATTTTATATAAGTACATAGCGTACCATTACACTAATATATATCAAGAGCAATTAATTGTTATTTTATTAAATACCAAAAAAGAAGTGATTGATAGCAAAATAGTTTTTCAAGGAGCACTAGATAATGTGGTTATTCATCCTCGAGAAATCTATAAGTATGCTATATCAAATTCAGCTGCTAGCATCATTATTGCTCATAATCATCCTTCTAACGATACCACGCCTTCCAAAGCAGATATTTTAGTTACTAAAAATATAAAAAAATGTGGTGAAATATTTGGTATACCACTTATAGATCATATGATTTTTGGGGATAATAATTATTATAGCTTCTATGAAAATGGTGATTTAAGTGAAAAAAAATAAAATAGTTATCTTTTTTTGTGTGGTAATAATTGTATTGTTTATTAGCAATCTTATTTGTTTTGTAAAAAATACTGATATTGTAAAAAACAAATTATTTGAAATATATTTAAATAGTGATTTAAAAAGTTTAAAAGCCGAAAATGATAATTTAAAAAGCATTTTAAAAATCAAAAAGTTAAACGAAAATATAGTTGCTTTTAGAGCTTATATGATTAATCCGTATGAAAGCTTTGTTGGAATAACAAATAATAAAAAAATTAAAACTGGTGACCCTGTATACAGCGAAGCAGGATTAATTGGCTTTGTAAAAAAAATATATCGCAATGAGATTTTAATAGAATCCTTAAACGTTACCAAAAGCAAAATATCAGTTATGGTAAATGATAAATATGGTTTAATTAGTTGCGATAAAAATAATTGCACATTGGAAGGCTTATTGTCAACGGATATAAAAAAGGGCGATATAGTTTACACTTCTGGATTAGCAAAAGCTAAAAAAGGTATGAAAGTTGGAGTTATAACAAAAATAGATAATAAAGATTCAATTTTTAAAACAAAAGCAACCATCGATATAAACGCGTCCTATAAAAAGCTTAATTATCTTTTTATTGAGGTATAATATGTTAGTTCTAATATTAGTAGAAATCATTTTAATATATTTTAATGTGTACCTTTATTTACCATATTTTGCTATGTATTACAATAGTTCCAAGTATAATATCTTAATGCTTTTCGCATCGGTTATTTTAGATATTTATTTTTTTAGAATAAAATTATCACTTTTTGCTTTTATAGTTTTGTGCACAAATTGGCTGCTAATATCGGTAAGAGGCAAGAAAGAAAAATTATATCTAGAAATAATTATATTTGTTGCTACACTAATGTTTGTTAATCTTTTTTTGTAAAACCTCATATATATTATGTAGGGTGATCATATGGATGTATACGAATATATAAAAAAGAAAAATAATAAAAAGAATAATAAACTAAGCGATAAGTTTAGTAATGTTTTAACAAAAATATTAATCACTATCATATTTATATTTGTAAGCATAATATATGTAAAAAAAAGTGATGATAATTTAAAACTTTATAAAAAAAATGTTTTTGAAACAACGATATCTTTTAATCAAGCAAATAAATTTCTAAGCAAGTTTTTAGGCACAAAGAAAAAAATACCACTTATAAAAGATGCATATGTTTTTAATGAGGCAAATAAAACTCAAGAAAAGTTTTTGAATGGCACAAAAATAACGTACACAAGTATTACCCCTATAAAAGCATTGGAAAGCGGAGTAGTTGTATTTATCGGCGAGAAGGACAATTTAGGAAAAACAATTATTGTTCAAGGCACAGACGAATATGATATTTGGTATTCTAATGTAAGTGATTTTAATTTGAATATGTATGACTATATAGAAAAAGACTCAATAATAGGTAATTCCAATGAGGTAATTATTACTATTTCTAAAAACGGTAACTTTATTGATTATGAAGAGTATCAAAACAAAGCTTAAGATAGATATAACAACTTATTTATTTGTTTTATTATATTTTTTATGCGGTTATATTAAAAATATAATTATCATATACATAATAATTATATTTCATGAATTTGGTCACGTTCTAGCTTCAAAAATATTAAAATATAAAATAACTAGTGTTACAATTTATCCTTTTGGGGGAATTACCAAATCCGATCAATTAATTAACGCTCCCCTTAATAGCGACCTAATTATATATTGGGCGGGGCTCATTTTTCAAATAATTTTATTTGTACCATTTATGTTATTTTACAAATTGGAAATAATAAATTTGAATACTCTAAAATTATTCGTTTATTTTAATATTTGTATTTTTTTATTTAATGCTCTTCCAATAGCGCCATTAGATGGATATTTAATTTTAAATAATATTTTAAATAGATTTACCTCATTTTATAATGCTAAAATTATAACTTATATTTTTTCGGCAATATTTATCGTATTTTTTATTTATTTTTATTATAGTAACTATATTATTTGGGTATTTTTAATCGTAAATCAATTAAAAGAAATAATAAATTTTAAATATGTATTTAATAAATTTTTATTAGAGAGACATTTATATAAATTTTCATGGCGCAGAAAAAAATATTATAAAGAGATGAATCTTAAAAAACTTGAAAGAGAGAAACTTGGCCATTATTATAACGGATTTACATGGTTAAGTGAAAAAGATTTATTAAGTAAAATGTTTGACAAAAAGGGATATTTTTGATATTATGTATATCGTTTGAAGGGCTTTCCGGAAAAACCGCACTGAATAGGTTAATAAATCCTTGTGATACCTTAAGGGCGCGTCTTAATCAAAAAAGGAGGTATGAAATGAAAGCTATATTTGTAACAGGTGGAAAACAATATTATGTAAGCGAAAACGATGTTATCTATGTTGAAAAGTTAGATGCAGAAGTTGGTAGTGAGGTTACTTTTACTGATGTATTATATGTTGATGGAACAGTTGGTACTCCAGTTGTAGATAATGCAAAAGTTGTATGTACTGTTGAAAAACATGGAAAAGATAAAAAGATTATTGTTTTCAAATATAAACCTAAAAAGAAATATCGTAATAAACAAGGTCATAGACAACCATACACTAAATTAGTTGTTAAGAAAATTGTTAAATAAATGATAAAGGTTAAAGTAGAAAGTGATAAAATAAGTATATTAGGGCATGCGCTTTATGACGATTATGGACGTGATATTGTCTGTGCAAGTGCTTCTTCAATCGTTATTACAACTATTAATGCAATAATGTCATTTGATAGTAATTCAATAACTTATGAAAAGAAAAAAGATGCTTTAATAATTTATATTTTGAAAAAAAATAAAAATACAAAACTGTTATTAGATAATATGATTAATCTGTTAAATGAATTATCTAGTCAGTACAATGATAATATAAAAGTTATAGGAGGATAATTATGTTGTTTATGAATTTAAATATTCAATTATTTGCTCATAAAAAAGGTCAATCTTCAACTGATAACGGACGTGACTCAAGAGGTCGTCGTTTAGGTGCTAAAGCTAGTGATGGTGAAACTGTATCAGCTGGATCAATTATATATCGTCAAAGAGGAACTAAAATTTATCCTGGTAACAATGTAGGTATGGGAAAAGATCATACTTTATTTGCTAAAATTGACGGAATTGTAAAATTTGAAAGACTTGGAAGAGACAAAAAGAAAGCAAGCGTTTACGAAGTTAAGTAAGCGCTTTTTATATTAATTTATTTTCATATTTTCCAAAAAAGTTATAAAAAATGTAATAATATATTGATTTCTTTGTATATTTATAATATAATGAAATTGTTAGAAGGGTAGTAATTAAAAGGAGGTGTAGATAAATGAAATTTTGGATTAATTGGTTCAGAAGATTTATCTAATATATAAAAGCTCTCTTGAGCTTTTTTTGTGTCCAATGTTGTAAAGATCGCTGATATAATGTAAAGAGTATTTATTGTTGTGTTATACTTATTATAGAGGTGACGAAAATGAGGAGTAATTCAAAATTACTTAAATTATTTGGGGCGTTTTTTGCATATTTTTTGTATTCGGCGTATATTTCAACCTTGCTTGGAAAAATTGGCATGGAAAGCAATATAATTGCCAGAGTTTTTTGCGATATTTTATTTATGGTGCTAGTGTTTTTCTTATATCGCCAAAATTTAAAAGAAGACTGGAAAAGATTAAAAAAAATGCCGGCTTCCAAAATAATAAAAAACATAATTATGTGGCTTATAATATTATTTGGTGTAAACATTCTTTCGGGAGTTATAACTAAACTCCTTGCACCTAATTATGTTATTGATGCAAATACAAAACAAGTTTATAATTTATATGATAAAGATACATGGTATGCCATATTTAGATTAATGATTTTCTCAACTTTTGTTGAGAGCATAATGTGGCAAGAAGCTATCCATGACAACGTAAAAGATAAAACTATGTTTGTAGTAATTGCATCGGCAATAGGTGTTGTGATGAATTTTGTTTTTAATGGACTTCCAAGCGAGTATGCATTGCTTCAAGTTTTTGCTTATTTTTTACCAGTGGCAGTTTTAGCAATTGCCTATCTTAAAAATGATTGTAATGTTTTTATAATGTTTTTTATAAAAATGTTATTCAATTTACTACCACTAATTTTACTAGTTTTAGGTGTGTAGAACGAATTAAAGGAGGAAAAGGGTGAAGAAAGGAATAAATGTTGTTTTATTAGTTATATCCAGTTTATTATGCATTACCATAATTATTCTTTCATTGACAATAAATAATATGGTAAGAAAAAAAGATTCTTCTTCATCCATAGCAGACTCCACTGTAGTTCAAAATAAAGATGTGGAAATATTTAAAACTGAAAGTAGTAATTATATTTCATATATAGTTGAGGACTATGAAAGAAACTTAACATATTCATGGCAATTTAATAAAGAAGATGAAAATAACAATCCTGTTAAAGAAAACTTGCTTCTAGATATTAATCTAAGATTAAGTATTGATAAAACTGGTGATGATGCAGGGAAAATTAATAAAACAGTAAATCAAAAAAAATTAATAGTTACATTTGATCATCACGGAAAATTGCCTACTAAGGCCAAAATAAGAATAAATGTAAGTAAAAAATTTAAGAATAACGAGAGCTTGTATTTGTACTATTATAATCCTGATAGTAAAAATATAGAATTTGTAGAGAAAAATTTAAAAGTAAAAGATGGCTGTGTGGAATTTGAAATTGATCATTGCAGCGATTACTTTCTAACAGCAGCAGTTGTTAATGAAGCGATTAATAACCCCAAAAATGTAAATTATATTATTATTGGATTGGGCGCTGTTGTGCTATTATTAATATTAATAAATATGATTCAGCAGAAAAAATAAATTGTTTGCTAAACTTCACTAATTATGCTAAAATATCGAACATAATTAATGAAGTTTTTATTTAGGTTGAGGTGATAATATGTTTGTAGATGAGGTTACTTTAAAAGTGATTGCAGGCAAAGGTGGCGATGGCTGTATGTCTTTTCGCCGAGAAAAATGTGTTCCTATGGGTGGACCTGATGGGGCAAATGGTGGTAAAGGAGCAGACATTATTTTTTCTGTTGATCCCGGTCTTAAAACTTTGCTTGATTTAAAGTATCAAAAAATTATTAAAGGCCAAAAAGGCGAAAACGGTAAGGGAAGCAATCGTACAGGAAAAAAAGCTGAAGATGTAATTATTAAAGTACCAGAGGGGACTGTTGTTTATGATACTTTGACTAATCTTGTGATTGCTGATTTAGTAAAACCAGGAGATAGTGCTATTATAGCTCATGGAGGAAGAGGTGGAAGAGGAAACAAGTCTTTTGCCAGTCAAAATAATACCGCACCTAAAATAAGTGAATATGGCGAGCCTGGGGAAGAAAGAATAATAAAATGTGAACTTAGAATGATTGCCGATGTTGGATTCATTGGTATGCCATCGGTTGGTAAAAGTACTTTACTATCAATGATCAGCTCATCCAAGCCTAAAATAGCTGAATATCATTTTACAACATTAACGCCCAATCTAGGAGTCGTAAAATTAAAAGATTATCGAACATTTATAGTAGCAGATCTTCCAGGACTTATTGAAAACGCAAGTAATGGTGCTGGTTTGGGATTAAAATTTCTAAAACACGCTATGCGTACGAGAATACTAGCCCATATAATTGACATGGGGTCAAGTGAAGGAAGAGATCCGATTCAAGATTTTAAGATTATAAGAAATGAAATAAATAACTACAGTGAAAAATTGGCGAGAAAAAAAGAAATAGTTATTGCTAATAAAATGGATTTACCTGAAGCGGAAAACAATTTAAAAAAATTCAAGAAAGCTTTTCCCGACCTTAAAGTTTTTCCGGTAAGTGCCATAAATAATGAAGGCATCTCGGAGCTTCTAAATGAAGTTGCAAATATGATTGATGAAATAGATAGTGATAATGCAATTGATAATGATGAGATGGAATCACATGTTCTTTATAAATTCACAAATGAAAAACCATACACGATTCATAACGATAATGGTGTATGGAAAATTGAAGGAAAAGAAATTGAAAGAATATTTAAGATGACGAAATTTACTGAGGATGAATCTGTCATCCGTTTTGGAAGAATTTTAAAGAAAATGGGAATAGAAGATGAACTAGAAAAAATGGGCGCAGTGCGTGGAGACGAAGTTCAAATTCTTGATTACTTATTCATCTTCAAAGAGTAAAATAGATCCAAATTTTATTTTAGAACTAGCATTTTTGGGAAGCTCCAATATGCTAGTTTTGTTTTGCTTATTTTGAATTTTTATTACTCTGTTAGGGCCTAAATTTTCATACTTGTAAATAACTTCGTTATTTTCATCTAATCCAACTACATCTATGTTTTCTTTCATAAAGAAAGTATGTATGCTATTGCATTTTTGGAATAACATTCCATAATCAATATTTTTTTTACCTATTAAACCATTTAATCTCTTAAAAAACGTATCGGCAACAACGACATTAATATCATTTTTACCTATTTTTAGTTTCATATTTATTCACCATTTTAATCATATCATTTTTTGAAAAAAATATGATCATTTATACATATAAAGACAATAAATTGACAAATTATAAATATTATTATAAACTAAATATATAGTAGGTGAGTTTATGAAAAACCAAAAAGGTCAAGCACTCGTTGAATATGTTCTTATTATTGCTGTTGTAAGTGTTGTTGTAATATCAGTAGTAAACATATTCGGTGGATATTTGAAAGATTCAATTACTAAAACTTCCTGCTCTTTAGTTGATAAAGAATACAAAGAGGGGGCTAAACCTGGGGAAGCTAAATGCGTATCTAAAGAAAAAATTGATGAATAAACCATAGTTATACTATAAATTTTATAAATAATAGAGGTGTGGTGCATGAATAAAAGAGGACAAGCGTTAGTTGAATTCATTTTAATCGTGCCGGTTTTAGTCATGATTTTATTTTGCTTAATTGATTTTGGTAATATATTTTCAAATAAAATAGTTATAGAAGGCAATCTCGATAAAGCGGTTAATATGTATGAAGAAAATAAAACATATGATGAAATTAAAAATGCGATTACAACCGACGGCAAAACTAAGTTAAATATAACTAATGAGAATAATGAATATATAAAGATTAATATAAAAAGAAAAATTGATATAATTACACCAGGTTTAAACAATATTATTGGATCGCCTTTTTATGTAAGTGTAGACAGGTTTATAAAATATGAATAAAAAAGGTCAAACGTTAATTATTTTTGTAATATTAATACCAATTATAATGGCAATATTTGCTTTAGTTATAGATATTGGATTAATGACTTATGAAAATGTAAAATCAAAAAATACAACTAAAACAATTTTAAAAGAAGGCCTTAAAAATAATGATTTGAATGAAAATTATTTAAAGAAAATGCTTTTAAAAAATGGGATTAATTGCGATAATTTAAAAATATATGACGACGATAATAAATTTACAATATATAATCAGTATTTTATAAGTTCCATGTTTGGAAAAATACTTGGCATTAAAGAATATGAAGTAAATGTAAAAGCTGAAGTGACAAAAGAAACAAATAGTATTATAATTAAATAGAATAAAGAAGGGTATTTATGAGTGTATTAAGAGGAAAAACATTGCTTATTGCCTCTGCTAAAGGCGGTGTAGGCAAAACATTTTTAACTACAAATTTAGCAGGTATATTTGCTAGTTTAAATAAAAAAGTCTTAATAATTGACTTTGATTTGTCGTGCGGTGGAATAGCAGTTAGCTTAAATACGCCTTTTGAAAAAAACATTTATAATTTTGTAGATGACTACAATAATAATAGGTATAAAAATTTTTCTAATTACGTAACAAAATATAATGATGAAATATATTTTTTAGCGTGCCCTAAAGATCCACGTCAAGCTGCCAGGATCGATTCTAAGTATATTGATATAATTCTTGACAAGGCCACAAATAACTTTGATGTTGTTTTAATAGATACAAATCATAATTTAAATGAATTTAATATTTCAACCATGGACAAGGTTGATAAGATACTATTTGTAATAACTAACGATTTGTTAGATCTAAAAAATATGCGCAGTTTATTAAGTGTTTTTAAGGATGTAGAAAATACAAACTACAAGATACTACTTAATAATAGTAGGGATCCTTTTAAAAAGTATTTCTCTTTTTATGATATAAAAAATTTAATTAAAGCCAATATAGATTATACTATAAGCAGTGATTTATTTATTAAAAATATAGATGCTTACCAAGTTGATGGAAAGATAATTACTTTAGATAAAAAGATGCCAAGCGTATTTAATAAAGATTATGTTACTTTTATGACTATTGCATCTGATTTGTTCCAAGGAGATGATGAAAATGGCAAAAAGTAGCTTAAGAAGTGCTTTTGATTTCGGCGAAGATAGAGCAAAACAATCTGTTTTAAATGATTATGATATTTTTAGAGATAAAAAGTTATTGGATTCTTTAAGAACTAAAATAGTTGAAAACTTGATAGACAATGAGATGCCTAAAGATGTCAATTTGACTGAATGGATAAATGATGAGATAGATAAATCAATCGAAGGTTATGATTTATCTAACCTTGAGAGAAGCCATTTATTTAATTTGATAGATAACGAAATTAATGGGCTTGGACCATTAACAGAATTACTCGAAGATAAAAACATTACTGAAATAATGGTAAACAGTCCTAAAGATATTTATATAGAAATAGATGGTAGTATTTTAAAAGATGAATCAGTTTCGTTTATTAATGATGAGCATATCATAAGAACGATTCAAAGAATGATAGAACCTATGGGTAGAACAATTGATGCCACTAATCCAATGGTTGACTCAAGACTACCTGATGGTTCAAGAATTAACGCAATCATCCCTCCATTATCAACCAAAGGGCCAGTTATCACAATTCGTAAATTTAAGGAAAGTATGACATCAATTGATGATTTAATTAGAATAGGATCAATTACTCCTTATATGGCTAGATTTCTTGAGGCTTGTGTTCAGGCTAAGGTTAATATTCTTGTTTGTGGTGGTACTGGTAGTGGTAAAACAACGTTATTAAATATACTAAGCAGTTTTATTAATCAAAACGAAAGAATTATAACGATAGAAGATGCCGCGGAGCTAAGGTTAAATCAAAGCCATGTTATTTCTCTAGAAACAAGAACAGTTAATTATGAGAGTGAAGGAGAAGTAACTATTAGAGATTTAGTTATAAATTCATTACGTATGCGCCCGGATAGAATTATTGTCGGCGAAGTAAGAGGAAAAGAAGCTTTTGACATGTTGCAAGCGATGAATACTGGCCATGATGGATCTATGACTACTTTGCATGCTAATGGCCCGCATGATGCTTTAAATCGCCTTGAAACCATGGTATTAATGGGAAATATGGAAATACCAGTAAATGCTATAAGAGAGTATATGTTTAATGCTATAGATTTAGTTGTAAATATTGAGCGTATGAGTGATGGAAGAAGAAAAATAACTAGTATTTCCGAATTGGAAAAAATTACCGATGGAGAAATAAAATTAAAAGAAATATTTGCCTTTAAACAAAAAGGCTTGACTGATAATGGGGAAGTAGATGGTACCTATATTAAGTACAATTTTATTCCTAAAATATATAAAAAGATTAAGTCAAAAGGAATAAATACTATTGAAGATATTTTTGAATAAATAATCGTAAACGAAAGGAGTAAAACATGAATAATGATATGATTTTTGAAGTTACAATAGTCCAGGTTATATCTATTGTTTTACTTCTTATTGCAATTATATATTTATTGAAACAATCACGTTTCAATAAATATGAACGGAGATTAGAAGACTTTTCATTGGTCTCTTTAAAAGATAAAGAGAAGCCCTTATTAGATAGAGTAATTAATAGCATTTTTAAAATAGTAAAATTGCTTTCCAAAAATTTAGAAAAGCATAATTTTACTCCTGGTTTAGCTATGCGTTATGAAAAATATATTAAATTTGAAGATAGATTAAAAAAGTCCGGATATGATTATATAGCAGGTAAATTATGTTTATCTATGCTTATTGGAATTTTCAGCTTTATTACAATGATGTTTCAATATACAAAGTTTAACTTAAGTTTCTTTGTTTTAGTACTTATTTTAGGCTTCTATTTACCTGATATATATTTAATAATAGATTTTAAAAATAAGCGTAAAAGAATTGAAGAAGATCTTTTAAAAGCAATAATTATAATGAATAGCGCGTTTAAATCAGGAAGTAATATTACCCAAGCTGTTCAAGTGGTTAAAGATAATTTAAGTGGCCCAATAAGTGATGAATTTAAAAAAATTTACATCGATATAAATTATGGCTTGAGCCTTGATGTAGTTTTTAATAGGTTTTATGAAAGAGTAAAAATAGATGATATAAAATATATTACTAGTTCTCTAACATTATTGAATAAAACTGGTGGAAACATCGTTAATGTTTTTACACTTATTGAAAAAACATTTTTTGATAGGAAAAAATTAAGAAATGAATTAAAAAGTTTAACTGCTTCAAGTGTATTTATATATAGATTGTTACTTGCTATGCCATTTGTACTATCGCTTGTAATATTCATTTTAAATAAAACATATTTTGCACCATTTTTTAACTCTTTATTAGGAATTATATCTTTTGTAATTTTAATATTGCTATATATTTTGTATGTGATTATTGTTAATAAGATATTGAAGGTGAAAATATGAAAAAAAGTTTTGCAACCCGTATTTATAGTAAAAAAATATATGATAAAATTGATACTAAAGTAAAACTTTTTGGTAATTGGAAAAAAATTGATACTGAAACTTTTTTAAACACTAGGCTTATACTATGTATAATAACTTTCTGTATTACTATTATCACATCTAAAGCTGGATTTATCTTAGCACCAATTTTTACAGTCTTTGTATATGTATTATTTGAATATTTTTTACTAGATTATAGATTAAAAAAAAGAACTAAAATATTGGAAGATGAGTCAATTTATTTTTTCGAGATTTTGGCTTTAACAATTGAAAGTGGCAGAAATTTAAAATCTTCAATAATTGTTGCCACGAAGGCTATTGATAATAACATTTCAAACGAGTTTAAAAAGACCATTAATGAAGTTGATATGGGTAAAAGCCTTACCGAAGCCTTGGAAAGTATGAAGAAAAGAATCCCAAGTGATGCCATAAATAATGCAATTTTAAATATTACTCAATCGAATATCTTTGGAAGTAGTATAATTGAATCGCTTTATAATCAAATTGATTTTTTAAGAGAAAAAGAGCTACAAGATGTTAAGAGAGAAATTGTAAAACTTCCAACTAAAATAAGTATTATTTCTGTATTATTCTTTGTACCTATAATGTTGCTTTTAATTTTAGCACCAGTTGTGTTAAACTATTTTATGAGATGATTTTATGAAAAAGTTTAACATGATTGATGAAGGATTTATATGCGAAAATTGCCAGAAAAAAGTTGAGCCACTTTTATACACCGCTAGGGATCACTGCCCAAGTTGTTTATGTAGTATTCACATTGATAATAATCCTGGCGATAGATCTGCTACATGTCTAGGAATTTTAAGACCAATAGATATTGAAAAAAACAAAAAAGCCGAATATAAAATAATATATAAATGTGATAAATGTGGAATTATTAAAAAGAACATTATGGCAAAGGATGATAATTTCGATAAAATAATTGAAGTTATGCAAAAGAGTTTATAAATTACAGGTTTTATACTTGTAATTTTTTTCTTTGTTTGTTAAAATTAAATAGTATAAGAATAGGAGGATGCATTGTGGCATTTAGTAAATTTAAAAAGCTTTTTTCAGACGATGAAGATGATAATTTAATGGGAACAGAGGATGAGTTTTATTCGATTAGTGAAAGTGATGCGATTAAGGAAGCAGATAAATCGGGTAATAAAATGATTCTTTTAGAGCCAAGAGCTTATTCTGAAAGCCAACAGATAGCAGATCACTTAAAAAATAGAAATAGCGTAGTTGTGAATTTAAAAAGAGTAACAACTGAACAAGCAAAAAGAATTATAGATTTCTTAAGTGGCTGCATATATGCAATCGGAGGAACAATGCAAAAAATTGGGGTTGGAATATACCTATGCACTCCTAAAAATGTAAATGTTCAAGGAAAAATAACGGACGAAAACGAAAAAGCTAAAAATAATTCTACTGATGAAGAGTGGGGTTAATAAAATTAATTAGAGAGACTGGTGGGTATGAAAAAATTTAATACTAGTTTTACCGGATACTCTAAAACTGAAGTTAACAATTTTGTTAAAGAAGTTACAAAAGAGTATGAAAACATGTTAAATAACTTAAAATCCAAAGATAGAGAAATAGAGGCCTTAAATAATGAACTAAAGCATTATAAAGAGTTAGAACACTCACTTAACAAGGCACTATTAGTTGCTGAGGATGCCTCAAATAACATTAAAAGGATTGCTAAAAATGAATCGATTTCACTACTGGAGGATGCTAAAAAAAATGCCTCACGTATTGTTAATGAAGCATTATTGAAAGCTGATAATATAACCAGTGAGGCTGAATCTTTAAAAAGAAGAGTAATTATATTTAAACGCAGATTTAAACAAAGCCTTGAAGATGAAATAAGAATTGTTGATGATATCGACGAGAGACTATAAACTATTATTATTTTTTATGAACTCACGGAGCATTTTGGTAAGTGCTCTTTTTTCTATTCTTGAAACATAACTTCTAGATATTTTTAATTCTTTTGCTATTTCTTTTTGGGTCATTTCATCATAATCATGTAGTCCGTATCTTTTTACGATAATTAATCGTTCTCTTTCAGTTAAAATGTTTAAATATTTATTAAGTAAAAAGATGTTATTTTTATCATGTAACAAGTCCGCTAAATCCTTGCTTTCTTGTTTTAAAACGTCAATTAAACTAATTTCATTTCCTTCCTTATCATAACCAATAGAATCATTTAAGCTAACATTGTTTTGATTTTTTTTATCACTTCTAAAATACATCAAAATTTCATTTTGGATGCATCTTGCAGCATAAGTGGTTATTTTTGTGGATTTATTTTCTTTATAAGTGTCAATGCCTTTTATTAAACCTATTGTTCCAATTGAAATTAAATCATCTTGGTCATTTTTATTTCCTTCAAATTTTTTAGCTATATGAGCAACCAGTCTTAAGTTATGTTCTATAAGTTTACTTCGTGCATTTTTATCACCTTTTAACATTTCTTTTACATAATAATCTTCTTCTTCGGTAGTTAATGGATCCGGGAAAACATTATTTGAATAACTGCCTGTGAAAAACATCATTTCCTTAATAATATTTATTAATTGTAAAAACATATAAATCACCTAATAAATTATATTTGTTTTAATAGACTTTTAATATATTTTTTGATAATATTCAAATGGTGGTTAGATTGATTAATGAAGTTACTATTAATATGGATATGAAAAATAAATATTTAAGTAAATATGCTTGTTTAGATAGTGATGCGATTTATAAAGATTCTTTAAAAGACGATATTAGAACGTCTTTTTATCATGACATCGATAAAATAATATATTCTTTATCATTTGCAAGATATATGGATAAAACTCAAGTTTATTCTTACAAAAATAATGATCATTTAACAAAAAGAATGCTTCATGTTCTTTTTGTAAGTAAAATTGCGCGAACGATTTCAAGAGCATTACGATTAAATGAAGATTTAACTGAGGCAATTGCCTTAGGTCATGATTTAGGGCACGTTCCTTTTGGCCATTTTGGTGAAAGCGTTCTTTCCAAAATTAGTATTGAACATAATTTGGGAGCATTTAATCATAATATTCACAGTGCTAGATTACTAATGTCTATTGAGAATTATGGCAATGGTTTAAATGTTTCTTTACAAGTACTTGATGGTATCATATGTCATAATGGTGAATTTGCAGTTCAAAAATTAATCCCTCAAAAGAAAACATTTAAAGAATTCTATAACGAATATTATTTGTCTTATAAAAATCCTGAAGCAATGAAGAAATATGTATCAATGACATTAGAAGGCTGTATAGTTAGAATAAGTGATATGATTGCTTATTTAGGACGTGATATAGATGATGCAACTCGAATGAAATTTATATGTTTTTCGGACATTCCAAAGGATATTACCCTTGTTTTGGGTAATAATACTAGTGACATAATAAAAACAGTTGTCAATGATATTATAAAAAACAGCTTCGACAAACCATATATTAAAATGAGTAAAGATGTTTATGAGGCAATAGCAAAATTAAAAGAGTTTAATTATAAGAATATCTATAATAAAGCGTTAACGGAAAAAGAAAAAGCAATTTATGAAAATATGATGAGAAAAGTGTATGATAAAGTTCTTAAAGATTTAAATGATAAAAATAATTCTGCAAGTGTAATAAAATCTTATTTAAAAAATATGTCATTAGAATATCAAAAAAATTCTAATGAACAAATTGCCCTAGATTATGTGGCTGGAATGACTGATGATTTTTTAAAAAATATGTATCAGGAATTGTTATAAAATAAGAAATAAATGTTATAATAAAGAAGAGGTGCCAAATGCAATATAACAAGTATAATTACGAAACATATAATTTACATACGATAAAAAGCGATAAGTTTAAAAGTTGCCATATCGAAATAAATTTTAGGGATAATATCACTAAAGAAAGTTATTTAAAATCTCTTTTTTTATCAAGCCTGATTCAGCTATGTACCAAAAAATATCCTCGTAGGATGGATTTGAGGAAACGCTCGGAGGAGCTATATCAGACAAGTTTATTTGCAAGTTCTTATAAAATGGGAGCAAGTTTGTTATTTATGGTGGGATGTGATTTTATTAATCCAACATATATAAAAGATTCTCATTATTTAGAAAACGTCTTATGCTTTTTCCTTGATGCAGTATTTGAACCTAATATAGTTGAAAATGGGTTTGATAAGGACGCTTTTGAATTGGTTAAAAATGATATTTTATCAGAAATGGATACAGCTTGCGAGAGTCCTATGTCTTTAGCCAGTAAAAATGTGGTAAATTTAATTAATGGTGATAATCCCTTAAAATTTATGTTATCTAATTATGATAAAAGCGAAGTAGAAAGTATTACCAAAGAGGACATTTATAGTTATTATAAAGAGGTAATAGAACATTATACGGCAGATATTATTGTATTTGGAGATCTTGATTTTGATTTTATAAAAGATTATTTAAGTAAAAATGTAGCAATCAATACTATAAAAAATCACAAAATATCTTTATACACTGATATTAAAAAGCCCAAAAAGCCTTTATTTGTAAAAGAATCTTCAAAATTTATGCAAAGCACCTTGCTTTTAGGATATTCATTAGAAAATTTAACAGAAAAAGAAAAAATTTATGTATCTCATGTTTTTGATTATATCTTCTGTAATGGAGCGTTTAAATCAAAATTGTTTGCAAATCTACGTGAAAAAAATTCACTATGCTATGGTGTTTCAAGTATTTATTTAAAATTTAATAAATTATATGTGATAAAAGTTTCCCTTGCCAAGGAAAATGTTTCTAAGGCTATTAAAGTTATAAAAAATAGTCTTAATGATATGAAAAATGGCCTTTTTGAAGACGAATTTATTGTCGAAACAAAAAAAGCCTTAACTAATTACTTGAAATCATCCGAAGATGCTATGTCAAGTTACATAAATAATTGTTATTTAAAAGAAATAGATAACTTCCCAAGCGTTAATGAAAGAATAAAAAGTATTAATTTAGTTACTAAAGAAGACATCCAAAACTTTGCAAAAAAATTAAAAGAATTAGTAATATATGTATTGGAGGATGGAGTTAAAGATGAAGCAAATTGAAATAAAAGGCTTAAATGAAATTATATATTATGATAAAGCTAGCTGCGGCCTTCCCATATATATGTGGCAAAATAAAAATCGAACACAATATTATTTATCCTTAGGTGTAAAATATGGATCGAATGACACTGATTATAAAATTGGTGGAAAAACATACCATGACCCTAAGGGTATTGCTCATTATCTTGAACACTTAAAATTTAATGAAAGTGATAACTTTTCTGCTAATGATTTTTTCGAGGCTAATGGAAGTAGTTCAAATGCCTTTACTACATATGATTATACTAATTACGAAGTTATTGGTACAGAGTGTTTTAGTGAGAATTTAAATCATTTACTAGACTTTGTCTTTACGCCATTTTTTAAAACTAAACTTATAAATAAAGAAAGAGGTATTATTACCGAAGAAATAAAAATGGGATTAGATAATCCTTATAATAAACTATATTATGATTTTTATAAAAGCGTTTTTAAGAATTATAATTATGGTTATGAAATTGCCGGAACAGTTGATGATATAAAAAAAATAGATTTAAAAAGTATAAAGAGAGTTTACAATACCTTCTATGTGCCAGATAACATGTTTTTAATTATCACTGGAAATTTTAATCCATATGAAGCAGTAGAAATTGTCAATAAAAATTTGAAAAATAAAAAATTTTTACCAACCGAAGAAGCAAAGAAAATAATAAAAAAAGAACCCAATAAAGTTGTTTTGAAAGAAAAAACAATTAAGGGTAATGTTGAAATACCTAAAGTTAAATTAGGCATAAAAATTCCTAAGAATAGATTTAAAAATATTGATAATGAGGTAATTTTGATTTGCATTTCTATGATACTAAAATCCAATTTTGGAGCGACTTCTAGCTTTCAAGAGTTTTTACTTCAAAATAGACTAGTTGAATTTATTAATTTTTCCAGGGAGATATATAATGACTATATTCTAATCACGTTTACTTTCGAATCACGAATTCCTGAGGAGGCAATTAAATTAATAATTGATAAGTTAAATAATTTAGAAGTAGATAAAGATAGTATTGAGAGAAGAAGAAATGTAAATGTAGCTAATATTATTCTTGATTATGATAATATAATGTGTGTAAATTCAAATATTCAAACTAGTATTGTGAAGGATGGTAAAATTACCGACAATTTAAAAGAAATATTTGAAAATATTTCTTTAGAAAATGTACAAGATATTAAAGACAAATTAACATTTAATATAGATCAAATAGCGGTAGTAAAGCTTATTCCAAAGACTGATTAACTGCCTTGCTAGCAGCTGTGTTATATGCTCTTAATAATCCTCCAGCTCCAAGTTTTATTCCGCCAAAATATCTAACTACAACCAAAAGGCAGTTATCCAAACTGCTTTTTGTAATTATATTATATAGAGGTAATCCTCCGGTGTTATGAGGCTCATTATCATCACTTTTGCGTATTATTGGACCAATTTTATAAGCATAAGGAATATGTCTTGCTTTTTTATGCTCCTTCTTTAAATCGCTTAAAATGTTTCTTGCTTCACTTTCATCATTAATTGTATAATAGTAAGCTATAAATTTTGATTTTTTTTCAACATAGATAAATTTGTTTAATAATTTCATAAAACACCACTAGTTAGATTATAACAAATGGTGTAGAATTAATAAAGGAGGGAACAATGTTAAAGGAAAAACTAAAATTAATACCACATGCTCCGGGCAGTTATCAAATGCTTAACAAAGATGGAATAGTAATCTATGTTGGTAAAGCTAAAGATTTACATAAGAGAGTTAATTCGTATTTTAATCGTGCTCAGACGGGAAAGACTCTTTTGCTAGTGAGTGAAATTGCTGATTTAACTTATATAGTTGCAAATAGTGAATTAGAAGCTTTTATAATCGAATTAAACTTAATTAAAAAGTACGATCCTTATTATAATATCCTTTTAAAAGATGACAAAAGTTATCCCTATATAGAATATGTAAATAAACCTTACCCTAAGCTTAAGGTTTCCAGATACCTTACGACGAGAAAGAAAGATAAATTATGTATTTTTGGACCTTATCCAAATGCTTATGCGGCTAGAAGAATAGTTAATCTTTTAAATAGATTGTATCCCCTAAAAAAGTGTGAAACATTACCGAAAACGCCTTGTCTTTATTATCACATAAATGAATGCTTAGGATATTGTATTCATAAGGATTTATCAAATGAAATTAATGAAATGGAAAAAGAAATTCTTGGCTTTTTAAGAGGAAATGATAAAATATTAATTAATAAAATAGAAGAAAAAATAAAAATAAACAGTGATAACTTAAATTTTGAAGTTGCTCAAGAATTAAAAGAAGAATTGTCATATATAAAAATTGTTTTAGCTAAGCAACATGTGGAATTACATGATTATATAAATAGGGATGTCATAGGCTATTATTATGATAATGGATTCATGTCTGTTCAAGTGTTTTTCATAAGAAATGGAAAATTAATTGGAAACTATAATAAAGTTTTTCCGCTTGTCTCAGAGCCCTTAGAAGATTTAGAATTATTTATAATTGATTTTTATAAAAACAAGGAAATACCAACGGAAATTTTTATAAATGATGAAGTAAATACACTTCTTATTAAAACGATATTGGCTGTTAACGTATTAACTCCACAAAAAGGTAAAAAAAAGGACCTTCTTAAAATGGCAAACATGAATGCCAAAATTAATCTTAATAACCAAATTGCTATATACTTAAAAGAAACCGAAAAATCAGAGAAGCCAAATGAATCGTTACGAAAGCTTCTTAACATTTCTCATTTAAAAAGAATCGATGTATTTGATAATTCAAATTTATTTGGCTCATTTGCAGTTAGTGCCATGGTTGTCTTTAAAAATGGATTGCCCGCTAAAAAAGAGTATCGAAAATATAAAATTAGTATTGATAAGAATGACGATTATAATACCATGAAAGAAGTTATTTATAGACGATATTATAGAGCTTTAGTTGAAAAAACTGAGCTACCTGAACTAATTTTGGTGGATGGTGGAATAAATCAAATAAATGCTTGCAAAAGTGTCTTAGAAGACCTTGAATTATCAATTAAGGTATGTGGTTTAAAGAAGGATGACCACCACAGAACAAGCAATTTAGTTGATGGTGATACATTAAAAATATATGATCTTGATAAAAAATCTGATATATTTTTATATCTAACACGTATTCAAGACGAGGTACACAGATTTACAATTACTTATCATCGTACCTTAAGAAATAATTCTCTCAATAAAAGTGTCCTAGATAATGTTCCAGGTATTGGCAAGGAAAGAAAAAAACTTCTGTTAAAAAGCTTTGGAAGCGTTTCTAAGATTAGGAGTGCCTCATTAGAGGAATTAAAGAAATTCATTCCAGAAAAAGTTGCCATAAATTTAATGGAATATATTAAAAATAGCGAAAATTAATTGCGCTATTTTTTTAATAATACTATAATGTTTATGGTGATGTTATGAGCTTGGTGCCTTTTTTATTGGATTACAGCATTAAAGTTTCTCATGAAACTTATTCATTTTTAAATTCTGATTTTATATTTATCCCTTATAGCAAAGAGAATTTTTCTTTTTTAGCCGAGAGTAATATGATAAAAAAGGGTAGTTTAATTGCTAAAAATAATAATCACTTATATACAAGTACTATATCCGGAAAAATTGTTGGCACAAAAAAACTAAAAAATCAAGAATTTATTGCGATAGCAAACGACTTTAAAGAAAAAAGGCTAGATAAAATAAAAGATAATAGAAAAAGCATTAAGTCTCGCGAAGATTTAGAAAGTCTCTTAAAAAAATTCTGTGTTAATTTTCTGATTGAACCAAATAAAAATCTTATCGTTAATTTAATTGAAAACGAACCATACATACTTTCAGATACTAGGTTTTTTAGTGATAACATTGTGGATTGTTTAGAAGTTTTAGATTTTATAAAAGTTGTATATAATTATAAAAATATAGTTATTCTTATAAAAAATACTGAAACTGAGTTATTATTAAAATTAAACGATATAATAGGAACTTATCCAGATATTAATATAGTAACTGTGCCAAATTTATATTTAATAAATAAAAAAGAAAATTATAAAAAGTATCTTAATATTGATATAGCAAATTGTTATGAAATTAATACTGATAAATTAGAAATTTTAATAAATATAATAAAATTTAATCAGTTGCCTTGTGAAAAATATATAACTATAACTGGTGACGCTCTTAAAAATCCAATGGTTGTTAAAGTAAAGAAAGGTGCCCTAGTAAGAAATGTTATTAAGGAATGCTTCCTTTTTATGCCCAGCGATTTAAATATCGTATATTATATAAATAGCGTATTAAAACCCCCTGTTTTAGACATTGATGAATTAATAGTAGATGATGATTTAAAGGGAATAGTAGTTTCTTATAAAAAGGATAAGAAAAGCGAAGATTGTATAAAATGTGGACTATGTAATAAATACTGTCCAATGAATCTTGATCCAATTAAGTACTATCGTAAGAACGCAACTTTAAAATGTTTAAATTGTGGCATATGTAATTATGTTTGCCCAAGCAATATTGATTTTAAAAAAATAATAAAAGAGGATAATAATGAATAAAGATTTAATATATTTAAAAAATTCCAAAGACAGTTATATGAAAGTATTATTTTTAACTCTTATAATGACTTCTACATTTGGATTTTACAAAAACATAATTTGCCTTTTAAACGAAAATGTAAATGAAAAAATAATAATTAAAGCCATTTTATTTCCCTTACTTGGATTTGTTCTTGGATTTGTTTTTGACTATTTAAAAAATAAATCTCTAAAAATAGATTACAACTCTTTAACAGGCTTTTTAGTAGGAATGCATGCATCCATTAATCTTAATGTTTTAGTATTTATTCTTTCATTTTTTGTGTTATTCATGTTAAACAAGTTAGATAAAAATAATTATTTTAATAAACCAGCAATTCTAATGCTATTATTGGCATTAATAATGGTATTCTCTGGCTCTTATGATTATCAAAATATATTGGAAAAAAAGTATCTTTATGATTATAGTTATCTTGATAAATTAATTGGCCACCAAGTAGGAGGACTTTTTAATACTAGTGTCCTTTTGATGATTATTAGTTATATAATACTCTCATTTAATAAATTGTATAAAAAAGATATATTTATTGTTAGTTATTTTACTTATTTAATAGTATTACTTATAATTTTTATAATAGGCAAAAATTATAAATGGGACTTACTAATTAACTCTAACACTATTTTTTACTTGGTTTTTATTGCTTCTTTAAATATATATTCTCCATATCATAATAAAGAAAGAATCATATATAGCATTTTAATAGGTGCTATTACCGGCGTAATAATGGGACTTACAAGTTTTACGGATGCCGTGGCTATAAGTATCATTATATTAAATATATTATTTTTGTTAAAAGATACATTGTTCGACAAAATAAATAATCCTAACGTGATTTAATATTATAAAATTCCTTTAATAAGGAATTTTTTTTAAGGGAGGGTTATATGAAAAAAGGTGTAGTAAAGAATGTTCTATTGTTTTTATTTGCTTTAGCGTTTTTTTCGCCAATCGTTAAAGCCGAAAAATTTGTTGCAGGAGAGAGCATTACAAGTGTTCCCATTTATCTCGATAAAATCACCAAAAAGAGTTATCGTTACTTTAAACCGGCTTATCGATCAAGTGACAACACAGTATCATATTGTGTAGAGCCAGAAAAAGTAATAAGTACCACCAAAGATTACGAAAAAGTAACAAAAAATCAATGGGAGAGATTAAATGTTTCTAAAGAAAAGTGGGATAGGTTAACCAAAATTGCTTATTTTGGATATGGATATCAAAACCATACTGACATAAAGTGGAATGCTATAACACAATATCTTATCTGGCAAGAGGTGTTGCCTAATAATTGGTTTTTAACATTTACTGATGGCTACGAGGGAGAATTTAAGAATGTGTGGGAAAATGAAACAAATGAAATCATGTCACTTATAGATGATTTTGAAAAATCCCCAAATATTCCCCTCAATATTAATGTTACAAAAAATAAAGAAAAAATCTTAACTGATAATAACGAAATTCTTAATAAATATTCAATTAATAATGAAAATAAAGATATTGATGTTAAGATAATTGATAATAAGTTACACATTACGGCTAAGAAAAATGGTGATTATAAAATTACCTTAAAAAGAGGTGAATTTAAAGAAACTAGTTTGTATCTTGCAAGCGGTAGTCAAGGAGTCTTGACTCGTGATGGAAAAATAGAAAATAGTATTCAAATTAATATTTCGGTTAAATCAGGGAATTTAATTATAAAACGTGAAAGAGATAATTATTTGTATAATGAGAGCACAAATTATGATGCGTTGTATGAAATTACTGATAGCGAAAATAATAAATATACAGTTTCTACTGATCAAGAAGGAGTGATAAACTTAATAGATTTACCAACTGGTAATGTAAAGGTAAAAGAAATTACTCCATCCGTTGGCTATTATAAGGACGAAAATATATATGTTGATAATATAAAAAGTGATGATACAACTATTATAAATATTATTCCTAAGTTAATCAAAAAGAATGTATACATATCAAAAAAATATTATTTGAAAAATGATAATCTTTTGAGAAATGAAATTGGTTCCATTTTTTCCCTTCACAAGGATGAAAAATTTCTAAAATTACGTAAAACTAACAAAGATGGAATCGTAATGTTTGAAATACCATACGGACATTACAGAATTATGCAAAACACTTCAAAAGAAGGATATGAATTAATGAAAGATTATAACATTTTTGTTACAAATGACGAAGATGAAAATTTTCAGTTTGTCAATTATCCCATAAACGAAGAAGAACCTATCGTGATTGTTAAAGAAAAAGAAGTACCAGTAATTGTAAAAGAGGAAGTAGAAGTAGTAAAAGAAATTGAGGTAATTAAAGAAATACCTGTAGAAAAAGAAATTGAGGTAATTAAAGAGATACCTGTAGATAAAGAAATTGAGGTAATTAAAGAGATACCTGTAGATAAAGAAATTGAGGTAATAAAGACAATAGATCCTAACGATTATATCGAGGTTGAAAATCCCCATACTGGCGATGACACATTTAAAAATGTTATAAAATTAGGGATTTCGGCGTTAACAATCATGTTTTTTAGACGAAAAATGCAATAAATTTGCATTTTTTTTTAAAAAATAAAGGAAAAGGAACTTTTAAACGTAATAAATAATATTAGAGAGGTGTTTATATGGCGATTCTTACTGAAAAAGAAATTGAATCCATAAGAAGCTCGGCTGATATAGTTGATATAATAAAAGATTATATCCCTCTTACTCAAAAAGGGAAAAACTATTTTGGCGTTTGTCCGTTTCATAGCGATCACTCTCCAAGTATGAGTGTATCCAAAGAAAAACAGATATATAAATGCTTTTCTTGTGGTGCTGCAGGGAATGTATTTACTTTTGTCGCCAATTATGAGAATGTGTCATTTATTGAAAGTGTAAAAATAGTTGCGAATAAAATAGGTTTTAGTATAGATATCTCCGATCGAAAAACTCCTGAAAGTGAAAATAATTATTTAAAAATGCTTAATATTGCCGAAATGTTTTATAAAAACAATTTAAACACTGAGGCTGGAAAAAATGCTATATCTTATTTAAATGAGAGAAAAATAACCAAAAACATTATAGATGAATTTAATATCGGACTATCACTAAATGATCGCACGGCGCTTTATAACATCTTAAACAAAAAAGGATTCAAAAATGTTGAAATTGAAAAAGCTGGATTAATTGGAATAAACGGAAAAGATGTGTATGATCTTTTTATTAACCGCATAATGTTTCCAATCCATGATAATAGTGGCAATGTAGTAGGTTTCACCGCCCGCATATTTAACGGGGAAAAGACAGCAAAATATTTAAATTCCAAAGAAAGCGAAGTCTTTAAAAAAGGGAAAATACTTTTTAATTTGCATAGAGCAAAAGAGTTTATAAAAGAAAAGCATGAAGTAATAATAGTTGAAGGAAATATGGACGCTATAAGAATGTATAGTGTGGGCTTTAAAAATACTATCGCTCTTATGGGAACGAGTCTTACCAAAGATCAAATTAGTTTATTAAAAAAGTTGAAATCTAAAATAGTATTAATGTTTGATAACGATTCCGCCGGTGAACAGGCAACCATAAATAATGGACAGACTCTTTTAAATGATGGATTTGATGTGAGTGTTGTAAGATTAACGGATTACAAGGATCCGGATGATTACATTAAATATTATGGGTATGATAAAATGCTAAATGCCATTAACGGAAAAGTTAGTTTTATAGATTTTAAAATGTTTTATTTAAAAAAGAATAAAAATTTAAATAATACTGATGAACTAATAAAATATGTAAAAGAAGTTTTAGCAAGTATTAAAGACGAAAAAGATAACCTTGCCAAAGAAATAACTATTAAAAAGCTTAGTGAGGAATACAATATTTCACCTGATGTATTAAAAGAAGAAATAAATTTAAAAAGTAATAAGGATCAAAATATCCCTAAAAGAGAAGTTAAAAAAAATCAATTATCAAAATATGACAAAGCTGTGGAAAATATTATTAATTATCTTCTTGAAGGAAGAGAATACATAAATATTTATAATGACCATAATTTGTTTATTGATAATAAAAAATATCGAAATATTATAAATGAAATATTGTATTATTTTGAAAAATATAATAATATAAGCGTTGCAGAATTTATTTCATATGTCGAAGACAAAAAAGATATTAATAATAGCGTTTTAAATATTATTGCTTCATCTAATGAAAAAATTAGTAAAAATGATTTTTTAGAAAATTTAAATGCTATTAAAGTAATGAATGCCAATAATATGATAAAACGTTTAAAAGAAGAAATGAAAACAACATTAGATAATAACAAGAAATCTTCTTTAGCACAAAAAATAATAGAAATAAAAAAGGAAGTGTTTGAAGATGAAAGAAATTAAAACATTTGAAGAAAGAAAAGAAGAATTAATAAAAAAAGGTAAGGGAAAAGGTTTTATAACTTTTGAAGAATTGGCTAATACATTAAAAGGATTAGATGTTGATGCGGATGCCCTCGACGAACTATATAACGCTTTTGTTGAAAATAATATTGAAGTAATAAATGAAGAAGATAGTGAATCGGATAATGCCGACAGAGAAAAAGAGCCAATTATATTAAGTGATGAAGATATCACCAAGGATGTAAATATTAATGATCCAGTAAGAATGTATCTAAAAGAAATTGGCCGTATCAGTCTTTTATCAAGTGAAGAAGAGCTTAAAATAAGTATGGCCATTGCTGAGGGAGATGAAGCAGCTAAAACAAAATTAGCCGAATCGAATCTACGACTTGTAGTATCTATCGCTAAAAGATATGTTGGGCGTGGGCTACTTTTCCTAGATTTAATTCAAGAAGGAAATATTGGGCTTATGAAAGCTGTAGAAAAATTTGATTATGGCAAAGGATATAAATTTTCAACATATGCTACATGGTGGATTAGACAGGCAATAACAAGAGCTTTAGCAGATCAAGCTAGAACTATTCGTGTTCCGGTTCATATGGTTGAAACAATAAATAAAATGGCTCGTATTCAAAGACAATTAACTCTTGAATTGAACAGGGAACCTAGTGAAGAAGAATTAGCTGAAAAGATGGGCGTTTCAGTCGAAAAAGTAAGAGAGGTTATGAAAATAAGCCAAGAACCAGTTTCTCTTGAAACCCCAATCGGTGAGGAAGACGATTCTCATTTAGGAGATTTCTTAAAAGATGAAAATAGTATGTCTCCTGAAGAATACACCACTAATGAAATTTTAAAAGAAGAAATAAAAAATGTTTTAATGACACTTCAAGAACGTGAGCAAGAAGTATTAGAATTACGTTTTGGACTTATTGATGGAACCTGTCATACTCTAGAAGAAGTTGGAAAAAGATTTAACGTTACTAGAGAAAGAATCAGACAAATTGAGGCAAAAGCATTGCGAAAATTAAGACACCCATCTCGTGCTAAAAAACTAAAAGACTTTTTGGAAGAATAATTTGACATTATCTAAAAGATTAGAATTAATAGCTAAAAAAGTAGAGACTGGTGATATCGTCGCTGATGTTGGTTGTGATCATGCATACTTAAGTATTTATCTTGTAAAAAACTTTATATGTGATCACGTTATTGCTACTGAAATTTCAAAAGGGCCATACAATAATGCTAAAAATAATATTGTTTTAAATGGAGTAGAAAATAAAATTAAACTTTATCTAACTGATGGTCTTTCTAATGTTACAGATTATATAAATACTATTATTATTTCGGGTATGGGAACTGATACGATAATGGGGATTTTAAATAATTATAATAATTTAAATAATATTAATAAAATCATTATTTCTTCTCATAATAAGTATAGCCATATGCGCAAATTTTTGAATCAGATTGGTTTTATTATTGTTGATGAGGAATATATAAATGATAAAAATAAAATGTATTTGGTTATGACCGCTAAAAAAAGTTCAAAAAAAAATACTTCTAATGAAATAAATTATGGATTAAAACTTAAAAAGAATGTATTTTTCTATGAATGGTATCTAAAAAAAATATTATTACTACTTAAGAAAGTACCTAAATATAGTACACGCTATCAAGAATTAGAAAAAGAAATTGAAATTATAAAAGAATACATTAATTAAAAAATACAGGTGTATTTATATTCGAAACAGCAGTAGTTGCTGTTTTTTCTTTATTTAAAGTTTCTTTATTATCAAGATTTTTTACTGTTGGCTTGTCACTTTTTGTTCCTCTAAATTCCTTTAAAACTCCTAATATAGTTTTTGCATTTCCTATTACAGGTTTTATCTCTTTATATAAAGGTATTAACTGATTAACGACTGTAAGACTTTTAGAAATTCCAGAAATAACTTTGGCAAATGTTAAACCTCCAGTTGTAACACTTGAAAACATAATAACCACCTATTACAATATATGCCAATTTTAGCATTTGATTAAAAAAACATGAATTTTATAGAAAACAAAAATAAAGTGTGTTATACTACCTATAGTGAATGTAAAGGGTGTTATTATGGAAACGAGTAATCCAAAAAAAATTAATGCGTTATTATTTCCTTTTTTAAATATATATTATATTTTATTAAATGCCTTTAATGGACTTGTTTTTGTTATATTTAGACTTCCAGTAATATTATTTGAAATGATCAGTTTTAGACTTGACAAAACATATCGTAAATTTAAAGGCGAAAATATGAAGCCTGAGCTTAATTTACGTAATACCATTATGCAAGGGCCTAAAAAAAGAGTATATAAATATAGCGAAAGAACTCTAGCTAAGATGTCACAATATAAAGCAGCATTATTAAAAGAATTGAGCGATGATACTGAAACTAGGAGTAAAACCCCAATAATATATTACTTTAAAGCTATGGATCCTGATGGAAAAATCATAAGTGGAACTATGTATGGTTATACCAAAGTTGATGTAAACTCATTTTTACTAAATGAAGGTTACGACGTTTATATGATAAAAAATAATAAATGGGTTGACTTTTTATATGGAGAAACAACGATATTTAAACCAACAATGTCAGTAAAAGATTTATTATTTTGGCTAACTCAATTAAGTACGTATTTAAAGGCGGGTATTACATTGACTGAGGCTGTTAGGATTCTTTCTAAACAAATGGGAGAGAAAAATAAAATCAAGCAAAGAGCATTTAAAGCGATATCATATGAACTTTCTTTAGGAGAATCTTTTTCAGGTGCTTTGGAAAAGCAAGGCTCAATGTTTCCGGCACTATTAATTAATATGATAAGAGCAGCCGAAGCAACGGGCACTTTAACTGATACTCTAGATGATATGGCCAATTATTATAGTGAGCTAGATAAAACTAGAAAACAAATGATAAGTGCTATGACCTATCCGGCAATCATCATGGTTTTTGCTATCGGTGTTATTACTTTCATAATGATTTATGTAATTCCGGAATTTGTAGGAATATACTCTGAATCTGGAGCCAAAATTACTGGTTTAACGGCATTCATCATTAATGCAAGTAAGTTTTTAACAAATAATATTATTTATATAATATTAGGGATTGCAGCTTTTATCATTGTTTTTGCAATTTTATATAAAAAAGTTACCACTTTTAGAGCTGTTGTACAATCGTTTTTAATGCATCTACCCGTTATTAGTAAAATTATAATATATAACGAATTAACTATTTTTACTAAAACATTTGCATCCCTTTTAAAAAATAATGTATTTATTACTGATAGTATGACTATATTAAGCAAGATAACCAATAATGAAATTTATAAAAATATAATGTATGAGACAGTTAATAATATAGTAAAGGGAAACAAAATTAGTGATTCATTCAAAAATCACTGGGCTATACCTGACGTTGCATATTATATGATTGTTACTGGTGAAAGTACTGGTGAACTTGCTGAAATGATGGACAAAGTAAGTGTGTATTATCAAGAAATGCATCGTAATATCGTTAATAATTTAAAGAGTTTTATTGAACCAGTAATGGTTACAGCTCTTTCTATTATAGTTGGAATAATAATTTTAGCAGTCATCATTCCTATGTTTGGCATGTATGAACAGATAGAATAGGGGAGTAATATGGTATATTTGTATTTATTTATCATGGGCAGTATTATGGGCTCTTTCTATTTGGTTTTAGCAACAAGAGGTTCTTTAGAAAAGTCCATTGTTAGTCCGAGAAGTCATTGTGATAATTGTAATCAAAAATTACAATGGTTTTTACTTATTCCGATTTTATCTTACCTATTCACTGGAGGCAAATGCTATTACTGCAAAAAAAACATTTCAATTTTAAATCCATTAGTCGAAATAATAACAGGATTATCGTTCATGCTTGCTTATTATTTGTTTGGAATTTCCTATTTGTTTTGGGCTTCTCTTATAGTTTTTTCTCTTTTGATAATTATTTTTATTTCTGACTTCAAATATTATATTATTTTAGACTCACCACTAGTTATTTCGTCAATAGCGATACTTTTACTTAAATATTATTATTTTGGCCCTAAAGCGAGCTTAAAAGCCTTAATATGTGGCTTTATAATGTTTGGTATTGTTTATTTAATCAAAAAGTTTGGAGATTTTCTATTTAAAAAAGAATCTTTGGGCGGCGGAGATATTAAACTTTCGTTTTTCCTAGGGGTTTTATTAGGGCTTAGATTAAGTCTTGTTTCATTTATTTTATCTAGTTTTTTAGCACTACCATATGCTTTAGCATCAGCTTATTTATCTCAAAAAAAAGAGGTTCCATTTGGACCCTTTATAATATTTTCAGCAACATTAATATTTATCTATATGGATAAGTTTACAAATTTATTAAACTTCTTTTTCTCTATCTAATGTATGCTAGGAAGCCTGCTATAACACTAGCAACCATAATTAGTAACATAGCCCATGTTACTATTTTTTTTGTTCTTTTTTTCATTTTATCACCGTATTAAATTTAGCATATTTTAATTACATTTGCAATATAATTAAGTGGTGATAATAATGTTTAACATAGTAAAAAGTCGTAGAAATAAAATGTTTAAATTTTTTATAATAGTTTTTTTATTATCTATTCTTTTTGGTATTATAATTTATTTTAAAAATAAAAGCACATTTATCAATTTAGACGTAGTAGGAACATTAAGATCAAATAATTTATATCATATTATATTTACCGCTATTACCTATTTTAGTACCATAATAATAGTAGGCCCTATATTAGGGATAATGTTCTTTTCACTCGAGGTAGCATCTACAGTGGTGATAACGTTAAGCATCTTATCAAACCTTAGTATAACGCGTGTTTTAGAGGCACTATGTGTAATACTATTTAAAGGAATATACTTAGTTTTATTTATATATTTATTAACTAGATCAATAAAAAGTGTTAAATATATGCTTTTAAAAAAAGAGTATGCAACAGGTAAATTAAATGTTTATTTAAAAGAGGCAATATTTTCATCATTGATAATAATTATCTTTGAAATAACAAACTATCTTTTTTCATATAAATTAATTAATTTAATACTAAAATAATGATTTTATGGTATAATATGATTCGTGATGTTTATGAAAAAAGTTGTTATTGGTATGAGTGGGGGAGTTGACTCTGCCGTTGCTGCCTATTTATTAAAAGAACAAGGCTATGAAGTAATAGGTCTTTTTATGCGCAATTGGGATTCCTTAATCAATAATGATATTGAGGGCAATAATAATGATTTTAATGATATTTGCCCTCAAGAGAAGGATTATAACGATGCATTATTAGTATGCAATAAGCTTGGTATTCCTTTAAAAAGAATTGACTTTATAAAAGAATATTGGGATTATGTCTTTTCATATTTTTTAGATGAATTAAAAAAAGGTAGAACTCCTAATCCAGATATGTTATGTAATAAATACATAAAATTTGATTTATTCGTAAAAGAAGCTCGCCGTTTGGGTGCAGATTATATTGCTACTGGGCATTATGCCAGAATAGATAATATGACATTATATAGAGCAAAAGATAAAAATAAAGATCAGACATACTTTTTAGCAGATGTTTCTAAAGAACAATTTAAAGATGTTCTTTTCCCCATTGGAGATTTAACCAAACCTGAAGTTAGGGAAATTGCTCAAAAAAATAATTTACCAGTCGCTTTAAAAAAAGATTCAACAGGGATTTGCTTTATTGGTGAGAGAAATTATCAAAAATTTCTTCATAACTATTTAAAACCAAATCCAGGTGATATAATAAATGTTGAAAATAATGAAAAAGTTGGCAGACATACAGGCTTAATGAATTATACAATTGGTCAACGAAGAAATGTTGGTTTGAGTGGTAATAGAAAAAAACATTATGTTTGTGGAAAAAACGTTAACAATAATATATTATATGTGGCTTTTGGTGATGATAGTGAATATTTGTATAGTGATACTTGTATTATTGAAAATATAAATTTTATTAGTGATAAAAGGCCTAAAAATTGTACCGCTAAATTTAGATATCGGGGAGAGGACTATCCAGTTGAATTGCAATATTTAGACAACAATGAAATCAAAGTCATATATAAAGAAAAGGTAAAATCTGTCACTCCTGGTCAAGCGTGTGTTTTATATGATTTGGAAGAATGCTTAGGCTGTGGTTTTATTAAAGAAGTTTGGAAAAACAACCAGAAGTTATGGTATTTATAGTAAATAAGGTTGACAACTAAGTGTTAAGTAAATTATAATTTAATTGTCAACGAATGTTAGGAGTTGTATTATGAACAAATTAAATAATTTATTACAAGAATTAGGGGTTTCTAAAGTTAGATTAGCAAAATATTTAGGCGTTTCTAGACAAATGGTATATAACTATTTAGAGTTAGATGATTTAAATAAGTGGCCTAAAGAGAAGAAAATCCTATTATATAAATTATTGGATATTGAATCTTCTGAAGAGGGTAGAATAGAGCTAGATAAAATAAAAGTTACCACTGAATATTTAATGGCTGTAGAAAACAGACTTAATCAAGGCTTAAAATCAGCATCCGACATGGACAGTTACTTTGATTTTAAAGGCCTTAATAAAGAAGAACAAAATTTAATTGTTGATATAACATATTTATTAAAAGAAAAACTTACAGATAACGTTAAAAAAGAAGAAAATTTTTTTGCTATTCAATATTTATATCATTTGCTACAATCTTTAGATAATGTTCCTGAAATCAAATATATTTTTGGTTATATGTCAAAAACTACTGGTTTTATTCCAGTTGATGAATATAAATTCAATGAAGATAAACAATTTATATTTGAAGGTATATTGTATTCTGCCCTAACTTTATATAATAGTGGGGGAGCTACTAAGAGTAAAATAGCTGAAAGCCATAAGAGATTTGTTCATGAAATTGAACAAAAAAATGAAGAAAAGCTAAGTCGAACTCAACAATTGACAACTACTAAGATTCAAGCTTTAAAAGAATTAGGTTATACAGAAATTAATGAAAAGAATGCTGCCGAAGTATTTGAAAAAATAGCTGAAATTCAATCAAGAAAAGTTTAATAAATTAACTAAATACTATCATAAAAATGATAGTTTTTTTATTTATATTGATGTTCGTATAATATATGTTATGTTAACTTCTGATTGCATAATAAGTAGTAGAAAAATTTTCTTTCTCTACTTTGTGCTCTTCTACGTTATATTTTGATTTATCAATATAAAAATTCAATTGTTCTTCATTAAAATAAGCATATTCAATTGAAGGCCTTTTTAACGATTTAGACGACCAGTACCTTTTTTTATACGCAAGATCAATCAAATCTTTTGTCATATATTTTGACATATATACAGATATTGCCTCTAGGTTATCTATTTTTGAAATTGTTGTATAACCATACTTATAATTTGCTAGATTATATATTTGTTTACCATTCTTTTTTATTAATCTATTTGATTTTGGATTTCTAGCCTCAATTAAAGTCCATTTAGGAACATTGCGAAAAATTCCATGAAAATGTATTCTGCCACTTTTGTGAGGCTCTGGAGCTAAAATATACTCCATACTTTTATTTTGATGTTTCATATTATCCAACCATTTCGCTAATGCTTCTGATACTGATATATAATCTTTGGCGTTTACTTTTTGATCATCAAATGTTAAGGTAACAAAATATTCCCATTTTTTTATTAATCCGTTATGATATGCCAGATCAATTATGTTTTGCTTTGTGTTATATAAATTTTTATATTTTTGATACTGTTTTTCTTCTTCGCTAAGACTTCCCCCACTCTTTTTTAAATTCGGCAGACCTATTGAGTTTGAATATGTAGAATATTTAATCTTTTTTTCATTATTTGCATAAGTTTTAATGATTGTATTATAATGATAAATCATCTCATGAGTTGTATCATTTTTGGTTTTTAAAATTTCCATAAAATACCTCTATATCATATAAAAAATTCGGTTAAGTTAACCTTTAGTCAAGTAGAGGTTAACTTTTAATAGTTTTTTTACTCTACTTAAATTCTTCTCAGGGGCTACTCCCCTGAAACCCTGTATACCAGTTATTAAACCAAACAATTTGCTAAAAGCAAATTGCAAGGCCTACTAACTGGTTCATAAATATTAATCTGATATTCCAAGCATAGGTATCTTTTTTATGATCCACATCGTGATTTTGTAAATATGATCAAAATTAATTATTACGATCGCAATAGGAATAACAACCTTTATCGTAGAAATAGGAACAAATATACCAAGCAATCCAACATTATCAAATATAATATCTAAAAATCCATTAATACCAGATACAATCGATTCCGGAGCAGAAGGAATACTAGGAAGAACTCCGAAGATTGTTTTTATTAGAAATTTCAATAAATCTAAAATACTACTAATTATCACTATCTTGTCCTCCTACTATTTCTTTTTGCTTTTTCTTAGCTAAATTTATTAAACAAAAACCTATAAAACAATTTACAAAGATTTTATAAATATTATAAATTTTGTTATAAGGTTCCTCCGTCCAATGCTCATTTATATAAAATTCTCTTTCTGCTACAATCTCACCAAAACTTCCTATTGAAATACTTGGTATGTGTATCAATCCGTTTGTTGAGTCACTCAGATTTACAAATCTATTAAGAATACTTAATAACAGATCTAACGGATATAATAGTATCCCTAGTTTATCGTTAAAAAAGTCCCATAACTCATTAAAATAACTTGAGAAATATCCACTATCTGGAATAAATAAACTTTTTAGGCCGTTTATAATGCCGTCTAATAAAGTAGTAAAGAATCCACCTATCCGATCGCCTAGAGAAGTAAAGAAACCACTTATTCGATCACCAAGAGAACTGAAAAAACTACCAATTCTATCTCCAAGTTGACTAAAGAAATTACCAATTGACCCGGCTAGATCAGAAAACCATGTACCAATTGAAGAAATACCGTCTTTTAATGATTGCCAAATACCTTTCCTGGTATTTTCACCCTCTTTCGTTTGTCTTATTAACTCTGCTTGTTGTTGTTGTCCAGCAGTATTTAGATTTGTGCTAGTACCAACACTTTGATTTAAAGTATTATAACCCATGTACCATGGACAACAGTTGTTATTATGAAGCGTGATAGTACAACTTGTTGTATCAAACCACGTGGTATCATTATCAAAATCACCAGAATCCTTGGCAGTCCATGTAATAGTAAACAAATAAACTTCTCCGAACATCCATGTTGAGTTAGGCAACGGTGCTTGATATCCTAAATCTCTAACGGATACCGCTACATTATTACATCTACCACCAGATAAAGTAAGTTCTCCACCGGCAACAACCATATAAACTTCATCTGTAAAGGTTTGCCCTACTCTGGCATCGGATGTATAGTCAGAAGCATTAACTGTGTAAGTTGGATAAACTTTAAACGTAAAATCATTAGAATTAATATTTACAAATGCTCCTCTTTCAATCTTTTGACCATTTGCATAAAATACTGATTCAGATATTCTTGATGCGGCATTAACATTTGGCATAAATAAAATTGTTATAAACGTCGCAAAAATAAATAAAAATTTTCTCATACTTTTTTACCACCTTTCATAGGAAAACACCATTTTAAAAATAACATCATTATGATTAATCCCATAAAAACAGGTATCATATAAAAATCATTTTTATCTAAATTGTAAGATATGTTATGATCATTATTAGTTTTAGTAATATATTCTTGTTTTGCTAATATATTTGGAAATATAGAATTCTTGGCATTTGAATAAATAAATTCATAAGAATCTACCGATACTGAGTGCTCGCCCTCACTAAATACAATTCTTTCACCATTCGCAGCGTTTCTGCTTGCACTTTTTGAATTAACACTTATTTTTAAACTATTTCCAGGTATAGCAAAATTGTATCCGTTTGCAGTTATCTCTGAATTTGACAAAATGACATAAAAATCATAATAATCATTTGAATAAGTACCGGATATGTTTGTATAAGTATAGGCGATATAATGAGTATAATCACCTTGTAAAATATAAGTATCTATTATGTTTTTTAGATAAGTATACTCCGAATCACTAAACATTAGAAAGTAATCTCCTTACCAAAAACAAAACTAACAAATATACCAACTACTTTTTGAACGATCATAAAAATTAAAGCAATTGGAAACGCTAATGCCATACAATTAACTAACAGGTCTATAACACATTGATAATTCACTTCCATAAATTCCCACCTTCTTTTCTTCCTCTGCGACAAAATTATTTTGTTGTATTACGTGATATGTATCATATCTGCCATAATACTTTGGCGTATGTAACCACATAAACCTTTTTTTAACTGAACCTTTTAAATTTGTTCCGTTATCATTATTATCAATTGAATCTCGATCAACTAATTTATTAAGTTGTACAAATCCGAAAAGATTTTTACACAAAATTACGCTAGAAAACTGTTCTCTTAATGGTTTAGCCATACGACCAAACACTTGACTTGTAGCAACTATATGTTTACGTTGTTTTCTTTGCTGAGATATTTGAACCATAACATCAGGATTAATATTTTTTGATTGCAAAGAGTTAAAATACAATTGTATTTCATCTATAAGATAAATTACGCCATATTCACCGTTAGAATATCTCGACAAATCATCAGAATTAGCGAAAAAAAATACTCTCTTATCATCAAAAGGAAAGTTCTCTAATTTTAAATTGGTTACTAACAATGCTTTTGGATACATTTTTAATAGATTTTCAACATAATTAACCGCCGATAATGTTTTTCCAGTACCTTGTGCACCTGTAAATACTATCAATCCGTCAGGTTTAAAATAATCCGGGTGCTCTTTGGCAAATTTAATCTTATATTTACACCATTGATATAATCTGAATGGATTTAAACTCTCTCTACAAGCTTCATAACTAATCATTAGATACCTTTTTAAATAACCTTTTGAATATTTTTACTAACCAATTAATTAATTTACTTATTGCTTTATTTAAACAAATCATAATTACGTATATACTTATAAAACCAATAATTTTTTCCATTATTTATCATCTCCTATTATTTCTTTTAAAAAAAAGGGGCATAAATACCCCGTGTTTTAAATCGTAAGTTTTCCTTTAGATACTGCTGAAGTAAAGGCTTTAATCGCTTTACGAACACCAAGCCACATTAAGAAAAAAACAATACCTACTCCAACTACACTTGCCAATACTGCTAATACTTGTGCGGGAGTAATTGATCCAGTTAATGCAGTTATAAATCCGCTAAAATCAACTTGATTTGTTGTTGATGGTGTGCTGTCCATTAGAATTCTCCTTTCTATAATTTATCTAAAAAGGAAATTAATTTCCTAATTAGTCTTTTTTTAAAACTATAATTTGCACTTATACACTTATCTACATACTTTCTGAGTGTTTCATAATCATAAAATACTTTCTGATCATAAAAATAAATGTGAGATATACATACTACTCCTTGTAAATTACAATGCCCGATTTGTGGTGATGTTAGAAATTGCAAATAATTTGTCTTGAAATATCCATGTTTTGTGTTAAAGTAACAAGTTATACGTTTCATTACTTACCTACTCTTATGTCTGTAAGTTTTAAATATTTACGCAATGGATTTGATGGATAACTTACTTCATCAAAAGTAAATATACAATTATTTAATATGAAGCTTTTATCTATCTTTTGAAATAGCTCTAAATCATCGCAAAAATATGATAATTCGGAGTATCCCTTAAACTTATCCGTATTCTGAAAAGAGTTCTCATCGCTTAGGATATATCCTATTCTTAGCTTGTCTTTGTTTGTTTTCTTATCAGTATACTTTAACACGTTTAGAATTATTGCATGTAATTCCACTTTGTATACCTCCTCTCATAAAAATAAATAAATTGTTGCGAATACAAATGCTATCATCTGTATGAATACATAATAATACAAATACAATCAACATGCAAGTATAAAATGAATACAATTGATAATAAAATAAATACAGAGGTGAAAAAGTAATGAATAACGTTATAATTACAGTAAGAACAAGCGAAGAAATAAAAAAAGAATTGGATAGACTAGCTTTAGAAGATAATAGAAGTTTAAATAATTATATAGTAAATATTTTAATCAAACACATAGAAGAAAAATCTAAAGAAAGCAAAAAATAGCCATTTTAGGCTATTACGAACGCAAAAACACAAAAACTAGTATAATTATACTAGTTTTATCATAATGTTGCTCTATGAGGCTAAAAATAGCCTTTTTTAATATATGTTATGTTAACTTACAAATTATCTATAAATGCTTTGAATAACCTACGACTAATTAAATCATCTGTATCCTCTGGATGCCATTCTACCCCAATAAAGAAAGAATGATTTTTATCTTCGATAGCCTCTATAACGTTATCATTAGCTATGCCAACAACATTTAAATTCGTATTCTTTATGATATCATTATGTCTTGAATTAGTTTTAAATGTTTCTTTTCTAATATATTTATATAATTTACTGTCTTTATTTAAAGACACTTCATGAACATACTTTTTGATCGACTTATGATTTCCTTGTTTTAAGGCGCATACAGAGCCATTAAACGCTAAAGCCATCTCTTGCATGCCCAAGCATATTCCTAAGACAGGAATGCCTAATTTGTGGGTATATTTAATGATTTCAATATCTTTATTATTTATTCCATCACCACCAGGTAAAATAATACCATCACAAGTGTTTAAAACACTATATATTTTATTTAAATGATTATTAGTGATAATACCTATAATTTCCACATTAAAATATTTTAAACGCTTGATTACACTGTCTCTTACATAGTGTTTTAAAACTCCATTTGCTTCCTCTCTTAACAAAACCCCTACTCTTTTCATTATTTCCTTTCTAAAATGCAAATACATTTATTAATGTAATTATAACTCCTATTAATAAACCATATAATAATATCTTGTCCTCATTATATTTTTTTGCTTCAGGAAGTATTTCATGTATGGACAAAGTTATCATTATTCCGGCAACTAATATCAGAATTATACTAATTGATAAATTATTAATATAATTTTTTAAAAATATATAAGATAATATTGCACCTAGTGGTTCAGCCAAGCTTGATATAAATACTAATTTTAGAGCCTTTTTACGACTATTAGTAGCATAATAAACTGGTATTGCAATACCTATTCCCTCAGATTGCATTCGTTAAGCAACACATATATAGAATTAAAACTTTTTGAAGTTAAAAAATATATCAACACATCCATTCTCATGTATAGAAATTTTTTTAATCAGTTTCAAAACTAAATCCCTACTTGGATACTTATCCTTAAATGATAGAACCTCTTCTTGTAATGATTTAAAGATATTTTTACTTTTATTTATTTTTTCTAAATAACAATTGATCTCACTTAATTTTTCTTTTTTTGCCAAAATATCTTTGTTAAATTTGGTCTCTATCCTTTGGTACATATCTTCATTTATTTTATTCTGTAATTTATCAATGTACATATTATCCAAGTTATTTTTAATATTATCTATCTCAAACTCTAATTTATTTTTTATCTTATTATAAGAGGATAGTATATCGTTATTTTTATATTTTTTTAATACTTCTTTATCTAGTATTTTATTATTTACCATATATATTATTTTTTTTATTTCGTTAACTACACCTAGTTCTAAATTGTCATAATCAAAACCATGAGCGGTGCATAATCTAGGACTCTTATTATATTTTCGATAATAATTACATACCGTAGTACTTTTTCCATTGGCCCTTCTCGCTCTAATTCCAATATTATGGCCACAATCAGCACATCTTAGTAAGCCATCTAATAAAAACATTTCTTTTTTATCATTTCTTTGATGTTGATTTGGTAATAATTGTTGAACTCTATCAAATGTTTCTTTATTAATAATAGCGTCATGTGTATTTTTAACTATTACCCATTCTTCTTTAGGATTGCAAATTATTTTACGGTATTTATAACTTAGTCTAGAACGCTTATTTTGAACTAAATCTCCAGTATATAATCTATTTTGCAATATTTTTTTTATAGTAGTATTGCACCAGTACCCTAAAATATTTCCATTTTTTCCAGATCTTATAAAATTTCTGTTTCTAGTTATAGAAAATGTGGGTATATTCTCACTATTTAATATATCTCTTATTTTATTAATTCTTATACCATTGGTAAACATATCAAATATTCTTTTAACAATTGGTGATTCAATTTCGTCTTTTACTAGATGATTCTTATTATTTGGATCGGTTTTATAACCAAAAGGGGGACATCCCCCTACCCATTTGCCTTCACATTGCATAGTATGCAGTGCTGTTCTAATTTTTTTTGATAAATCTTTCGCATACATATCATTTAATATTGCTTTAAATGGTGCAATGTCATTATTAGAATTATCTAAAAAAGTATCTATATTATCTGTTAAGGCAACATACCTAATATTATGAGCAGGAAACCATTTTTCTATATATTCACCAGTACCAATGTAATCTCTTGATAATCGTGATAAATCTTTAGTAATAACCATATTTACCCTTTTATTCTCAATGTCTTTTAACATTCTTTTAAAATTAGGTCTATCAAAATTAGTACCTGTAAACCCATCATCAACATATATATCAACTAAAGTATATCCTTTTTCCTTTACGTAATTAGTTAATAATATTTTTTGATTTTGAATACTTTCACTTTCCCCTAAATTATCATCTTCTTTAGATAACCTTATATAGATTGCTACCAAGTATTCTTTTACTATATTTTTTAAAACATTATACATTTTTCCTCCTTGATTATTAGGAATATAATAATTGACTATGGTTATAAAAGCACATTGTAATCATAATGTAAGCCCACTTCTTTTTGATTTTTTAAATAATTTATGAAAGCTTCGACTAATAAAGTTTCTATTTTTTCATTATCATTATCATAAAATAAATTATATTTTAATTCCTTGGTTATAATAGCGCCTCCCTTTTTGTGATCTAATTAAATTTATGAAAAAACATGCCTATTTATTTATAAAACAAAAAATAGACTATTAGATTAATCTATGTTACAATAACTTGTATAAGGAGGTTTTTGTTATGAAAAAACAATTAAAAGAATTATTTAAACTAAACAAGGAGGCTATTTCTAAAAATAAACCAGTTAAAATTACAAATTTAACTCAATATAGAAAAGAGTTAGAAAAAGGTACAACTGATTTTGATTTTAGTGAACTAAACGTAAATGATGATGATATTCAAAATATTAATCTAGAAAATTTGAATTTAGACATTGATTTAAGAGAAGTTTTTGTGCCTTTTAATGGTTCACAATTATTTGGAAAAAGTGTGCTTTTACCAATTGTTAAAGAACCAGGAGATTCTTTTTTAAACATCTCGAATTCAAGATTAGCTGGAAATAATGTATCAGGAAGCTTAGATAAATTTGGTGATGACTTATATGGTAATCAAACATATATTTGGTATAGTGAAGAAACATTTGATGATGAGTACAAGTCAAAATATCCACAATTTTTCTTATCGAAAGACGCTCCTGAAGAATTGCGTCAAAAATATTATAATCCTATTATGGTTTCTAGAGAAATAATTGATTTAAGTCATATAACTGCCGATAGCGAAGAAAATAAATATATAAAAATTCAGGTACCTGTAAGACAAACTTTAACTATTGATGAATACTTAAAATATTATGAATTTTTAAAAGGAAAGTATTTAGGAAATTTTTATATTAACGAGCAAGATTTATTGCAAATTGATATAATCGAAAGATATGGATTAGAACGAAGAGAAGAAATTTTAAGTCATATTAAAAGTAGAATAAACATTATTAACCAAATTGCTGAATGTGAGAATTACAATATAAATGAAATTAGCGACAAAGACGTTTGTTTATCATTAAAACTTAGATTGAAAAAAGAAGATTTTAAAGAAATAAATAAACTACCAAATAATTGGTAGTTTTATTTAATATTTATATTTTATTTGGTGATGCATAAAAAAAACAATCTTCAGGAATGTTGTGTAACATCAAGGCAACAGCTATTTTAATACCTAGGGATATATCTGCATAGCTAGACATAAATGATGCTATACCCTCCGGAAAATTATGAACCATTAATGCTATCATATTTAATATTCCTAATTTATACAAACTTTTTTCATTTTTTGAAAATTTAACAATAAATTTATTAATTATCAATATAATTAATGTTCCCAGTAAGAAGAAAACAATTAAAATTAAATTAGTTGTAAAAGCTGAATAGGTTTTTAAAAGATTAATAAATGACTCAGGTATTAATTCAAAGATGCTTATAGATATCATTATAGCAAGCGAAAAGCTTAAACATAGAGTAATAAATTTGTTTTGGTTTTCCTTTTTAATATTAATGAATGAAAATAAACCACCAATCATAGTTGCAAACCCTGCCACTGAAGAAATTATTAATGCATATATTAGTTTCATGTAACCACCAATTAATTATATGTTTTATACATAATTTATATTTTGAAATTAATTAAAAGGTAATAATTACCAAACTAATTAGGGGTATTTTTCCTATTTCTGTCCATACTATAAATAGGAGGTAAGATTATGGAAAGAAATTCAAGCAAAGCAAAGAATTCTAATTCAGCAAGAGAAAAAGCACGTAAATCAAGTGCTAGATGTTCAAATGCTAGAAATAACAGAAAATAATTTTACAAAAATAAAAAGGAATGATTTAAAATTCCTTTTTTTCATGGGGATGATTCTTGTAATCATTCTTTATTTTTTCATTACTTAAATGAGTATATATTTGAGTAGTTGATATATCGCTATGCCCTAATAGTTCTTGAACTATTCTTAAATCAGCGCCATTATTGATCATATGAGAAGCAAATGAGTGTCTTAAAGTATGGGGTGATATATCTTTTTTTATATTTTTTTCAAAACATATTTTTTTAATTATCTTAAAAAAGCCTTGTCTTGTCATTTGTCTACCAAAATTATTCAAAAAAACATATTCAGAGATATTATTTTTAAGGATTAAATTGCGGTAGGTTGTAATATAATCCTTTAAGTATGCCGAGGCAACTTCTCCAAACGGAATTAATCTTTCTTTACTTCCCTTTCCATAAACACGAATTAAATCATCAGTAAAAGAAATATTTGATATTTTTAAATTTATAAGTTCAGATACTCTAAGGCCTGTTGAATATAGTAATTCAAGCATAGCTTTATTACGATAATCCAAAGGTGTTTTAGTTAGTATATCAAGAAGAATGTCTACCTCCTCTATTGTTAAAAAATTAGGTAATTTTTTTCTTAATTTTGGCTGAGATATATCTTCAGTTGGATTTATTTTAATCCTACCAATAAAATTTAAATATTTATAAAAAGTTTTTAATACTGTCAAATAATGAGCTCTTGTGGTATCACTCTTCTCTCTATTCATTTCCAAGAATTTTTTTACATCTTTTCTAGTTACATTAGTAGTATCTTTTTTGGATAAAGAATTTAAAAATAATTGTAAATTTTCTTCATATGATTTGACAGTATTTTCGCTTAATTTTCTTTCATATTTTAAGTAATCTAAGAAATCTAAAATATTTTGATCTTCCATAAAATCACACTCGCTAAAATAATTATATCTCTAAAATCATTTTTTGGCAAAATATGATATAATAAATAATGGTGATTTTATGGAACTACTAGCTAATATGTTAAGACCTAAAAAACTATCCGAAGTTATTGGCCAAACTCATTTAATTGGTAAAGATAAAATAATAACAAATATGATCCAAAACAAAAAGCTTTTTTCAATGATTTTATATGGTCGCCCTGGCATTGGTAAAACAAGTATTGCCAATGCCATAGTTGGTGAACTAGATATTAAGTATCGCTTTTTAAATGCAACAGTAAACAATAAAAATGATTTTGATATAGCCATTGAAGAAGCGAAAATGTATGGCGAAATGATACTCATAATTGATGAAATACATCGTATGAATAAGGATAAGCAAGATATTCTTTTACCGCATATCGAATCAGGGTTAATTATTTTAATTGGGTTAACTACTTCCAACCCATACCATAAAATTAACCCTGCAATACGAAGCAGGTGCCAAATATTTGAATTACATGATTTGACTGATCAAGAATTATTGGAAGGATTAAAAAAGGCCACAAAGTTTTTGAAAGATGTAAAGATTGATGATGAGGCTCTTTCTTTTATAGTATCTTATGCAAATGGTGATTTAAGGAGCGCTATCAATTTTCTAGAAATTGCATATTATTCAAGTAATAATAAAGTTATAACAATTGATTTATTAAAAAAGATTAATTCTAAAGCTGTTTTCTTACATGACAAAAATGAGGATGGACACTATGATGTGTTAAGTGCCTTTCAAAAATCGATTAGAGGAAGTGATCCTGACGCTGCTATTCATTATTTAGCGAGATTAATAGTGGCTGGGGATTTAGACAGTATTTATAGACGGTTATCAGTTATTGCTTATGAGGATATTGGGCTTGCTAATCCAAGCATTGGTCCAAAGTTAATGGCTGCTATTCACGCCGCCGAACTAGTTGGCCTTCCAGAGGCTAGAATTCCTCTTGCTGAAATTACTATTGAAATGAGCTTATCACCTAAAAGTAATAGTGCTTATTTAGCGCTAGATTCAGCCATTAAAGATATAGAAAGCGGTAATTCTGGCAGAGTGCCTGATCATATAAAAACCTCTTCTAAAACATATCTTTACCCTCATGATTATCCAAACGATTATGTGTATCAAGAATACTTACCAAAAAAACTTGCTGATAAAAAGTATTACACCCCTAAAAAAAATGGCTATGAAGCGACAATTAAAGCTATTTACGATAAATTAGAGAATATAAAAAGCAAAAATAATCATTCATAATTAAATGAATGATTATTTTTTATTAATTTTCTTTTCTTCTTTTAATTTTTACTAAACCTAATAAAATAGATGACAATCCTAATACGCTTAGCCAAGGATTTGTATCAATTCCAGTTTTAGGAGGCTCTATATCTCCTTCTCCAGCTGACACATAATATACTTTTATAACATTTTCATCGTTATTGTTTGAAATAGTAAGTGGAAGATTCTCTACTTTATCTAAGGCATAATATGTTGGCATTTTATCAGTATATGTTTCAACAACATCTAAGAAAGATTGATTTGTAAACACATCAGTTTTAGAACTATCTATTTCGCCATCTAGATAATATAAAACACTATAAGAAAGGTCAGTTCTTTTATTATATTTAAATACAATTTCGTTTAATGCTTCATTGTAATGAACTGTTAATGTTTTTCCCTTATCTTTAGTGGTATATCCATCAATATCTATTGGATATTCTTTAACCTCGCACATATAAGTTTGATTTTCAACTATTTTGCGTGGAGCGATTTCTTTATTAGTCTCAGCATCAATGTATTTTACAACATATCTTAAATCATTTCTTTTCTCGTATAAAAATACTATAACATTCTCGCCTTCATCACTAATTGTAATCATTTTAATTGGCTCTGAAACAAGTTTGTATCCATCTATTTTAATATATTCTTCTTTTATAACATCTTTGTATTTTAGATTTCTTACTACCTTGTTATCACTAATTGAATTGCCTGTTTTTTTATCCAAATATTTAACTGCATAACTTAAATTATCTTTTATTTTGTAATAAAAAACTATTTCATTGTTTTCTACATCAATTTTAAGTTCTTTGGTTTTTTCATCATCTAATACATAGCCTTTTATATCTATGGCATCTTCTTTTACAACATTCCTGTATCTTTGATTTTTTACAACTTTTTCATTCTCTAGAGACTTACCAGTTTCTCTATCTAAGTATTTTACTGTGTATTCTAAATCAGTTCTAATGGTATATCTAAATACTATTTCATTATTTTCGGTATTTATTTCGATTGATTTAGTATTATCACCCATTAATATATAGCCTTTTATTTCAATTGCTTCTTCAGTATGAATAGATTTATATTCTTTATTTTTAATAGTTTTAGAGTTTGCAATTTCATTATTAGTTTCATCATCAACATAACGTACTTTAACACTATATTTCTTTCTTGGGTATAAGAATTCAATTACTTTATTTTCTTCATCAATAACCACATCTTTAGTGCTTTCTTCGGGCATTAAATAACCTTTTAAAGCTGGTTTAGCAGTAAGATGAACATTTTCCATATAAGTTATATTATCAAACTTTTCATCGTCATATAAAGGTGTTCTGTCAACTAAATCAAGATATCTTACAGTGTATTTGAAATCAGTTCTCTTGTAATAACAAACATTAATATAATTATCCTGATCTTTAACGACATATGAACCACTTTCATGCATGTTAGATGAACTAACTACACCATTTTTATAGCCAAAACTTGGCTTATAAGCATTTAAAATATCATCATTTAATGTCACTTCGTCTAAAAATGTCTTATTTTCTTCAGTAGCACTACCAAGTTTATTTGAATTATCTTGTGAATCTTTAAAATAATTAATCGTATATTTTAAATTACTTTTTTTAGTGTAAATTATATTTATAATATTTTTTTCGTTATCAATATTAATCACAAAGTCTTTATTTTCATTAATAGTGTTATATCCATCTGGCTTTTTTAGATTTTCATCAACATTAATTAGTGATCCAACCTCACCTTTTCCATTTAATCTATACAGTAAATTATCTTCTGACATACTGTCTTTATAATAATTAACTTGATAGTTACTTAAAATGTAATAAACTGATGAACTGTCAGAAATTTTAACAGAGTCTTTAGAGTTATTAGGCTTATCATATGAAACTTCCGCATATTCATTAGTTTCATTCCATCCATTTGAAAGATGGCTTTCTAAAGCTTTTATTTTAAAACTTACACTACTACCAGTTTCAGTAATATTACCTATATCAAATGTTATTTCATTATCATTAATTGTAGCATTGGAAGGTGAAGCACTTCCAGGTATATATTCAAATCCTTCTTTTATTACATCTTTTATTTTAGCATTAGTTCCAGCTGGTGATGTAGTTGTAATATTACTAGTTATAGCTTTAAAATCATCATTTAACTTATTTCCTGTATTAGCTAAATAAAAGTAACTAGGTTTTGTAGCAATATTTTGTAATAACTTTTTCTCGTCTTTATATTTATATTCTGGATCAAATCCAAAGCCTATTGTAAAAATATCATCAACGATACCTTTTGCATAATTTGCAGCGTTCATAGTATCATTAACATAATTTTCAGTAGTCCATTCTAAATCACCTGGTAAATCATAACTTTCTGGCATTCCGTCAGTAAGTAAAATAATATGTTTTGAGTCTTTACCATTCAATTTATTAGCTGCTAAACGTAATCCAGCGGCAATATTAGTAGCAGATTCAAGGCCTGAAAATTCACCTTCAGAAAAATGACTCTCTTCAGCGGAAAAATCAGATTTAGTAAATGCTTGCGATTTAAAATTCCTTTGTAATTTGGCATTATCCCCAAATTCAACTAAGGCTATTTTCGCTTTTGGATACTTCTTTAATAAACTCTTAGAAAATTCAATCGCTTTCTCTTTAGCAATATTTATTTTGTAATCATATTCACATTGCCAATCATATTCACATTCATTCTTTGACATTTTCCATGCCATAGTTGTTGATATATCCAATACAAAAACTATATAAGGCACGGCTTCTTTAAATTCTGATGTAGTAACATTTTTGCCTTTAACGTCTAATGTAACTAAGTATTCGCCATCAACATCTGTTTTACTTACTGTCTTAGTTAATTTAACATCTCCTGGTTTAGATAATGAGCCATTATCATTTACAGGATCTTTAATGTCCCAAGTTTTATTAGTATTTGCTAATACTATTCCATAATTTCCAAAATTTGAAAAAAGAATTGCAAATACCATAAAAATTCTTAATAAAAAATCAAATTTAGTATTCTTTTTCATAGTTTTCCTCCTTAATTAATTTTTTTTGCACTTATGACTAAAAATGAATTTGCCGGTTTATAATAACATGTTTGTAGTGTGATAATTTTATCATTTTTATTCACTGAAACATGAGTATCATAAATACTTTCTTCCTTGAGCCAATTTAAGTGTGTAATCCAATCGGAATCATTAAAACTAACAATAGTGTGAGGATATTTTTTAGCCTTTTTGATCATTATCGAAAAAATCTCCCACTTAGTCTCTTCAGAATTTAGATTTAAATAAATATACTTATTTTTAATATAAAAATCCTCATTTAAATAAAGTTCCAAATCATGAAAAACTGCATTTTTTAATGTTCTCGAATTATGACCATATATTAATAATTTACGGTCTATAATATTGTTACGATAATCTAAAAACACTTTGTCTGGATATTTTAAATAAAATTTATTATCATTTGCCTGAAATATTTTTGTATTAATATTTGTGTTAGGAATTTTTATATATCCTACGATGTTTTCATCTTTTATTTTGTCACTCTCTTTTTTATCTGTAACAATATCTTTATTATATTCGTTACTCTTAATAGTAGATACAGCCTTATCATTGATGCTAATATTCTTATATCCAAAAGTAAATAATATTATTATCAATAAAAAGCTTGCCAGAACAACCTTTAAATTTTTCACAAAGGTCCACACTCCCTTTTAAGAATATTCGAACACACAATTAATAGTACCATATTAAAACGTAATGTCAACACTATTTGTCTTATAATGTCGTTTTAACGAATTAAGTCACTAATCACATGGCTAGCAATTATAAATCCTGCAGCATTCGGTACAAAAGGTGTACTTCCGGGTACTCTATCGGAAACTTTTTTAGGAAGTTCGTCACTTGTTAAAACAACACATTTTTTTAAATTAATATGCTCATTTTTAACGATTTTTCTCATTACTTTAGCAACTGGATCATTCATAGTTTTATCTAAAGTAGTAATTTTTAGTTTGGTCGGATCAAAACGATTACCTGTACCAAGGCAAGTTATTAGTTTTCTATTATTATTAAAAGCATATTTTATAATATCTTTTTTAGTGGTTATCGTATCACAGGCATCAATTATATAATCATAATCATTAAGTATTTCCAAATTATTTTTAGTAAGAAAAGTAGCCAGAGCCGTAATATTACACTCAGGATTTATGCTTTTTGCTCGTTTTTCGGCAACATCAACTTTTTTAAAACCAATATTATCCATATTAGTAATAATTTGCCTATTAAGATTAGTAATATCTACATTATCATTATCAATTATTTTAATGTTTTTTATACCACTTCTTACTAGACCTTCTAAGACTGCTCCACCTACTCCTCCAACACCAACTATTACAACTTTAGCGTTTGCTATTTTTAAAAAATCACTTTCACTAATTATTTTCTTTAATCTATCAAATTGCACAATATCACTCCATTAAAAAACCCAAAAGGTAGTTTGCTGTGATAAAAAACCTGCACACGCAAGGTGGGTATGCACATGACTATCTTTAGGATCCTAATTCACTTAATGGATTAGTCTTCAACACGGATAATCAATTAGATTCCCTTATATATCACTTAGTCGGTTTTATGAAAAACAAACTATCCTTCCAGGTATTAATATTATAACATATTTTCTAATTCTAATACATAAAATTTATCATCTTTACATTTAATTAACTTCTGATTTCCAGCATTTTGAAACGTCGCAACTTGAACTATAAGGAGTTGGGTTTGGCATATCCATTTTAATGATCATAGGAATTTTAAAAGCACTTCCAAAACCTACACAACTTCCTGGTTGCAATACTTTTTGCTTTTCTATTACATCACTTGATATATTTGGTAACATTTCTTCAATATATTTTATGTCTTTAGGATGGGTCATTTTAAAAATCAAAAAGTTTGAACATTGAGCAATAACGGTATCAGAAATTTCAACTGGTCTTTGGGAAATAATGTCAAGTAAAACTCCATATTTACGTCCTTCTTTAGCAATACGGTCAAAAATATTATAACCAATCAAGAAAGTATCAATATCTTTTTGAATATATCTATGGGCTTCTTCTAAGAACAAATGATATGGTTTACTTGCTCTATCTTTCATTTTTTTAGAAGCTTCAAATAATAATCTTGAAAATATTTTAACAATTACTTTGGCGTAAACATCATCAATATCTTCCAAATTTATATTAATAATTTGAGCTTCAGCGCCATTTATTTTAGACAAGGAATCAATATATTCATTTACATCCCAATACTTATCTCCTGAAAAGTAAGAGCCAACTTTGCTAGTAATTATACTATTAATTCTTACTTTCAAAATTATAGCGTCAGAATAAAGATTTTCATTTCCTTGAAATCCTTCACTAATTAATGTGAATTCTAAAGCTTTTCCAAAATCCTTAATAGAATAATAACTATTATCTGGAACGACTATATTTTCAATATCATCTTTAATATAACTTAATATATAGTTAGTAATTAAAACACTTTCCCCAAAATAGCCATTCGAATCAATTTCAAAACATTCACTAAATGTTCTAGTGTAACCTAATCCAGGTATCACTGAATCAAAGTTAAATTCCTGGGTATTACATACTTCGATAATAGTGAATATTTCATTTTTTTTACTAGCTGTTGTTTGATTAGAAAATAAAACTGCTAGTAATGCTTTTGCAATTAAATGATTTTTATAAATTCTTGCTTCTTCGTTATTTTGGGCAAATATCTTGGCTAATCTTATCGTTCTTTCAATTATTGGAAGTTGGCTGTGATTTGTAGCTTGTAACATTAAAGCCCAATCATCAAGGGTTAATAAATGAGTTGGAATATCAAGCTTAAAATCATTTGCTGACTCCACATTAGTAGTAATAAATTTATAATTATAATTAGGATCAATTTGATTTAACGAGCTGAATGCATTTTTATACTCGCCATATGCATCAAAGAAAAATAATTTTGCTTTAGCTGTGTGCATATTGGGATTTGCAAATATATTTTGAACAATTCTTGAAACACCACAAGATTTACCACTACCTGAATTACCAAATATCGCTAAATGGTTTGAAAATAACGCGTTGATTTCCGGATAAATAGTAAAATTTTTATAGGTTGCACTACGGCCAAGTTCAAATGATTTATCACTTGGAGAGCCTATTAATAAAAGCAGCTCAGAATTATTAATTATTCTTATTTTTGAAGACAATAATGGTTTTCTCATAATACCATTTAAATATCTTCCATTTACATACTCACCTAGAAATCTAATTTTCATAGTTTTATCATTTAATTCAGTAATTTCTCCTAATATTCTTTGATCTTGCGATTCAAAAATAACATGAACATTCATTAAATCTGCTGATATATTGCCTTGTGAAATATTTTCAACCTCTGCAATATTATCAGAAATGTAAAGTATCCTTCCAAACATAATAGTCACCTCTTATTATGAATAAATTATAACATAACCATAAAAAAAAGTAAAAATTAATTTACTTTCTAATTGTTTAATTTATCATTTAATAACTCTTTTGTTATAACAGGATTAGCTTTTCCTCTAGTTTCTTTCATAACTTGGCCAACAAAAAAGTCAAAAAGATTAGTTTTACCAAGCTTATACGCTTCAACTTGATTTTGATTATTACTAATTATTGTTTCAATTATTTCTTTTAAAATTGCCTTATCAGATATTTGACTATCTAATTTTTCAATTAATAATTTTGGCTCTTTTTTTTCAAGTAGAGCCTTCGTAAATACTTCTTTGGCTTGTTTAGAAGAAATATTACCACTTAATATGGCGTCAATAATTTCTTTTAAGTAAACTGGAGTAATAAAGAATTCATCTATTGAAATATTTTCTTTATTTAATTCTCCAATTATATTAACACACAACCAATTAGAGGCCATAACCGCATCAATATTTAACGCTAAACACTTATCATAATAATCAGATATACTCTTTTCTTTAATTATAGTTTGAGCATCATTTTCTTTAACGTTTAAATCCATATATCTCTTTTTGCGTTCATATGGCAATTCTGGAATTTCTTTTTTTATTTCCTGAAGCCATTTGCTAGTTATTTTATATTTAGGTATATTTGGTTCAACAAAGTATTTATAATCAATGGCATCAACCTTTGAACGCATAAACTTAGTTACGCCGGCTTCTTCATCCCAGCGTCTTGTTTCTTGCTTTACTTCCTCAAAATAAGTGTTATTTTCTTTAGCTTTAATTTGTCTTTCAATTTCATAGTTTATGACATCTTTTACAGCACTAAATGAATTAACATTTTTAATTTCTACTTTAGTTCCCCAATTCATAGGATCAGTTGGATCTTTTTCACTATCCATTATTGAGACATTGACATCGCATCTGATTTGGCCTTTTTTACTATCAGCATCAGATATATTAGCATATCTGTAAATAAGACGCATATGTTCTAAAAAAGCTACAGCATCATTAGCGTTGTGCAAATCAGGTTCTGTGACTAATTCTAATAAAGGTACTCCTGCTCTATTATAATCAATCATACTATTATTTTCATAATGGTCTAAAGAAGCAGAGTCTTCTTCTAGGTGAATATTATTAATTCTTATAGTTTTTTCTTCACCATTGCTAGTAAATTTTACTTCACCATCAATTCCTACCGGAATTGGCTTTGTATCTTGGGTTATTTGATATCCTTTAGGTAAATCAGGATAATAGTAATTCTTTCTTTCAAAGTACATATATTCTGGTTGCTTACAAGACAAAATAATACTTGCCATTAGTGATTTTTTTACAGCTTCTTTATTTACAACCGGAAGTGTACCTGGAAATCCAAGATCAACTGGTCTAATATTACTATTAGCGTATTCTGTAAATTCATTTTTGGCTGATGAAAACACCTTTGTGTTTGTTTTACTTATTTCACAATGCATTTCCAATCCAATGCAAGGTATATACTTCATTATTCTACCTCCTTGGCAATTTGATTTTTATAATCCATCGTTTGTTCTAAAGCATAAGCGATATTAAGAACATTCTCATCATCATAACAATTTCCAGTAATATTTATACCAACTGGCAATCCAGATACAAATCCATCCGGAATAGTTATAGAAGGAAATCCACCATAATTTCCGATTTGAAGATGTTCATCAAGTGCTGTCAATTCATCACTTAAGGATTCGTTATCACTAAATTTCTTAGCTGGACCAATACCAACAGGTAAAACTACCGCATCATAGGTCTTATATAAATTTTTCCATGTATCAACAAGTAGTCTTCTTACTCTTTGAGCATTATTAAAATATCTTTCTTTATTTTCTTTTTGCAAAACATAACTACCAATTATAAATCTTCTTTTGATAAGCGGAGAAAAACCTTTAGTACGATAATCTTTAATCATATCAATGTAATTGTTACCATTTCCACGAGGTCCAAATATTATACCTGTTAAATTGCTCATATTACTTGTAGCTTCAGCTGAATGAATTACAACATATGCACTAAATGAGGCATTAAGTAGATCTCTTGGTACACTAACCTCTTCCACCTGAACACCAAGTTTTTTAAGATTATTTAATACTTCAAAAAAGTTTTCAAGATGATCTTTTAATGTTTTAGAAGGGTTTTTATAATTATCTATATTACATAATTCTTTTATATAACATACTTTTTTTCCTTTAACATTGCCATTTAGTGCCTCACTTAAATGAATATTTTTTGAATCCCAAGAAGTCATATCATTTTCGTCAATGCCTTTCATATTGTCTACAACTAAACTGGCATCATAGACATTTCTTGCTAAAACACCCAAGTGATCAAGGCTTGAAGCAAAGGGAAACACCCCATAACGTGAAATCATACCGTAAGTAGGCTTATAGCCGACAATGCCACAATACGCTGCAGGCTTACGAATGGAATCTCCTGTGTCAGTACCAGTTGCATATGGAAAAACACCGGCTGCAACAGCACAAGCTGAACCTGCAGATGAACCAGCACACATTCTTGTCTTATCCCAGGGATTTAAAACTTTGCCTGTGTGACCAGTAGTTCCAGTACCTCCCATACCAAATTCATCTAAAACTGTTTTTCCTAGTTTTACTGCTCCAGCTTTGTCCAAATTTACAATGCTAGTAGCCGAAAAAAATGGTACATAGTCTTTTAGCGTATTTGAAGAACCCGTAGATAAAATATCCTTAGTCGAATAATTATCTTTTATTCCATAAGGTATACCCGATAAAATATTATCAGTAACCTCAACTGGCTTAGCATCATCAATAATTGTCACAAATGCATTATATTTGTTATTTACAAGATGAGCTTTTTCTAATGATTCCTTGATTAATTCCTCACTAGTTACTTCTTTTTTCATTAACGCTTCATGAATTAATCTTAAGTCTTTGTCCATGTATTTCATTAGCCCACCACCTTTGGTACGATTATCTCTTCACCATCATGGCAATCACAATTTTTTAGTAATTCTTCGCGAGTAATAGAATCTTCAACCACATCTTCTCTTAGCTGATATTCAAAATCATCAAGTGCATGTGTCATTGGTTCAGCGTCTTTAATGTTTGGTATTTTATTAATTAAATCTATTTGTCTATCTATTTTGTCAAATTCATCAAGCACCATTTTATTTTCTTCTTCAGAAAGGCCAATTAATAGCTTATCAGCCAAATCATTAACTAATTCTTTCGTAAACATATACACTCCTAATATTCACAAGATCCTGGAGTTCTTGGATATGGTATAACATCTCTTATATTATCTACACCCGTTAAATATATTAGCAATCTTTCAAATCCCATGCCAAATCCTGAGTGAACACAACCACCATATCTTCTTAGGTTCATATACCATTCAAGTTGTGATGCATCCATGCTAAGTTCTTGCATTCTGTTTTTAAGTTTATCATAATTTTCTTCTCTTTGACTGCCACCCATTAATTCACCAGCTCCTGGAACTTCTAAGTCTACAGCGGCAACAGTTTCATTATCACTATTTTGCTTCATATAAAAGGCTTTAATATCTTTAGGCCAGTTCTTTATAAAAACCGGTCCATTAAAGTATTCTGTAATATATTTTTCATGTTCTTTAGCAATATCTTCACCATATTCCGGAGCAAATTCCCACTTTACATCAGCTTCTTTTAATATTTTTATAACATCTTTATGATCTATTCTGGTAAATTTACTAGTAACAAGCTTATTTAATTTATCTGTTAATCCGGGTTCAACAAACTTATCAAAAAATGCTATTTCATTAGAACATTTATCCAAAACATATTTGACAACATATTTTAACATATCTTCCATTATGTCCATATCTTGCTCTAGATCACAAAAAGCTATTTCAGGTTCAATCATCCAAAATTCATTGGCATGAGTTTTAGTGTTAGAATTTTCAGCTCTAAAAGTTGGGCCAAATGTATAAGTTTTCTTATAAGCCATAGCAAATGTTTCAGCTTCAAGTTGACCAGATACAGTTAAATTGGCTTGTTTAGAAAAGAAATCTTTCTTATAATCAACTTTACCATCATTAGCTATCTTATCTAAATCAAGAGTAGTAACTTGAAACATCTCACCTGCTCCCTCACAATCACTGGCAGTAATTAATGGGGCATGAAAGTAAACATAATTTCTATCTTGAAAATATTTATGAATAGCATATGCTGCTACACTTCTAACTCTAAATACAGCATTAAATAGATTAGTACGTGGTCTTAAATAAGCTATTTCTCTTAAAAATTCTCTAGTAGGTCTTCCTTTTTTTTGCAAAGGATAATCATCTTCCACATCGCCAAGTAAAGAATAATCTACAAGTAAAAGTTCAAACTCTTGTCCTTCTTTAGGTGAAGAAATAAGTTTTCCTTGAACTCTAATTGCACTTCCTATCTTGACTTTAGTTAACTCTAAAAAGTTTTTAATAGATTCATCATCATAAACAACTTGCAGAGTTTTAAAACAAGTACCATCACTTAAATCTATAAAACCAAAATGAGCTTGCTTACGATGAGCCTTAACCCAACCATTTATAGTAATTTCTTTATCTATATATTTTTCTTTTTCTTTATAAATATCTATTATATCCATTAATTTTATCTCCTTTAGAACGTAGAAACAATGTAATCTATTATTTCTGCTTCATCAACTTTTGTTTCTTCTTTAGTTATATTATCTTTAACATTTATTAAGCCTCTACTTAAATCATCACTATTTAATATGATTAAAGCTTTGGCCATAAACCTATCAGCTTCTTTAAATTGAGCCTTCAACCCTCTATTATTATTTTCGGTTTCAACTTTTAAGCCACTCATCCTTAAATCTTGAACTAATGATAGAGCTTTTAATTTTTCTTCTTCATTTACATACATTACAAAAACATCTATACCAGAATTAAGGCTATCAGCTTCATTAATAGTATTCAAAACCGTTACAAGTCTGTCTAAGCCAAAAGCCATTCCAACAGCAGGTATATCTGGTCCACCTAATTCATTTACTAAATTATTATATCTTCCACCAGCTCCTAACGTATTAGCATTACCTAAATCTTTTAATTGAGTAGTAAATTCAAAAACTGTGTGATTATAATAATCTAATCCTCTAACAATATTAGAATCAACTTCATAATCAACATCTAAAAGATCTAAATATGACAAAATTGTTTTAAAACGTTTACTGCTTTCTATATTTAAATAATCTAATATATTAGGAACATTTTTAAGTATTTCATTATCTTTATCAAATTTACAATCTAAAATCCTTAATGGATTTGTTTTGAATCTAGATTGACAATCTGGGCATAATTCATTAATGTGTGGCTCCAAATAACTCTTTAGAGCCTTTTTATAGTCTTCACGCGACTCATTATCACCCAAAGAATTAATGTGTACGGTTACATCCTCAATCCCAGCTTCTTCAAGGAAACGATAACCCATACTTATTACTTCAGCATCAATATAAGCATCATCACTTCCTAAGGCTTCAACACCAAACTGGGTAAACTCTCTAAATCTACCTGACTGAGGTCTTTCATAACGATACATTGTACCATTATAATATAATTTTTTAGGCATAATTGCATCGCCATACATTTTGTTTTCTATAAAACTACGTACAACCCCAGCGGTTCCTTCTGGCCTTAATGTTAGCGATCTGTCAGAGCGATCTTTAAAATCATATGTTTCTTTTTTTACTATATCAGAGCTTTCACCAACGCTTCTATGAAATAATTCACTATTTTCAAAAATTGGCGTTCTTATAAATTCATAATTGTAGCAACTACAAAGCTCATCTATAAGTCTATTTAAATAAAGCCACGTTCTAGAATCCTTTCCATAAATATCACATGTTCCTTTTGGTTTTGTAATCATTCTTATCCCTCCAATAAAAAAACCTAGCTCATGTAAGGACGGATAATCCGCGGTGCCACCTTACTTTACTAGGTACTCTCATAAATTTATCGCATTTCTGCGTTTTCTAATATGTAAAGTTGTTCATTTCTTTTATAAACCATTAGGCATTCCCAGCATCTAGCCCTCTCTTAAAACTTTAAATAAAATACTTTTTCTTTACTTAGAAAAATTATTATAGTCTTATTTTATAGCAATTACGTGTTTTAGTCAATAATTCAATTAAAAAATATAAAAAAACCATTAACGTGGTTTTCTTGTTCTCGTTAATGGCTTATCTTCTATCATAGGTGTTGTTAATTGCTCATAATTTGGAGCTTTAGTTATAGTTTTTTCTACATATTCTTTATTAGATTCCTGTAATTGGTCATTAGTAACTCTTTCTTGTTCTAGAGTTTCAGTTCTATATTCACTATAACTTCTTACAATTTCTCTAGCTTTTTTTAAAGACTCTTTTTTTGCTTTTAAATCTTTCGACTTACCAGAAGAAACATCAACTTTTTTAAATAGACGCATAACACCGACGCCGTTTGAAATGCATAATGTGAAAAGTATTGCGAGGTGTGGCAAAGCGTAACCGCCTAAACCTTTTAAATTAACTAATCCTTCTAAAATGGTAAATATAAAAAGCAGTCCAAATGCACTATAGCACCCATCGAGAAAACTACATAGTCGTTCAAATCTACTTTTTTTCTTTTCATCATCTATTTTATCAATTCTTTCACAAAGTTCTATCTCTTTTTTTGTTAATTCCTCTTCAGAAGTATTATTATTAACTAGTTCCATAACTTCATCTATAGGATTTATTTCGTTTTCTAAAATATTTTCATCTTCCATGTAGGTTCCTCTTTTCTTTTTGAAACATGATATTAAATATTTTATAGCAATTACATGTTTTAGTCAATAATTCAATTAAAAAATATAAAAAAGCCATTAACGTGGTTTTCTTGCTCTCGTTAATGGTTTATCTTCTGAAACTTTTTTATTATATACAGGAATATCATCTAAAGATTGATATGGCATTACAATATTTGGACTTTTAATTTTACAACTTTGTGATGGCCCACTATAATTATTTTCGCGGGATAATTCGTGAGTCTTATTTTTACAATAGCTTCTAATTAACCCTTGTGCTTCTTCTAAATCCTTTTCTACAAAAGTTAAATTGTTTAGTTCTTGCATATTCTCATTGTTTTTTCGAGTTACAGAAACATATCTAAAAGCGGCCGCCGTTATGGCTATATTGCAAATTGTTGCATGAATAAAAAAATGCTTTTCACCAGTTAGCGAATATTGAATAAGATCATAAATTAGATATCCAAGTTCGCCCATTACCGCAGTTAAAGTTATAAAAAAGCCAGAACTGGCAATTTTCTTACTAATATTTAATGCTTTAATTTTTTCCTTTACTTCGAAAAGAGTATTAGAGATTTGTGATGCTTTTGCGTCAATCAATTCTTCACTCGCACCAGTATCAATTAAATATTCAACTTCTTCATATGAACTTTTCATAAAAATTCCCCCTCATTAGTGACTAAATTATATCATTTTTGTAAAATAATGTCAAATTATCGCTCCAACAGCAAAGTTGTTGGACCATCATTAATGAGGGCTATTTTCATATCTGCCCCAAAAACACCAGTCTTAGTTGGTACTAAATTATTTAGTTTTTTATTAAATTCATCATATAAAATAGTGGCCTTTTCTCTTTTCATCGCTTTAACATAACTTGGCCTATTTCCACTTGAGGCATCGCCATATAGTGTGAATTGACTAATTGATAAAATCTCTCCTTGAACATCTAAAAGCGATTTATTCATAACACCATTTTCATCTTCAAAAATTCTTAGTTTTGGTATTTTATTAATCATATAATCTATTTTTTCACTATTATCATTATCGGTAAAACCTACAAATACAACTAAGCCTTTTTTAATATTATTATATACCTTATTATCTATAGAAACGGAAGCACTTAAGCATTTTTGAACTAATACTCTCATTATATTACCTCAACTACATAGCGTTGTTTTTCTAAATCTAATTTTAATTTGTTAAGTTCTTGAGATGATTTAACTTTAACTACTATTTCATACTTATTATAATTGGCTTGATTTAATGTTTTTACCGAGTCTATAATTATATTTTTCATTGTGGCAAGTGTCAAAATATCTAACAAATAGTTTTTATCTTGTTCCGTAACTATAGTTATATTTGTTAAATAAGAGTTATCAGACTTATCGTTCCAACTCACTTCTATTAGTCTATCGCTATCATTTAAAATGTTTACGCAATCCTTTTTATGGATAGTTATTCCTTCCCCACGAGTTATATAGCCAACTATAGGATCCCCTTTAATTGGTCTACAGCATTTAGCCAAGGAAACCATTATATTATCTGCCCCAGCTACTATAATATCACTTTTATAATTTTTACTATAATCATGATTTTGTTTACTAATTTTTTCAATCAAGGCATCTTCAACAGTCGATTTATCATTTGAAGTTAAATTAATAATATAACCTGGGGTAAAACGTAGTGAACCAAGCGATAGATAAATATCATTAATATCCTTTAACTTAAGATCTTTACATATTTTTAAAATATTACCGTCATTCAAAATGTCTTGAAAAGCAAGTTTTCTTTTTCTAAGCTCCCTCTCCAAGAGTTCTTTGCCTCTTTCAATATAAATATCGCGATCTTGCTTACTAAAATAGGCTTTAATTTTATTTTTAGCCTGAGTTGTTTTTACTATCTTTAGCCAGTTTTTACTTGGCGTTGCTGATGAACTTGTCTTTATTTTAACTATGTCATTATCCATTAGTTCATGGTCTAAAGGAACCATAACATCATTAACGATTGCTCCGACCGTTTTATCACCAACATCACTATGAATTCGGTAGGCAAAATCAATTGGTGTAGATCCTTTCGGAAGCTCCACAACGTCCCCTTTAGGTGTAAAAACGTAGATCATTTCGTCAAGGAATTCTTTCGTGACTTCATTGGTAAAGTCAATATCGTTTTCTAAAGATTCCGATGTCTCAATGGCATTTCTAAACATTTCTAGTTTTTGTTCCATAATATTTTGAACTTTTTTACTACCTTTTTCTTTATACGACCAATGTGACGCAAGACCTTTTTCGGCTATTTCATCCATTTCAGTTGTTCTAAATTGAACTTCAAACAAACGACCATCGACTCCAAAAATAGTTGTGTGTAGTGATTGGTACATGTTTTCCTTTGGCATGGCAATGTAATCTTTAAACCTCTTTGGAATTGGCCTGAATTTTGAATGAACAAGGCCTACAGCAAGGTAACAGTCACTTTCCCTCTCTAAGATAACTCTTAAAGCCAGAAAGTCATATATTTCATTCCATTTTTTCCCTTTGGATAATTTATTGTAAATACTGTAGACACTTTTTACTCGTCCTTTTATTTCAAACTGCAAGCCGTTTTTCAATAAAATATCAGTTATTTCTTCCTTCATCTCATCTAAGGCTTTATTAAGTTCATTTCTGCTATTATTTAATTTTTCCTCGATATCTTTATATACCTCTGGCTTTGTATATCGTAAGGACAAATCTTCTAACTCACTTTTAATAGAGTTAATACCTAAGCGATGAGCAATTGGCACTAATACGGTTAAAGTTTCATTGGCTTTTCTCTTCTGCTTTTTGGGATTTACTGCCCATATGGTTCGCATATTATGTAGTCTATCTGCTAATTTAACATATAAAACTCGTACATCTTCAGACAATCCAACTAAAACTTTTCTTAAGTAAATAGCTGAAGAGTCCGAATCATCTTGGAGCTCTAATTTATTAATCTTTGAAATAGAAGTTACAATTTTTTTTATTTCTGGGGAAAAATTTTTCTCAAGATCTTCTTCAGTAGCGTTGCCATTATTAATTACTTCATGCAATAATGCACCTTGAATTGTTTCAACATCAACGTTTAATGATAGCAAAATATATGCAACATTCAAAGGATGCGTTATATAATCTTCATTAGTTAACCTTTTTCTTCCTTCATGCATCTTTAACGCATATTGGTAAGCTTTTTTTATTTTTTCTATATCATCATTATTTTTATATAAATTTTCAGCTTTTTTTATAAAATCTTCATAGCTTATTTTATCGTATTTCATCATCATCCCTAATTTCTCTTCTAGAATTGTCTAATTGCTTTTTCAAAAATTCAGAAAAAACCAAATTATCGGTATTCAAAATATCATCGACCATTTTATATAATCCCAGACTTTCTGAATTATTCCAAAAATTTTCTTTACAACAATTCCATATATCTTCTTCATGTATATATGAATAGTTACATCTTTTAAGTTCTTTTGCTTTCACTTCTAATGCTGGTAATAGCCGTTTATACAAATCATTTAAACTCTTAAACTTTATATCTTCCATAAAAATCACCTAAAAAACATAATTTATCATATAAATATTATATAACAAAAAATATATTATTTAAAGGTGATAGTTTGAAAAATAAATTCATAAAATCAACATTTATTTTAATTATAGGCGGATTTGTAGTAAAAATATTGGGATTTGTAATTAAACTACTTTATACAAGAATAATAGGTCCAGAAGGAATTGGGTTATATTCCTTAATAATACCTTCATACTCGCTATTTATTACTATAGCAACACTAGCTATGCCAGTGGCTATCTCAAAATTAGTAGCGGAAGGAAAGTATCCATATAAAGATATATTTTCTTCAGCATTTGCGATTATCTTTTTAGTTGATGCAATATTAATATTTTTTATATTGGCTTTCAAAAATTTTATAAGCGTAAATTTACTTAATGAACCTAGGCTTGAATTTTTATTTATAGCAATTACTATCACTATTCCATTTATAAGTGCTACAACGGTTTATAAGGGGTATTTTTTGGGCAAACAAAATATGATTCCAAATACAGTTTCCAATATTTTTGAACAAATATTAAGAATCGTTTTAATCATATTATTTTTGCCAATTATATACAAAAAAAGCATCATAGATGCCGTGGCAGGTTTGATATTACTGAGTGTATTTTCTGAAAGCTTATCACTATTAATATTCTTATTTTTTATGAGAAAAGAAAAAAGACAAATATCATCTGTAAAAAAAGATATTTGTCATGACATATTAAAAACCGCTATCCCAAGTGTTTCATCACGACTTGTAGGTAATATTGGTTTCTTTTTTGAGCCAGTAATATTAACAAATTTATTGTTATATAAAGGCTTCAGTTCAAGTTATATTATTAGGGAATATGGTTCGTATAACGCTTACGCTATTGCCCTACTTACAATGCCATCATTTTTTATAATGGCTATTTCTAGTTCGCTTATTCCCGAAATAAGCAAATATTATATTAAGGGAAATATAACCATGGTAAAGAAAAGAATTAAAGAAGCACTACTCTTATCTTTAATAATTGGATCATTTTTTTCTATGGGAATTTTATTCTTTAGAGAGCCACTATTAAACGCTTTGTATGGCACAAATAGTGGTAGCGAATATATAAAAGTATTGGCCCCATTTTTTGTCTTATTCTATTTAGAAGGACCATTATCGAGTACATTGCAAGCAACAAACATGTCAAAACAAGCTTTAAAAATATCAACGCTTGGGGTAATTGTAAAATTACTATTTATGCCAATTTTTTCTTTATTAAAATGTGGAATACTATCACTTGTATATGCCGAAATAATAAATATTTTCTTTGTGGTAATATCACTTGGGCATGAAGTGATATCTCTGGTTACATCATCTACCTCTTTTTAACAATATAAATCTTAGATTTTTTATAAAATGCATAAAATACATTTTTTACATCAATATTTTTTTTCTTAAGTTCATCAAGCAACCAATATTTAGTTTTTTTAATATGTGATAAAGTCTTATCTTGAATTATCCCATCAATTATTAATGGCATTGGATAGTTTCCTTTAAGTTTAAAAATAGAATAAGGAAAAATTGACAGTTTGCCATTCGCTTCTAAGATAGCGTATTCAACCTCATCAATACTGCGTATGCTTTGCTGACGCAGGCTAACTAAAAGGTCATCAACACTATAACGTTGTTTTACCATTTCATGATAATTAATTTTGCCCCTTGTCACTATAAGTGAAGGTTTTCCGTTAAGGAAAATATTGATTTTTTTTGATTTCATCCCAATGAAAGCTAAAAAAACCTCTAATACTACTAATATACTAATTGGAAGAATTGTAAAAAATATTGAATCTTTGTTGTTTTCAATACTCATTGCTACTAGTTCAGCAATTAAAATAGATACTATTAAATCCACAATTCCTAGTTGGCCAATTTCTCTTTTTCCCATTATACGATATGCTAAAATAACAAAAAAGTAGAAAAATAATGTTCTGTAAATAATTACAAATAATTCCATAAAATCACCAATAGTATTATGTTCCCAATCATAAAAATTTAAACAATTCATATATTTTACTGGTGATTTATATGAAAAAAATAACAAAATACTTAAAAAATGGCCTACTATTTTTAGCAATAGTACTCCTAATATCATTTGTTTGTGCTATATTAAATACCGTCGGATTAAATAAAAGTATAACTGACATTATTTCATTAATATTTGTAATAGTATTATTCTTTTACAAAGGATTTGTCGTAGGTAAAAAAACTGACAAAAAAGGTTTTATAGAAGGACTTAAAACCGGGGCTTTATATGTGTTATTATTGATTGTTATTAGTAGACTTTTTTATAGATATGATATAAAGTTATCAAATTTTGTTTATCACATGATATTAATTTTATCAAGCATATTTGGAGCGATATTTGGCAAGAACAAAAAATAGAGTTTTACTTTAAGTGAAGCTCTATTTTATTATCTTTATAAACTATTTTAGAATCGGGTGAATATAATCTTTTGGTAACGGGATCGCTAACCTTCTCAAGATAATGGTATTGATATAATTCTTGCAAAGTTGTTTCATCATTTTGGCATTTCTTTTCGATAAAGCACTTCTCAGCTTCTTCACTTATTAGTGAATCAACAACATATTTAAGATTATCATTATGGTGTTTAAGAACTTTATAAATAGTTGGTACTAATATAATTGCTAAAGCCATAAGTATAGATATCGTGTATTTAATCGAATTTTTTATTGTAATCTTCATAATTTACTCCATAATAATTTTTAACGAATTCGCTGCGGAATTCTAAAATGGTATCATTTTTTATATTAAGGCGAATGTTTTCCATTAATTTAGTCAGAAAGCGTATATTATGAATAGATAATAATCTTGCTCCAAATGTTTCTTTAGAAACAATTAAATGTCTTATATATGCCTTTGTAAAATTTTGACATGCATAGCAATCACAATCGCTTGATATTGGCGAAAAATCTTCTTTATATTGGCTGTTTTTTAGATTGATTTTCCCATACGTTGTGTAAGCATGCCCATGTCTTGCTAAACGAGTAGGACTAACACAATCAAATATATCTACTCCTCTTATAACATTTTCAATTAAATCAATAGGATCTCCAACTCCCATTAAGTATCTTAATTTGCCTTCTGGTAAGAATGGCGTTGAATACTCAACCATTTTATACATTAATGGTTTTGGTTCACCTACACTCGTTCCTCCAATTGAATAGCCATCAAAATTCATTTTGGTTAATTCTAATGCACAATGTTTACGTAAATCAGGATAAATTCCCCCTTGCACTATTCCGAATAACATTTGATGATCATTTTGAAAACTATCCTTACCTCTCTTTGCCCAACGTAATGTTCTTAAAACGCTATTTTTCATATATTCATATTCACTTGGATACGCTACACATTCATCAAAACTCATAGCAATGTCACTATCAAGTTTGTTTTGAATCATAATTGATTTTTCAGGAGTTAAGAAAAGCTCATCACCATTTAAGTGGTTTTTAAATTTTACGCCTTCTTCTGAAATATCCTTTGGCTTAGCAAGTGAAAATACTTGAAATCCACCAGAGTCTGTTAAAATCGGGCCATCATAATTCATAAATTTATGCAAGCCGCCAGCTTTATTTACCAAGTCTTCACCAGGTCTTAACCACAGATGATAGGTATTTGCTAAAATAATACCAGCTTTAGTTTTTTTTACTTCTTCGGGAGAAAGAGTTTTTACACAAGCTTCCGTACCAACAGGCATAAACATAGGAGTTTCATAGGTGATTCCATTATATAAAAAACTACCAAGTCTAGCATTAGTGTATTTCTCTTTTTTTAGCAAGTTATAACTAAATTTCATTTTTATCATCTCCATCATTTTTATTAATAAACATGGCATCGCCAAATGAGAAGAAACGGTATTTTTCTTTAACAGCAGTATTATAAGCGTTTAAAATATTTTCTCTACCTGCTAAAGCACTTACTAACATTATCAATGTACTTTTAGGAAGATGAAAATTAGTAATTAAGGCATCTATGGCTTTAAATTCATATCCTGGATATATAAATATATCAGTATTTCCGAAGCATTTAACAAATTTATTGTATTTATGAGCCACTGTTTCTAATACTCTAGTTGTGGTTGTTCCGACCGCAATTATTTTTTTATGCTCTTTTTTAGCCTTATTTAATTCGTTTGCGGTTTCTTCACTTAGTTTATAATATTCGGAATGCATGTGATGATCTTTTATATTATCTACCTCAACTGGTCTAAATGTACCTAATCCAACATGTAAAGTAACATAAAGTGTTTTAATCCCTTTGTCTTTTATTTTATCCAATAATTCTTTGGTAAAATGCAATCCAGCAGTTGGTGCAGCGGCACTACCAATATTTTTGGCATAAACGGTTTGATATCTAGATTGATCATCTAATTTTTCCTTTATGTATGGTGGCAAGGGCATTGTTCCCAATTCATCAAGAATATTCATTAAAATTCCGCTATATATTAACCTAACATGACATATGCCATCTTCCAAAACTTCTTCTACCACAGCAGTTAGCTTTCCATCTCCAAAAAAAACTTTAGTTTTTGCTTTTAATCTTTTTTGAGGCCTTGCTAAGCACTCCCAAATATCACCTTCAATATTTTTTAAAAGTAATAATTCAATTACAGCATGAGTTGTTTCTTTTTCACCAATTAATCTTGCTGGGATTACTTTCGTGTCGTTTAATACTAGTAGATCCCCGCTATGTAAATAATCTATAATATCCTTAAACTTTTTATGCTCTATTTTTCCACTATTTCTGTCTAGAACTAAAAGTCTTGATTCATCTCTGTTTTTTAATGGCGTTTGAGCTATTAATTCTTCAGGTAAATAATAATCAAAATCACTAATATTCATACGTACCTCATTTCCTAGATAATTATAAAAAAAAATGAACAAAAAGTCCACTTTTTATTTTTTTTCATAAACCACAAAAGCATAGTCTAAATCTTCATCATTATTAGTTTCTATAACTACCTTGTTATATTTAGACTTATCAAAACTTGGAAAAAAGACATCTGCTGGCGCCGAAGCATTTATTTCGGTTAAATAGAGCTTATCCGCATACGGAATAAACAAATTATATACACTAGCACCGCCAATAATCATAACTTCCTCATCTAAAGTTTTTAAATATTTAATTAACTCATTCGCATCATCATATACTAAGACATCTGGTATATCAACTTTAGGTTTACTAAGAACAATATACTCACGATCAACTAATCTTTTTTTTAGCGAATTAAAAGTATTTAATCCCATTACAATCTTTTTATTTAAAGTATTTGCTTTAAAATATTGAAGGTCCTTTTTTAGATGCCAGATCAAATCATTATCTTTACCTAGTTCATTATTTTTGCCTATTGCTGCAATTATACTAATCATATTCCTCCTACTTCGAAATAGAAAACTTTATTGGCCCCATATGTTCATAATCAATAATTTTTATGTCTTTACATTCCTTTGAATTATCAAAATCATAAAAATTAGTTATCTCGGGATTAATCCATAATTTTGGAGATTTAAAAGATCCATTTTCATCAAATCGTTTAATTTGTTCCTTAATGCCCTCAACTTGATTTAAATAAATATGGGCATCTTTAATGCTGTAATCAATAGTTCCTGGTTTGAGATTGCAAACTTTAGCAATAAGTACCAATAAAACTGAATATTGAGTAACATTAAAAGGAAGACCAAGGGGAACATCACAACTTCTTTGATGAACCCACATATTTAAATAGCCATCTGTAACATCCCATTCGGTCGACCATACACAGCTAGGTAAAACAGCTGTATCTAAATAATCATCTTGCCATAAAGATAAAACTAAACGGCGATCAATAGGATTATTTTTTAAGGTATCTATTAATTTATCAATAAGCTTAAATTTATTCACAATATAGCCGTAAGCTGTTCCTATCGTGTATTTATATTTCTCATCAAATTTTTTCACAACCTCAACTTTCTCAAGCTTATTATTACGTATAACATTTTGAGTTGCACGCCAAGTGCCATTTTGATCAATTTGCCATTCATCCCAGATGTGAACATTTCTTTCTTGAAGCCATCTGACATCATTCGATTGAGCTTGATAAATCCAAAGCATTTCAAGAATAGCTTGTCTAAAATATAACTGCTTTGTTGTTAAACACGGAAACTCCTTTCTTAGATCAAATTTCAAATGATAACTCGGAATTTTTATAGAATCATTGCCAGTTCTATTTGAAGTTTTGACTCCTTTTTTTAAAATGGTTTTACACAATTTTATATAATCTTTATCCCATTTAGACATATGTACCTCTTACACATTAATTGGAAATTTACTAGTAAGCATAAGCACTTGATCTGAAAGTTCTTTTAATAATTTTTCATTTCCGGCATTTTTCAAAGCTTTAGCTATAATATTTCCAATTTGCTCAAATTCTTTTTCTTTCATTCCTCTAGTTGTCATAGCAGGACTTCCCAAACGTATACCACTTGTAACCATAGGCGACTCCGTATCCTTTGGTATAGTATTTTTATTTGTAGTAATATGAATACTATCAAGTAGCTTTTGAGCATCTTTTCCAGTCAAACCACAAGTGCCTTTTACATCTACAAGAATAAGGTGATTATCGGTGCCTCCAGAAATAATCTTAAATCCTTCTTTTTGCAAAGCAGAAGATAACGCTTTAATATTTTTTAAAATTTGTTTTTGGTATTCCTTGAAGGAAGGCTGTAACGCCTCATAAAAAGCTTGAGCCTTGGCACCGATCACATGCATAAGTGGTCCACCTTGAATTCCTGGAAAAACAGTTCTATTTATTTTCTTAATAATTTCCTCACTATTTGTTAAAATTAAACCACCTCTAGGGCCTCTCAATGTTTTATGAGTCGTAGTCGTAACAACATCAGCATATCCAATAGGAGATGGATGCAACCCAGCCGCAACCAATCCGGCAATGTGTGCCATATCAACCATTAAAATTGCTCCAATTTCATCACATATTTCTCTAAATTTTTTAAAGTCAATTATTCTTGAATATGCACTAGCCCCAGCGATTATCATTTTTGGCTTTTCTTCTAAAGCTTTTTTTCGAACTTCTTCATAATCAATTAGTCCGCTTTCCAAGTCGACATTGTATGAAACAATCTCATAATCTTGACCACTAAATGAAAGCTTATGGCCGTGCGTCAAATGCCCACCATTGGATAAATCCATTCCCATAACTTTATCATTATGTTTTAATAGTGCTCTATAAACAGCCATATTTGCCTGTGAGCCACTATGAGGTTGAACATTTGCATATTTAGCATTAAACAGCTTGCAAGCATATTCAATAGCTTTTTTCTCAAATATATCTATATATTCACACCCTCCATAATATCTTTTGTCAGGATAGCCCTCAGCATATTTATTAGTTAATATACTTCCTTGTAATGCTAGAACATCTTTAGAGACATAATTCTCACTAGCAATCAATTCAATATTTTCTTCTTGCCTTCTCTTTTCACATTCCAAGGCTTCTTTTAATATTTTATCCATCTAAACACTCCTCTTAGTTTCAATTAAATTATCAATTATCATAGCAACTGTCATCGGCCCAACGCCACCTGGAACAGGGGTAATATAAAGACATTTATCTTTTACCTCATCAAACATAACATCGCCAACTATCTTGCCATTAACTCTAGAAATACCAACATCTATCACACAAGCATTTTCATTTACCATATCTGCACTTATCAGTCCTGGTTTCCCAACCGCTGAAATGATGATATCAGCATTCTTAGCATGCATTTTTAAGTCTTTAGTTTTTGAATGACACAATGTTACAGTGGCATCTTTATTACTTAATGCTAGACTTAGTGGCTTTCCAACGATATTGCCGCGTCCAACTATTAATACATTAGATCCACTAAGAGGAATATTATAATGTTCTAATAATTTTAATATTCCTTTAACAGTACAAGGTAGTAAACCTTTTTTATGTAAGTAAAGATTATAAATGTTATCTTTAGTAAAACCGTCAATATCTTTTTTTGAAGCGATATTTTGACAACACAAATCATAATCTAAATTTTTTGGAATAGGACTTTGCAAAATAATTCCTGTAACATTTTCATCTTGGTTTAGTTTTCTAATAAGATCCACAACTTCTTTTTCCAAAACCGTTGAAGGTAGATGATAAAGTCTAAACTTTATTCCAACCATTTCACAAGCAATTTTTTTATTATTTACATAAATGTTGCTGGCCAAATCATCGCCAATTAAAATTACAGCCAAAGTAATATCTAAGTTTTCTTTTAAAATTATATCTTTATATTCCAAAAGAAGCTCATCTTTCAATTTTTTTCCATCTAAAATCATTTAATCATCTCCAAAATCGAACAAAGTAGTTTCTTTATTAATTCGTAAATGCTTATAACTTAAATCTGTAGCTATACGACCACTTCGAGTTCTTTTTATAAAACCTTCTTGAAGCAAGAAAGGCTCCACAACATCTTCAATAGTTGAAACCTCTTCGCCAATAGCAGTTGAGATTGTTTCTACTCCTACAGGACCACCATTAAACTTTTCAATAAGAGCCTCTAAATATTCGATATCTATCGAATCAAGGCCATATTTATCAACTTTAAGTCTATCTAATGATTTAATAGCAATTTCCAAATCAATTTCTGGCTTGCCTTCAACTAACGCAAAATCTCTAACACGTTTAAATAATCTATTTGCAATACGAGGAGTTTTACGACATCTTTTTGCAATTTCCATTGCAGCTTCATCAGAAATGTTCATTTCTAAGACACGACTTGTTCTTTTTACGATTTCCATCAATTCTTCAAATGTATAATAATTCAGTTTTGACACAATACCAAATCTGTCTCTTAAGGGACTTGATATATCTCCCGCTCTAGTTGTTGCCCCCACTAAAGTAAATGGCGGTAAATCAATTTTCACACTTCTTGATTTGCCTTCTTGACCAATCATCAAATCAATCTCAAAATCTTCCATGGCTGGATAAAGTATTTCCTCAATAAATTTTGGCATTCGATGAATTTCGTCTATAAATAGTACATCCCCAGGCTCCAGATTTGATAAAATTGCGGCTAAATCGCCACTTTTTTCTATTGAAGGACCGCTTGCCGTCTTAATATTAACCCCTAATTCATTGGCAATGATATGGGCAAGAGTTGTTTTTCCTAATCCTGGAGGACCATATAGTAAAACATGATCAAGAGGTTCATTTCGCAATTTGGCAGCTTTTATAAAGACTCTAATATTTTCCTTGATTTCAGTTTGACCAATATATTCATCTAAATATTGGGGCCTGATACTTGACTCAAAAGAATCATCACTTTTTTTCGAAGGATTAATTATTCTTTCTTCCATAATTTATTGTTCACCTCGCTGTTATGTTTGATTTTTAAATAACACTTACCACAAACGCCTTCGTAAGTAACCGTGTTTCTTGTGCCATCAATTAATACCTGCTCACCTTTAAAAGTAGGTATTCCATCAACGTGTCTTAAATTTTGCGTAGCTTTAAGTCCACATTTACAAATTGTTTTTAATTCTTCAATTTCATCAGCAATCAAAAGTAATCTTTCTGAACCTGGAAAACCATTCATTTGAAAGTCACACCTAAGTCCATAACACAATACCGGAATATTATATTCTTTACTAATAAAGTATAATTCATCAACTTGTTTAGGTAGTAGAAATTGAGCTTCATCTACTATAATCGCCTTTATATCATCTAAACATATTTGCTTAAATAACGAACCTTTATTTAGCAATACATCTACTTTCCTTTTTATTCCTAATCTACTAACAACATAATCTTCGCCTTTTTTGTCAATGTCAGGTTTAATAAGTAATATTTTCATGTGTTTATCGTTATAATTATGAGCTACTTGCAAAAGAGCTGTAGTTTTGCCACTTCCCATTGCTCCATATCTAAAATATAATTTACTCATTTACTACCTCATCATTAGCTTTAGGGCTTCTTTAATTTGTTCTTCTAATGGCTTTGTAGCATCAACATTTGGTATTACTTTCTTAATTTCCATAGTTTTATATCCAAGTGATGACAAAACCTCAATTAACTCATCTGTAGAGTTATCAATTATATTATTACTACTAATATTTAATTTTCCTTTTAAATCTAATATTATTTGCTTTGCCAATTTTTCTCCAACCTTGGGGAATTTAGTCAAATATAATATGTTTTCTCTTTCAATAGCATCTGCCAAACCACCAATTGTTCCACTAACTATCATAGGCATAGCTATTTTTGGCCCAAGTCCCTTAACATTAATAAGTTTCAAGAACATTTCTCTTTCGGCTTCATCCTTAAAACCATACAAAGAATATTCATCTTCTTTAACATTGTTATACAAAAAAACTTTATAATCTTTTCCTAGTTCAAAAGAATATGGATTAGCAACATTAATTGTATACCCAACATTGTATGCTTCCACAACTATGTAACTTGCAGTTTGCATGGTTATTGTACCAATAATATAATTATACATTTTAACACCTACCCTCATTAAGATTATACCAAACGCATGTTTGCCGGTCAATTGTTAATCATGATATCATTATACAATAAAAAGCAAGCACTTGCTAGCTTGCTTTAACATTTTTTTTATTAATAAAGTAAGAATAATAAAACAATAATGATGTACTTAATATAATACTACCAAATATATCCGATAACCAATGAACTCCTGATATTATCCGCCCTCCTAAAATAGCAACAAGTAGAAGCGTTAATATCACATTAAGTATTTTCTTCGATGATTTATTATTAAGCATGCAATTATAGATTATGGCACTACCGCATAAGAACATACTAAGTAATGTATGAGATGATGGATAAGATGGCTCTAATACACCATCAATTAGAATTGGTCGATAATTAATAACAACTTTTTCAAACAAGACATAAAAACACAAAAGAATTACATAAAATATGCCTGTCGCAATTATATTTTTATCAACTTTAAATAGGCTTTTTTTCTTGACTAAGTCAAGTAATCCTTTAATCGCAAAGTATATAACAATTCCAAAAGATAAATAACCTAAATACTTTGTAATTTTGTAAAACAACATATTTTGACCAACTAAATTTTTGAACCACAAATTTAATGAACTAAATCCAACATATGAATTCTTAGGACCTATATTTTTTACATCGATATATTTTACAAGAATCGTAAACAAAATAAACGCTAACATAAATACCGTTCCAAAAACGATATTGTTCTTACTCTTTTCCATTATATCACTACTTTCTAAATACAATTTTATTAAAAAATCTATTTATTTTCAACTCTATTTTTCTATTTTATTTAACTTACTCTATAATGTCCTACAATATCACTCCGATGTTCTAATACATCCTCTTCGTAAGATCTTTGATAAGGATTAGCATGATGAATTATATAACAAACACCATTTTTATTTCGCTTATCAGATACTATACCGATATGATTTTTAAAAATCACAATATCTCCACCTTGCCACTTTGATATATCCTTAGGATCTGTGGTTAATGATATAGCATGATTATCAAAATAAACTTTAAGATTTTTTACTCTTCTAAAATCAATGTTTTTATCTATGGTTTTGATATTATATGCTTTGGGATTATTTTTAATATCTTCATAAACAAGTTGCTGTAAATCATAACCACTATTTTTTAAAGCATACCCAACAACATCCGTACAAACCCCATATCCATCATCTGGGTATCCACTACTATAATACTTACTTTTATATTTAGGCTTTGTCTTTACATATTCTTTTGCACTTTTTAAAATATCTGTCTGATCATCAACAAGATCATTATCTTTATCGATTTTACTTATATAAGTTGGAACATTAAAATCTTTATTAGAATAATATTTGTCTTTTTTTAAAAAGCTAAAACTAAAAGAAAAAACAACCAATATTATAGCAACAATTATAATAATCTTTCTTTTTTTCATAATACATCCTTCTTTTTTTTAATTAACTTGCTTATCATTGTAAACAAATTAGTGTCTTTAGTAACTTTTATTGCATTAATACCTAGTTGCTTTGATTTACTTAAATTATCAAAGTTATCATCTAAAAATAAAAGTTCGTTTGGGGTAATATTATATTTATTTAATATATATTCATAAAAATCTGAATTTGGTTTTATTTTGTGTATTTCAGCAGAAATGATTACATCGTCTAAGTAATCAACATTAAAAGATTTTCTAATATAACTTCTTATAAATGATAGATGATTAGTTGCTATAATTACTTTTACATCTTCATCTATTTCTTTTATTTTTTTAAATATTTCTTTATTCTTTACTTTATATAATTTGTCAATCAATGTATAAGTAATATTCATAATTTCTGAATCTTTTTTTATAATTTTTCTCGCTTCTATCAAATAATCCAAATCATTTAAATTTGGCCCAAACATCTTTTCTAGTTTTTCTTCTACTTCTGATAACTTTATATCTTTTTCATTGACAAGAACGCCAACTAAATCAAATGCAACAACTTTTATCATTTTTTTCCTTTCTTGATAAAGCTTTATTCCCTAAGTTTTTATGCTTAGCGCTTAAGCAATCTCAACATATCATATTTGCTGTTATCAATAGTATTTTTTATTCTAGTTTATTTTCATCAATGAATGAAAATAAATCTTCAACTTGAACATTAAAGACTTTTGCAATATCCATAGCAAATTTCAAAGAAGGATTATATCTTCCATTTTCTAAACACACAATTGTTTCTCTTCTAACATTTACAAGTTCTGCTAATTCCGATTGCTTCATTCCTGCTTTTTCACGAAATTCTTTTATTTTAGTTATGAGTTCCATTTTAAATTCCTTTTTTATCAATAATAGAAAATAATATAGCTCTTGCAACTGAAATAAAAACTATAATTCCGATTAATATATCCAATTATCTCCGAAGATATTTCAAATCTTAAAATTGCTGATAAAAATGCTGTAAATATTACCAAGCCACCTAATATTTTCAAACAAATTGAATTACATTTTCTTAAATTTGCAACTGCCATAATGTGATATATTTCTAACATCGCAAAATAATATCACTAACATGGAGTTGTGTCAATGTAAAATGTTATATATTTCTAACATTATAATTTATTTTATATTTCATTAAATTCTATTAAGCTTTTAAAATGGCCACTATCGTTGTATAATGTGATTTTTATTTTATTATTATTTATCAATCGATTTATTAAATAAATATACATCGAATCATTCAAGTATACATCTTGCATTAATCTCCCGATTAATTGGAAAATATCAACATTACCCATTGATCTTAAAGTATCTAAAATAAAATCATCATAAAAATCTATTGAAACCGATTTCACAATCCCGGAATCAATTACTCTTAATTCGGAATTTTCTCTTACCAAATTATTCCAAACATTTAGATTATTATTTATCTCTTCAGTAGTTAACTTGTGCTCTAGTTTAGATAACTCTTTTAGTTCTTCTTCCATCATTACACTAGGTGATGGATATTCATTATTATAATCATCACAATATAGAACGTATAACTCATAGTTATACTCTTTTACAATATTAGAAACATACAACATTATTAAATATGAATAAATATCATTTCTACCAGTCCATACCCTTATTTTATTTTTCTGCTTTATATTATCAACAATAATATTATATTCATTATCAAAATTAGAATTTTTATCGTCTAGGCGTAAGTCTTTCGGTATACTAATTTTATGATTTCTATAATTAGATAAATCTCCAACATTAAATAAAGCGTTTAGCAATAAAACCTTATCACCAAGCTTACTACTTTTCATAGTATTGTAGCAAGAATTTCCAAATACTATTTCCAATGTTTCCATACTTTCAACTCCATTCTTGTTTTATTCTACATTTTTCAAATACATTATAACTCTTTTAAAAAAGCCGACATTCTTCCCCTTTCATTCTCATATTCATCTTTCAGCTCATAACCATTTTTATACAAATTATTAATGGAAAATAAGTTATCGCTATGCGCCTTAGTAAATATGTATTTACTTCCTATACTAATACAATATTCATTAAATGTTTCTAACATTTTTAACATGAATCCATTACCCACATAATCAGGGCTTACCATTATTGGCCCCAATGAGGCTGTTTCTTTTTCTAAAGCATTAATATTTCTTTTATTTAATGTTTTCTGATTAGAAGGAATATAAAACATGGAGCATGCTAATCGATCATTATCATAATATAGCCATATTTTTCCACCTTGTAATAAGATATCTTTTATTTCATTCATAGAAAAAGTTCCTAACCATTCAGGGTGCCGCATGTTTTTTCTAACATATGTATATAGTTTTAAATAATCATTTAAGTCTACATTTTGACTTACACATTTTAATTTAGTAAAATTCATAATCCACCTCAATTAGATACGTTTGGAAACCACACGTTTCAAATTTTACTATATTGTATCACATCATTGTCGATAGTCGATAACTTTTTCAAGAAAAATCTTTTCTTCAAAAGCACCACGTTTTTCATTTTTTCTATCAGCAATCGCTATAACATCATTTAAATTTTTATTTTCTAAATTAGCTAATGCTCTAATTACTTCTAACATATCAGCTAATTCTTCTACTCGATCACTGCTTGTTGCTTCAATTACTTCTTTATATTCTTCATATAATTTTTTTTCCAATTCATTTTTATATTCACTTTCATCTAATGTTCTTACAACTGGTGTTTCTCCCTTTTCTTTTATTATGTTTGGAATTTTATCTCTTACTAATTTATTATATATTCTTTCCATTCTCAATTCTCCTTAATAATTATTTTTATTCAAGATTACTCCTCTAACGCCATCGCGTGGATTTTCAACAACAGCTTTTATATATTCTTTCGTATATCTTGTGGATTATCAATAAATTCATAATTTACCTTCTCTCTAAAATTACCACACTCTCCACGTGGTATGTATAAGGAAACATATCAATAATATTTAAAGAAGTTACATTATAATTTTCTTCCAATTCGGTTAGATCCCTTACTAAACTATCCGGATTACACGAAACATATATGATTTGTTTAGGATTTACCTTTCTCAAATATGAAATTGTATTTTTTCCTAGGCCAGCTCTTGGAGGATCTACGATAATGGAATCAAAATCATCTTCAAGTTCATTTAATTCATCCAAAGCATCCATAGTTTTATACGATGCATCAAAAAGGCCATTTTTTTTAGCATTTTCCTTGGCATTTTTAACCGCATCCGAAATTATTTCTATCCCATATATTTTTCTATTATCACCTTTGGCAAACGTTCCTAAAACACCGACTCCACAATACATATCTAATATTTTGTTGCCAATCACTTCTTTATTTATAATATTAAATATATTGTTTGCCATTTGTTCATTTACCTGAAAAAAAGAATTATATGAATACTTAAAGGAATAATCAGAAATTTCGGTTATTAAATAGTTATCTTTGTACACTACTTTATCATTTATAATAATGCCTTTAATTTTATCACGTTCATTGAACATATCTCTTTTAATTGAAATATTTCCGTAAGCAATTATTAAAATTTCATCCAAATTATTACATCTAAGGGTTAAATCCCCGTCGCCTATATTTAAACGAACCAGTTCTTTTAATATTTGATTAAGACATTTTTTGGCCAACAAGCACTCTTTAATTGCTATAAGCTCATGAGTTTTTTCTTTATAATATCCAATTTTTCCATTTACAACCTTTAAAGAAATTTTATTGCGATAAAAAAGATTATGCGTTGCTTTATATTTGTTAAGACTTTTATACTCTAATTTAAATCTGTTAAATAAATCTAAAATTTTAGACACTTTATAATTAAACGACTCATCATATTCCATATGAAGCAAATTACAACCGCCACACTTGTAGTAATAAGGACAAGCGGGGCATACCCTTTTATCACTCGGGATTAAAATTTCTTTTGCACTGCCCTCCGCAAAATTTTTGTGCTTTTTTATGTTATCTACTAAAACGGCCTCACCTTTTATAGTATAGGGAATAAATGTTATTAGATCATCCAAATAAGCTATTCCTCTGCCAAAATTGTCGTACTTTATAATTTCTGCTTTCATAATTCACCTAACATATTATAACACATTTTTGAATAAGTTTTTTAATTTGATAAATAATAAAAATGGAGATTAATATGGAAAAATTTTATGATGATTTAAAAAAGACTTTTCAAAGCGATATTATTTATAAGCCAATTAAGATTACTAATAGGTATCTTCATTTATATTATCTAGAATCATTATGTAGTAGCGATAAAATAAATTTATACATATTAAGAAATATTACAAAAATAAAAAATTTAAATAAAATTGAAGAATATTTAAGCACTCCTAATGTAAAAAAAATAAAAGAAAGCGAAATATTATTCTATTTAGAAAATGGCTTTGCTTTAATAAATCACAAAAAATCATGGTGGGCTGCCGAAGTTAGAGCTGAAATTAATCGAGGAATATCAGCTCCAGATTCCGAACCAAGTATTAATGGTCCAAAGGATGCCTTTTCGGAAAACTATCAAATAAATATAGGTTTAATAAAAAGAAGGATAAAAAGTCAAAATTTAACTATTAAAAACAAGATTATTGGCAAAAAAACCAAAACTAACATAGGCATCTTATTTTTAAATGATATAGTTGACTACAAAACACTAGACATTTTAGAAAAAAGAATTGATAAAATTGATATAGATGGCATTCTGGATTCCTCGACTCTGGCTTTAATTCTAGAAAAAGACGATAATACAACATTTCCAACAATTATTAAATCTGAAAGGCCAGATACTATATCGCAAGCATTGTTAGAAGGCAAAATTGCAATTGTAGTAGATACTTCACCATTCGTACTAGTACTGCCGGCTTTCTTTGCCGATTTTATTAATCCTCAAAGCGACAACTACTCTAAAAGTAATAATATCAATTTTGTTAAAGTACTTAGATTGGCTTGTTTTTTTATTTCTATTATGTTACCAGCTTTTTATATAGCGGTAATAAATTATAATCAAGAAGCAATACCAACAAGCCTATTAATTAATTTTTCTGCTCAACGATCAGGAGTTCCCTTTCCTGGTGTTGTCGAAGCTGTAGTTATGCTTATAATTTGCGAAATATTAAGAGAAAGTGATTTAAGATTTCCCAATGCGTATGGTTCAGCAATTTCAATATTGGGTGCCTTAATTTTAGGTGAAGCAGCTGTCTCAGCTGGTATTGTAAGTCCAATCATGATAATTGTGACCGCAATATCTTTTATAACAAGCTTAATTTTTACAGAGTATGAGCTAATAAACGCACTGCGTCATTATAGATTCGTATTTTTACTCCTAGCATCAACATATGGAATTATCGGCCTTATTTCTGGCGTAATATATTTTTTAATTAGAATTAATAGCATCAATTCGTTTGAGAAATCATATTTTTTCCCAATTGCCCCTTTTTCCAAAATATACTTTAATAAAACCATTTTTAAAAACAAAGTAAGTAAAGATATATACCGTAGTAGTCTAATCGCCAAAAACAACTTAATAAAATATAAGGAGCATGACTGATGAAAAAAATATTATTCTTATTTATAATCATTTTTTTTGTATCTGGTTGTTATGACTATGTAGAACTAAATAACTTATCAATCATTACTGGAATTGGCATAGATAAAGTTGATGAAAATTTTAAAATATCTTTTGAAATAATAAATGATGAAAAGTCCAACAACGAATCAAAAGTAACTTCGAAAATATATGAAGGAACAGGAAAAACAATCGCTGAAGCAATTGATAATACTACCAAATCAGTGCCTAAGCTTGCATATTATGCTCATTTGAAAGTCCTAGTAATTTCTTCAAGCCTTGATAAAGATGATATTCCTGAACTAATAGATTACTTTTTACGATCGCCTCAAATAAGAAATGAATTTTATTTAGTTGTAGCAAAAGATGTAACCGCCTCCGAAATTTTTAATAAAAAGGCCAAAAAAGACAGTGTGATTAGTGATGAAATAAAAGTTATGATTGAAAATAATCGTTATCGAAAAAACAATACTAGTCCTTATTATTTTGAAGAAGCAGTTCAAGGCTACTTCAACCAAAAAATCGATCCAGCATTCACAGCAGTTACTTTAAAAGAAGGCAACCTAAATATTGATGGCTTGCATATCTATAAAGGCTATGATAAAAAAGGCTTTTTAAGTGATGAAGAATCATTATTATATAATATATTAAATAATAATGCCAAAAACGTTCAATTTACTTTCGAATGTGAAAATAAGCCAGTTAATGTTTCCGTAATTAATAGCAAAGTTAAAACTACAGTCAATAAAGAGAAAGTATATCTAAATGTCTTTTTAGAAGGTGTAATTACAGAATACACTTGTGATAAATCTTTAAAATCAGATAAAGTATATAACCAGTTGAATATAAAATATGGAAAAGAGATAAACGATAAAATTATTGATTTTATTAATTTGACGAAAAGAAAAGAAGTTGATTTGTTCGGAATAAGCGATAAATACTATCTAAAATACAAAAAAAGGAAAAAATCTTATAAAATGAATTATGAAATAAAAACAACGTTAAAAATAAATAATGATGGATTAATATTTGAGGTGGACTATGATAACTAAAAAACAAATGCTAATATTTTCTTATTATTTATCGAGAGTTACTTTTTTAGGAATTGGCTTCTCATTAATTTTTGATAGAGCATATCAAGAATCATGGATATCTGCAATATTAGGAACAATTATTGGGATTGTTATTACTTTTATATTTGCTTATATCTTAAACGTTAAAAAAGAAAGGACAATTAAGGAATTCTTAAGCGCTTCCAAAATAAAAGTGCCCCTTAAAATATTGATATTTTTATTTGCGTCTTATTTTTTATTACAATCATTTTTTGCTTTTATATACTTTATTAATTCATTTTTTCTAATGAATACTCCACCCTGGTATATTATATTGCCAGCATATATTCTTCTAATTTATTCAACTAAAAAAGGAATAACAAATACTGGAAAAGTTGCGGAATCTTTATTCCCATTCTCAATAATTATTCCTCTTTTTATAACTATTGTTTTATATAAATACGCTGATATAAATTATTTATTCCCTTTATTTACTGTAAAAGCCAAAAATATATTGGCAACCTCTATTTCTTTTGCTGTTTTTTCAACTGCACCATATATCTTTTTACTCCCATTAAAAAGTGATGGAAAAAAACTTATAAAAATGTACATATTTAATGCTCTTGCCCTATTACTTGTTATTATTGTAACAATGTCCGTGTTAGGCAGAAATATTGCTGATTTATATCGTTTTCCTGAATATATGGTGTTAAAAAGGATTAAAATATATACTTTCATCGAAAAAATAGAGAATTTAGTGTCTGTAATTTGGATTATAGATTTATATATATCAATGACACTATCAGCAAATACTATAAAAGAAATAATCAATAAAAAAATAAATATGATTATAACTTGCCTTGTTTTAACTGCCGCCTATATGTCATCAAGCTTTATAATTGGTAAAAATTATAAAATGGTTTTAATGTTATATTATAATACGCCTAAAATATATATTGGCGCTTTAGTATTAATCTTAATACCTATGTTTATATATTCAATTAAACAAAAAAAGATGGCTAAATCCACCTTGAAATGTAAATCCTTCGCGTTGAATACTCCTGATAATTATCAAAAATATCAATAACACTCATTACAATAGCTTTTAAAATATCACTGCAATCTTTTTTGATTTTTACATGCATTATTTCTTTAGAAAGCTCCTTTCTAAAAAGATAATCTTCAATGTAGCGGCCTAAAACATAATCAAGTTTTTTTACCATTTCTAAATCAGAAGAATTGCTTAAGTCAATCTTAAAAATATAATCTTTATAAACCGAAAATATTTTTTCAGTTATATAATCATCTTCATCATAGTTAAAATTTACTATTTTATAAAAATTTGGACAATAATTTAAAATTTCTTTGTTTTTATTCATCATGACCATCCTTATTCTTAACCACATAATACTACATATAATATTCTTTGTCAAAATAAAACTTAAGTGATATAATCAAATAGTAATAATATTAAGGAGTTTTAATGAAAAAGAAAAAAATAAAATTGAAAAAACAAGTATGGATATTACTAGGTATTATCATACTACTAATAATAGGAATTAACTTTGGCAAAAAGAAATATAAGGAATATAAGTATAAACAGACTTATGAATATAAGTTACTTCAAAAAGGATACACTATTGATGAGTACAAATTATTAAAAAATAATTTTAATGAAAAGGAACTATCCGGATTCTTAAATAAAGAAAAAGATGATATAACTTTAAATCTATTGAAGGAAAAATATTTTATTAAAAAGAACTACTCTGATTATTTAAATTACTATAATAGCAATAAAGATTTTCCTTTAAAGAAAGTTGTTGCGGCTGTAAATACTAATACAAATCGAGAATATTACGAAAATCCTAAAGAAGCAAAACTTAATAAAGATTATTTAATATTAGTAAATAAATACTATTACTTAAAAGATGATTATAGTCCATCTGATTTAGTAATTATATCAAGTAAATATGCTTGGGGAGAAAATGGTTCTAAAGAAACTCGACAAATAGCCTTAAATGCTTACTTAAATATGTACGAAGCAGCCAAAAACGATGGCATTGATTTAATGATTAATTCAAGTTATAGAACATACGAAAACCAACAAACAGTATACAAAAAATATGAAGATCGTGAAGGAACAATCTATGCTGATGAAATTGCGGCACGCCCTGGTCACTCCGAGCATCAAACAGGTCTAGCATTAGATATTTTTTCTAAAACAAATTCAAACACTAAAACATTTAAAGATAGTGAAGCATACAAATGGCTTTTGGATAATTCATATAAATATGGGTTTATACTAAGATATCCAGAAGGAAAGGAATATTTGACAGGCTTTTCTTTCGAATCTTGGCATTATCGCTATGTTGGAATCGAAGCTGCGACATATATTTATAATAATGATATAACATTTGATGAGTATTATGCATACTTTTTAGATAATTAAACAATGAATGACAATTTATTGTTTTTTTATGATTGTATACACAATAATATATAGAAAAAAAGATTAATTTTTACAAAGCTCAAATATCGACTAAATCATTCTTAACCGACAAAAAAATCAAATCTATTTCTAGAATTGATATTTATTAGTAAATTAAACCTAAGTTCAACCAAATTTTTTTATGGTGCGATACAAGAGCCTATTTTGGACGCTTATATCTATAAAGAGCAAACTAATAAATATCAGCTCTATATATAATATACTATAAATTTGAAAAATATATAGTATAATATAAAACACAGGGAGGTTTATATGGAAAAAATAAATACTGAAATATTAGTCAGTTCTTTATTTAGCATTGGTTTTGATAAAGTTGATGCTGCTCTTTTTACTTACACATTAGGACAATTATCAATTGATAATAAACAATTACAATTATTTGAATTTGAAGATTCTGAAACACATCAAATATTTAATAAATATGTTGATTATGATGGCATTGTTTTTAAATTAAAGGATGGAATAACTCTTAATACAATGGTTAGTTATAATGATGAAAAGTTTTATCCATTGAGAAAAATGTTAAATACAAACAAAAAATTAATTGAATATTTATCTCAATTAGATTTTAGTGGAATTGTATTAAAAAAAGCAGAATCATATGGTATGCAAAATATAGAACAAATCGATGAATCTAGATTTAGTAATAAAGAACTAGGAATACTTCAACATTTAAATTCTGGGCAAACTAAAAATAAAACTCTGAACTTAAAAAGATGATTTATCTCTCATAATCATCTTTTTCTTTGCTTAAATCTAATTCTTCAATATCATCTTTATTTAAAACTTTATCTTCATACATATCATTAACAACATCAATATATTTATCATCTTTATCATACCAACTATGAAGTTTATCGTGTAAGAAAGATATTAGTTTTTCAAATTTTTCTTTCCAATATTCAATTCTTTCACACAACAAAAAATCAATTCTATTTCTAGAATTGATATTTATTAGTAAATTGAACCTAAGTTCAACCAGATTTTTTTATGGTGCGGGTAAAGGGACTTGAACCCCCATGGATTGCTCCGCTAGATCCTAAGTCTAGTGCGTCTACCAATTTCGCCATACCCGCATTTAATGGTGGACCTCGTAGGACTCGAACCTACGACCGCCCGGTTATGAGCCGGATGCTCTAACCAACTGAGCTAGAGGTCCATTACTCATAAATGATATCATAATTTTTTAATGAGTTCAAGACTTTTTAATTATAAAATTATAAAAAAGAGGTTGCCCTCTTCTACTTACCTTGTAACATATTTAATAAGTCTATTTTGAACATGTCTTTTGAAGCATTTTCTTTAGAAATCATAATGCCCTTATATGTAGTCAATTCAGAACGATGACCTTCAAGCAAAATTTCTTTTGGTAATAACTCATCTAATATAACTGTTTCTTCATTTTTATAAACAGTATATATAAGCTTTACTTCACCATGTACTTGTGTAAACATTTTATCACTAGGAAGCTTTAGCTCATAAGTTTCTGTGCCAACACTTTTATTAGTCTTAACAAGTTTTCCTAAAAATTTACCATTTCTCATTGCAGGATAATATTCAAAGTTTAATTTTTTGAAAGCAAGCATATTATACTTTTTCAACGCTCTTTCTAACTTCTTAAACTCATTTTCATCCGTATAATCTAATACATAACCTTTCATATTTATAACCCCCATCATACCATTGATAAACACATTATAGCACAGCTTATACAATTTGTCAAGTTGTGTCTACTTTTGCATTTTTGTATTGACAAAAAGAATTATATCATTTGCTAAATATTTTGTCAAATAAAAAAATTAGGTGTCATTTATCTGACATCTAATTCTACGATAGTCTGTCCAATATTATTAAAATCGATGTAATATTTTACAACTCTTTTATCCTTTTTTAACATTGTATGGACATAGTCTCTTATAATTGTGCTATTCCATCCATGTATTATAGCAACATATCTATTCCCCATCTTTATATTGTCATGGATAAAGGTATTAACTATACAACCAACCGTTGCAGTAACTTCACCGTGAAGATCTAAGTGAGGAGATTTTGAAGTAAATATTTCACTTGTCATATTAATTTTTAGGTATCTCTGGCATTACATCCGGAATTGCATTAAGTGCTCCATTATTATTTGCCGGATTAGATGGAGATGTAGGTGGTGTAACTGTGTTAGAAGGAGTACTAACTGGAGTACTATTTAGTACTTCTGGAGTTGTAGTTTTTGTGTTTTGGCTTGTGCTTGCAGGATTACCAACCGAACCATTAGATTGTGATGTAGATAAATTACCTGAAGTGCCAAATTTATCACCATAATAGCTTATAACCTCATTAAGTGAAGGAAATGCTGTTCTACTGCCAATTTTAGTACCAGTAAGTCCAGCCGTAATAAGCCCATATGTAACAGCTTTTTCTATATCAAAATTGTTAGCAAAGCCATAAGTAAATGCGCCCAAAAATGCCTCTTCCATAGCGGTTTTATCCACCACTTTGGTATTTGTCCCAGGCATTACCCTTATTTCACCATTATTAGAATATAAAGCGCCACCCTCTTTTAAAATAACAACTATTTCACAATTAGGAAACCTATTTTTTAAAGCTTGGTATGAAGATGCAATAACACTCGGATTTCGCAAATCAATAACGCTTTTTGTTAAGGTCTCCGCAAAAGCACTACTGCATACTAGATATTTCGAAAACTTACACAAATCAATTGCCTCAGGAGTAGATTTACTTGCAAACAATATAGATGTTGCTTTTGGATTTTTTTCAAGAGTTTCATGAACTGCATTGTAGTCATGTGGCTCAACCAAAATAACTTCCGGAGCTATGCCAAAATCTCTTTTCCTCAATGATGCAAAGTCAGATTTATAAGCTTCCACCGACGTAGAAGTTCCTGAAGTTTTGTCGACTATATTAAGAGTGACAATAGTAGGTTTTTCATAGGAGGTTTCAATAAAACTCGTATCAACTTGAACACTATCAAATTCTTTTTTTATCTTTGCTCCAAAGTCATCCGAACCAGTTACCCCGGCAAATTGAACTTTTTGACCCCATTTTCCTAACAAATATGCGGCATTTGAAACTTTGCCACCGGCCGAATCAATTCTTTCTGGCGAAGATATATTTTCGTCCGCTTTTAATGCTCCTTCAACTGGGCAAATAATATCATATGATAATTTTCCAATACAAAACACATTCATGAAATCACCTTTTCTATTCTGATAAAATTATACTATAAAGGCGTTTAAAAATAAATAGAAAAAATACTGAAAATAATTAATGCAAGCATCCAGATTGTTATTTGAGGCTACTTTTTTCCAAAAATTTCAACAGTTCATTAATTACTACCTCAATTTAAAATATAGCCCTGTTATTTTCTAGTTTCCAACAATATCATAATTATTATTAAAATTACTTGTTCTTCTTAATAAAAATTTATTTTTCCTAAAACTGTGTTATAATACCTAGCGAAGGAAAATTATTATGGCTAAGAGAGAAATAAACTTACTAAATCAAAATATTAGAAAAGCAACAATAATGATCTAACTAATAAATCTATTAGGTATTATTATAACCTATTAAATGATGTTAAAATTGATATACTTTCTAATATTAAAAGCCGTTCAAAAAGATTTAAAACTATATTTGAAAGTGAGGAGTTAAGGTATATGGTTTATGGTTTTAGTTTGTCGATAGACGATGTAAAAAATTATTTGGATTATGAAAACAATTTCTGGAATTACGTTGAAGATAAAATCAAATTCATCAAAAGTCCCTACATAGATTTTGATTTAAAAATACTTTATTATGGCGTTTGGTATGAATTGGATGAAAATAAAAATTTAAAAAAAATGGTTATATGTATCCCGGAAATAGTAGATTTAAAAACAGCACAAATAGCAATTCATGAATTTAGACATGCCCATGATATATTTACAGGAAATATAAAAAATAATTCAAAGCTTGAAGAAATTGCAAGACATGAGGAAGACAGATTTAAGAATGAATATTTAGCAAAAAAACTTAGTAAATAGATTTTATAGCTTTAAAATTCAATAAAAGCCACTAGTTAACTAGTGGCTTTTCATTATGATTGTGGTTTACAAGAACATTAGTCATAATTATAATGATTTATTTATATTTGTATTTATATTCTTCTCTTAATTTCATCCATATTTTACCAAGTTGATTTCTACCATCTCTATTAATTCCCCATCCCCAGTAATTATCCTTTGGAGAGTCTTCCACGATGTAGTAACCATTAGTTTCTAGCAGCTTTTTTAAAACGTACGGATTTTGTTCTAATTTTAATCTCAATAGTTTCTCCATTATAACTAATTGTTGCTGATTAGTGTACTTTACTTTCTCAACATTTTTTAGCATAATCTTTTGAGCTTCATGAGAGGAATGGCTATTTTTTATTTGCTCTGCTATTTCTGGATAATCTGGCAAAAATAATGAACTTTGAAACGCTTCTTCTAATGAAGCATACAAATACCCATCTACCTCTACTTTGAATGATGAGAAATTATCTAATGGATAAAACTCTCTTGGATAAAATCCAATTACATCATCCATTTTTTCAGATAACCATATGTCTCTATATTGTTTTAACCTAATCATATACTATTTCTCGCTTTCTTTCTAAGAAGAATATATACTAAGAATAGGTATTATTTATGTCACATTAAAACTTTTCTTCCAATTCTTTTATTAAGGTAATTCGATTTAGATAAAAATGCCTTATCTCTTGTTTGTTTTCACAATATGCTGCTACTCCCCATTCATTATCTAAGACTATTAGATTGTATGGTCTAATAATTCTTTTAGTAATTTTATCATGCTCCTTTGAATAATACTCTATATAACACTTTTTATGATTTTTAATACATTTACTTAATAAATTATAATATTCTCTATTATTTAATTTAATATTTTCAGGTTTAATAAACTTTCCAGGTATTTTAACATCTTGATTTAATACATATCCACCATATGGCCCGTATATTGTTTCAATATAAATACCGGCATATTCTAATTCGTCCTTATACTGTCTTATCATTCTTGGTGATACTTCTAATTTTTCTGATAATTCTTTTATACTATACTTTCTTTTATTTTGAAGTAACTGAAGCATCATAAGTACATTGGATAACTTTGACATATTAATCACCTATAAAAATTATAACATAATTATAAACACAATCCTTAATAAATACATTACACTTAAATGGTTATCAAAAAGGAATAATTTTTTTATAAATCAAAAAAAGACTAAGATTTTAAAATCTTAGTCCAATATACTATTTACTATTTTTCGCTTTAATAGCAGCTTGTGCCACTATGCACTTCGGAACGCTTTTCGCAGAGGGGTCATATATAATTCCTTTCTTGAAGATCGTTCCT